>DASRKB010000016.1:0-12607 GCA_035649175.1 Burkholderiales bacterium | reverse complement strand
TCTCCTGGTCGAAGATGTCGTAGAGGGCGTTGAGCGCGCTGCTCCGCGCATCCCGGCGGTATTCCTCGCGCAGCTGGCTAGCGAGCGGCGCGCGAAGCAGAGCGCGCTCGACCTCGCCCGGCAGGTGCTCCGCATCGAGGCCGATGCGGTGCGCGCGCTCGCTGTGCGCCTCGACGAGCGCTTCCTCGACGCCGTGGAGCTCATCCACGGGCGGCGCGGACGCGTGGTGGTGAGCGGCATCGGCAAGTCCGGGCACATCGCGCGCAAGATCGCCTCGACCATGGCGAGCACCGGCACCCCGGCGTACTTCGTCCATCCTGCGGAAGCGAGCCACGGCGATCTGGGGATGGTGGAGGCGGGCGACGTCTTCATCGGCATCTCCTATTCCGGAGCGAGCGAGGAGCTGCTGCAGATCGTGCCGCTCGTCAAGCGCCGCGGCGCGAAGCTCATCGCTATCACCGGCAATCCGGAGTCGGCGCTCGCGCGCGACGCCGACGTGCACCTCGACGCCGGCGTCGAGAAGGAAGCGTGCCCGCACAACCTCGCGCCCACCGCGAGCACCACCGCCGCGCTCGCGCTCGGCGATGCGCTCGCCATTGCGCTGCTCGACGCGCGCGGCTTTTCCGCCGACGATTTCGCGCGCAGCCATCCGCGAGGCCGGCTGCCGCGCCAGGCGCTGCTGCACGTCTCGGACGTCATGCGCGAGGGCAAGGCGGTGCCGGGCGTGGCCGAAGGCGCCACGCTGCGCGAGGCGGTGCGCGAAATGACGCGCGGCCGGCTCGGCATGACCGCGGTGCTCGACGGCGAGCGCCGCGTGGCGGGCGTGTTCACCGACGGCGACCTGCGACGCGCGCTGGAGCGGGGGGTGCAGGTCGACGTCGCGCGCGTGTCGGAGCTGATGACGCGCGCCCCGCGCACCATCGCGGCCGGCGCGCTCGCCGCGGAGGCGGTGCAGCTGATGGAGCGATACAAGGTCAACCAGCTGCTGGTCGTGGACGAGAACGGTGTGCTGATCGGCGCGCTGAACATGCACGATCTCTTCCGCGCCAAGGTGATTTGAGCGCGCTGTCCCAAGCGATCGCCGAGCGCGCCAAGCGGGTGCGCCTCATGGCCTTCGACGTCGACGGGGTGCTCACCGATGGGACGCTCTGGTACGGCGCTTCGGGCGAAGAACTCAAGCGCTTCCACGCCTTCGATGGCCACGGGATGAAGATGTTGGGCGCAAGCGGAGTGGCCTGCGCCCTGCTCTCCGGTCGGCGCTCGCTCGCCGTAGCGACGCGCGCGTCGGAGCTCGGCGTCCCGCACGTGCTGCAGGGCATCGAGGACAAGAGAAAGGAGTTCGAGCGACTGCTGGCGCGGCTGCGCTTTTCGTACGACGAGTCCGGCTTCATGGGCGATGAGCTCGTGGACCTGCCCGTGCTCACCCGCTGCGGCTTCGCGGCGGCACCGCGTGAGGCGCCCGAGACGGTGCGCAGCCGCGTGCACTATGTCGCCGCCGCGCCCGCCGGACGCGGCGCGGCGCGCGAGGTATGCGAGCTGATCATGCGCGCGCAGGGAACCCTCGAGCGCGCGTTGCAGACCTACCTGGCATGAGGTTCTCCAGCACGCGGCTCTTCCCGCTGGCGCTCATGTTCACGCTCGCGCTACTCACGTTCTGGCTCGACCACGCCGTGCGCGAGGAAGCGAAGCCCGCCTCGCCGAGGCGCCACGATCCGGACTACATCGTCACAAGATTCACCACTACGACCTACAATTCGGCCGGCGCGACCGAGAGCGTACTCTCGGCCGAGCGGATGCTGCACTACCCGGACGACGACTCGACGGAGCTCGTCGCCCCGCGCGTGATGCAATCCAAGCCCGACCAGCCGCGCTTCACGGTGCGCGCCGATCGCGGCGCGCTTTCGGGCGACGGCCACGAAGTTTTCCTTTACGACAACGTGGTGCTGGTGCGCGAGGCCGATGCGCAGCGTCCCGAAGCGCGCATGACCACCGAGTTCCTGCACGTGGTGCGCGAGCGCTCGCTCGTGCGCACGGACTTGCCGGTAAAGATCGTCGAGGGCAGCCGCTCGCTCTCCGGCCGAGGCATGGAGTACAACAACGCGTCGCGGGAGCTGCTGCTGCGCCACGACGTGGTAGCGCGCTTCGAGTCGAAGGAAGCCGCGCCGTGAGGCTCATGCTGCTCGCGCTCGCGCTGCTCTCGTTCGCCGCGCTCGCGGAGAAGGGCGACCGAGACAAGCCGACGCAGGTTGAAGCGAACCGCATGAGCGCCGACGACGTGCGGCGCCTGAACATCTTCGAGGGCGACGTGGTGGTGACGCGCGGCACCATAACGCTGCGCGCGGATCGGCTCGTCGTGCGTCAGGACGCCGAGGGCTTCCAGTACTCCACCGCGACCGGCAAGCCGGTGCGCTTCAAGCAGCGCCAGGATCCCAAGCCTCCCGCGACCGTGGGGGAGTGGATGGAAGGCGAGGCGAGGCGCATGGAGATGGACGACCGCAAAGGCACCATCGAGCTGTTCGAGGACGCTAGGGTCAGGCGCGGCGGTGACGAGGTCGCCGGCGACTACATTTTCGTCGACCAACGCTCCGATTTCTTCCGCGTCAGCTCGGACAAGGGCAAGCCCGAAGGACGGGTGCGCGCCATCCTGCAGCCCAAGAACGCTCCGGAACCGTCGAAATAGTGCTGCGCGCAACCATGGATTCCGGGGAAACGAGCAGCGACTACCGCCCCCCTTCACGGGGAGGCGAACAACCGATGAGCCAGCTCCGCTCGCAGAAGCTCTGCAAGCGCTACAAGTCCCGCACGGTCGTCAAAGACGTGTCTTTGGAGGTGTCCAGCGGAGAAGTCGTGGGGCTGCTCGGGCCCAATGGCGCGGGCAAGACCACCTGCTTCTACATGATCGTGGGGCTCGTGCCCGCGGACGCGGGCGCGATCTTCCTCGATGCGACCGAGCTCACGCATCTGCCGATCCACCGGCGCGCCCGCCTGGGCATTTCCTATCTGCCGCAGGAGAACTCGGTGTTCCGGCGCCTGAGCGTCGAGGAGAACGTGCAGGCGATCCTCGAGCTTCAGGGAATGAAGGGCGAGGCCGCCGAGGCGAAGCTCGTCGAGCTCCTCAAGGACCTCAACATTGCGCACCTGCGCAAGCACGCCGCGATCTCGCTCTCCGGGGGCGAGCGGCGGCGGCTGGAAATCGCGCGCGCCCTCGCAACCAAGCCGACCTTCATCCTGCTGGACGAGCCCTTCGCCGGCGTCGACCCGATCGCGGTGCTCGACATCCAGCGCATCATTCGGTTCCTGAAAGAAAGAAGCATCGGGGTGCTCATAACGGACCACAACGTGCGGGAAACGCTGGGAATCTGCGACCGCGCCTACATTATCAACGACGGCGCCGTGCTCGCTTCGGGCCATCCCGAGGAGATTGTCTATAATGACAGCGTCCGCCGAGTATATCTGGGCGAGAATTTCCGCATGTAGTCGTTCAGGGTCTTGATGAAGCCTTCGCTTCAGTTCCGGTTATCGCAGCACCTGACGCTGACGCCCCAGCTGCAGCAGTCGATCCGCCTGCTGCAACTCTCCACCGTCGAGCTCAACCAGGAGATCGACCGCCTGCTCATGGAGAACCCGGCGCTCGAGCGTGAGGACTTCGACGGCGGCGAAGCCGAAGCACCGCCGCGCGCTCCCACCACCGAGGCGCAGGCGGCGCCCGTCCCGGAGCCTGGCGGCGCGCCCGCCGAGGACTGGTCCGCGGAGCTCGCCGCCAGCTGGCGCGGCGCGCCCGAGGACGACGAGGGCGACCGCGACCGCTTCAGCCACGCTGACAGCCCGACGCTGCGCGAGCACCTGCGCACGCAGCTCTCGCTCACCAACCTCGGCGCGCGCGACCGCGCCTTCGTGGAGGTGCTGATCGACGCGCTCGACGAGGACGGCTACCTGACGCAGCCGCTCGAGGAGATCGCCGCGCTGCTACCGCCCGAGGCGGAGGCCGAACCCGAGGAGCTTGCCATCGGGCTACGGCACCTGCAGAACTTCGAGCCCGCGGGCGTAGGCGCGCGCACGCCGGCAGAATGCCTCGCGTTGCAGATCCGCAATCTCCCCGACAACGCAACACGCCGTCTCGCGCTCGACATCGTCGAGAAGCACCTTGAGCTGCTCGCGAGCCGCGACTACACGCGCCTGAAAAGCCTCACCGGCGCCGACGATGAAGCGCTGCGCGCCGCGCAGCGCTTCATCCTAGCGCTCAACCCGCGTCCCGGCTCGGCCTTCGCCAGAGTCGAGGCGCGCTACGTAGTGCCCGACGTCATCGTGAGGAAGATCCGCAACGTCTGGCGCGCGAGCCTGAACCCCGACGCGATGCCGCGGCTGCGCATCAACCGCCTGTACGCTGAGATCGCCGCCGGCGCGAGGAACGGCCTGTCCTCGCAGCTGCAGGAGGCGCGCTGGCTCATCAAGAACGTGCAGCAGCGCTTCGACACCATCCTGCGCGTGTCGCAGGCCATCGTCGACCGCCAGCGCCACTTCCTGGAGCACGGCGAGGTCGCAATGCGGCCCTTGGTTCTTCGTGAAATCGCCTCCACCCTCAGCTTGCACGAGAGCACGATCTCGCGCGTCACCACGCAGAAGTTCATGGCGACGCCGCGCGGTACCTACGAGCTCAAGTACTTCTTCGGCAGCCATGTCGCCACCGAGGCGGGCGGCGCCGCCTCCTCGACCGCCATCCGCGCGCTGATCAAGCAGCTCGTGTCGGCAGAGGACGCGAAGTCCCCGCTCTCCGACGCGCGCATCTCGCAGATCCTAGGGGAGCAGGGCATCGTGGTAGCGCGGCGCACGATTGCAAAGTATCGTGAGTCCCTGCAGATCCCCCCCGTCAACCAGAGAAGGGCCTTGTAAGATGAACCTCAACGTGAGTGGCCATCATCTCGAAGTGACCCCGGCGATCCTCAGCTACGTGCGCGCCAAGATGCAGCGCGTCACACGGCACTTCGACCACGTGATCGACGCCCACGTCGTCCTGACGGTGGAGAAGCTCAGGCAGAAAGCCGAGTGCACGCTGCACGTGCGCGGCAAGGAGCTGCACTGCGAGTCGGAGGAGGAGGACCTGTACGCGGCCATCGACCTCATGGCCGACAAGCTCGACCGTCAGGTTCTGCGGTACAAGGAGAAGCGCAACATGGAAAAACGCGGCACGGAGAAGCGCGTGCCGGAGAAGCGCAACGGCTAGCGGCTATAATCGCGCCGCCTCATGAGCCTCGTCGCCAAGCTCCTGCGAGCCTCGCACATCCAGCTCGACGTCCAGGTCTCGAGCAAGAAGCGCCTGTTCGAGCAGGCGGGGCTGCTCTTCGAGAACCAGGACGGCATCGCGAAGAGCGTGGTGTTCGACAGCCTGTTCGCCCGCGAGCGCCTCGGCTCGACCGGGCTGGGACAGGGCGTCGCCATCCCGCACGGCCGCATCAAGGGCCTGAAGGACGCCCTCGGCGCGCTCTTCCGCCTCGGCCAGCCCGTTCCCTTCGACGCGCCCGACGGCAACCCGGTTACGCTCGTGTTCGTGCTGCTCGTGCCCGAGAAAGCCACCGAGAAGCACCTGCAGATCCTCTCCGAGCTCGCGCAGATGTTCTGCGACAAGCCGCTGCGCGAGGCGATGAGCCGCGCCACCGACGCCGCGGCGCTGCACGGGCTGATCGCCGACTGGCAGCCCGATGCACCCGGTCAACGTCGCGCGGCTGCATGACGACAACCGAGAAGCGCTGTCGCTCGTCTGGATCGGCGCGCGCGACGGCGGCATGGCCGAGGTGCGCCGCGAGGCGGCGGCCTCCGCGTCGCTGATCGGCCACCTCAACTTCACCCACCCCAACAGCATCCAGGTCATCGGCGCGGTCGAGGCCGAGGCGGCCACTCGCCGCGACCCGGCGCGCCGCACGGAGCTCGCCGCGCGCTGCATCGCGGCCGGGCCGGCCGCAGTGGTCTTCGCCGACGGCGTGACGCCCTTTCCGGAGCTCGTCGAGGCGGCCGCCAGGTCGCGCACCGCGGTGTTCGCCACGCCCGAGAGCGCGGGCCGCGTCATCGAGACGCTCGCGCACTACCTCGCCAAGGCGCTCGCCGACCAGGTGGAGCGCCACGGCGTGTTCATGGACGTGCTCGGGCTCGGCGTGCTGGTGACGGGCGAATCGGGCGTCGGCAAGAGCGAGCTCGGCCTGGAGCTCATCAGCCGGGGCCACGGGCTGGTGGCCGACGACGTAGTGCAGATCATGCGCATCGCCGCCAATGCGCTCGAGGGGCGCTGCCCGCCGATGCTGAAGGACTTCATCGAGGTGCGCGGCCTGGGCCTGCTCAACATCCGCACCATCTTCGGCGAGACCGCGGTGCGCCGAAAGATGAAGCTCCGCCTGATCGCGCACCTGCAGAAGCCGCAGGCCAGCGGGCGCGACCTCGCCGAGCGCCTGCCGCTCGAGGAGCTCTCGGAAACCATCCTCGGCGTGACGGTGCGCAAGGTGATCATCCCCGTGGCCGCCGGCCGCAATCTCGCGGTGCTGGTGGAGGCGGCGGTGAGGAACGAGATTCTCAAGCTGCGCGGCATCGACTCGACCGCCGAGTTCCTCGCCCGGCAGAGACAGCAGATGGACCAAGACAAGTAGTGCAGCTCATTCTGCCGTTATGCAGTTGATTCTGGTTAGCGGCCTTTCGGGCTCCGGCAAGAGCATCGCGCTGCATGTCCTGGAGGATGGCGGCTACTACTGCGTCGACAACCTGCCGGCGACGCTGTTGCTCGAGACGGTCGACTTCCTCGCCGAGGCCGGCCACGACCGCACCGCGGTGAGCATCGACGCCAGGAGCGCCGCGCTGCCCGCGCTGCCCGAGCATCTCGAGCAGCTGCGCAACCGCGGTGTGGACTGCCGGATCATCTACCTCGAGGCCAACACCAACACCCTGCTGCGGCGCTTCTCCGAGACGCGCCGTGGGCACCCGCTGACGCGAGCGGGGCTGACGCTGGACGAGGCGATCGAGCGCGAGCGCATGCTGCTCGCGAGCGTCGCCGCGCTCGGCCACCGCATCGACACCAGCGCTCTGCAGGCGCGCGTGCTGCAGAACTGGATCCGCGACCTGCTCGGGCTGGGCGCGGGCGCGCTGACGCTGCTCTTCGAGTCCTTCTCCTACAAGCAGGGCATCCCGCTCGACGCCGACTGGGTGCTCGACGCCCGCATGATCGCCAACCCGCACTACGACCCGAAGCTGCGCCCACTAACCGGCCGCGACGCGCCGGTTATCGAGTACCTCGAGCGCGACGCGCCCGCACAGCGCTGGCTGGAGGACGTGCGCGGTCTGCTCGGCCGCTGGCTGCCGGAAATCGTGCGGGAGAATCGCAGCTACGTCACGGTGGCGATCGGCTGCACCGGCGGCCGGCACCGCTCGGTCTACATGGCCGAGCGGCTCGCGACGCACTTCAGCGCCGATTGGCGCGTCCTGGTGCGCCACCGCGGCCTTGCGCAGGAACCCGCCCAATAGAACGCCTGCCCCTTTTCCCGCTGAACACCGTCCTCTTCCCGGGCGGCCGGGTGCCGCTGCGCATCTTCGAAAGCCGCTACATGGACATGGCCAAGGCCTGCCTCAAGGACGGCTCGCCGTTCGGCGTGTGCCTCATCGTGGAAGGCAGGGAAGTGGGCGAGCCGGCCGTGCCCGCCGCGGTCGGCACCCTCGCCCGCATCGGCGAATGGGACATGCCGCAACTCGGCGTGCTGCAGGTCCTTGCGCGCGGGGAGCAGCGCTTCCGCATCATCGAGCGTGAGGTGCGCCCGAGCGGGCTCGCCGTCGCCTCGGTCGAGATCCTTCCCGACGAGCCCGATGCGCCCGTCCCCGACGCCTGCGCGACCTGCGTGCGGCTGCTCGAGCGCATCATCGAGCAGCACGCGGGCCTGCTCGAGCCGCCGCATCGCCTCGATTCGGCCTCCTGGGTCGGCGCGCGCCTCGCCGAGCTTCTGCCGCTTCCGCTCGCGGCCAAGCAGGAGCTCCTCGAGCTTTCCGATGCGCGCGCCCGCCTGGAGCGCCTCAACGCGTTGATCGGCGCGCGCCCGCAGCCCTAGGCGAGCCGGATCGCGTCCTCGGGGCAGGCGGCGACGCACTTGCCGCACGCCTGGCAGTCTTGCGGCCGCGCGACGACCGCCTGCCGGTTGCCGTGCACGCGCGCCTTGAGACGCCCAAGGAGGGACATGCTCTCCTTGTCCTGCGGCGTGAGCGTGCGCAGGTCGAAGACGTTGTACGGGCACACCCGCACGCACTCGGCCTTGGCCTCGCAGCGGTTGCGATCGATCACGGGCAGGGTCATGCGGAGAGATCCAGGAGCAGCTTTCGCACGGGCGCGGGGACGGCCGCTCCCGCGGCGTCTTCGAGCCCAAGCCAGAGGCATCCCGGCGCATCGGCTCGCTTCGACACGCGGAACAGAAGCGGTTGCGCGACGAGCCGGAAGTGGGTGAAGCCGTGCTCGACCGGCGGGAGCCGTTTCGCCGCCGCGGCCTGAAAAATTCTCTTCTCCGGGAAAACCCAAAGGCCGCCCCACAGCCCCCGGCTCGGGCGGCGCTCGAGAAGGACTTCGTTTCCGCACAGATAGACGAACCACGTCGCGCGCCGCGTCGGCAGCGGCTTGCGCGCGCGCGGCGCCGGCAGCTCGTGCACGCGCTCCTGCCGGCGCGCGACGCACTGGTCGGCCACCGGGCAGGCATCGCACTTCGGCTTGCCGCGCGTGCAGACGAGCGAGCCGAGGTCCATCAGCGCCTGAGTGTAGGTCTCGAGGTTCTCGCGGGGGAGAAGCCGCTGCGCTCGATGCCAAAGATCCTCTTCGTTCGTCAGGCCGAAGCGGCGCGAAAGCACACGCTTGACATTGCCGTCGAGGATTGCGGCGCGGCAACCGAAGGCGAAGACCGCGATCGCCGCCGCGGTTGACCGACCGACACCGGCCAGTTCCCTTATGGCGCCTAAGGATTTCGGGAAGCCGCCCTGCGCCACGACCTGCCGGGCAGCAAGGAGAAGGTTCCGGCCGCGTGCGTAATAGCCCAGGCCGCTCCAGAGCCGCAGCACCTCCTCCTCCTGCGCGGCGGCAAGCGCCTCGACGCTGGGGTACTTCTCCAGGAAGCGCCGGTAGTAGGGGGCGACGGCCGAGACCTGCGTTTGCTGCAGCATGACTTCGGAAAGCCATACGCGGTACGGGTCGCGCGTGCCCTGCCAGGGCAGTCCGTGCCGGCCGTGCCGGCGCTGCCAGACGACGAGTTTTTGCGCGAAAGTCACGGTAACATTCTCGCGCCAAAACTCCCATGCTCGCGTTCATCCTGAGGAGGGTCGCGCAGGCGGTACTGGTGATGCTCGCGGTCGGGCTGATCGCGTTCTCGCTATTCCGCTTCGTGGGCGACCCGGTGCTGTTCATGCTCGGACAGGACGCCACGCCCGAGCAGCGGGTCGAGGTGACGCGCGCGCTGGGGCTCGACCGGCCTTTCTACATCCAGTACCTGAGCTTCCTCGGCAACGCGGTCCAGGGCGAGTTCGGCCTGAGCCTTCGCCAGGTGCAACCGGTCTCCAAGCTCATCGTCGAGCGCCTGCCGGCCACGCTCGAGCTGTCCCTGGTGGCCGCGCTCTTCGCGCTCGCCGCCGGCATTCCGATGGGCGTCTACACGGCGCTACGAAAGGATTCCTGGTTCTCGCATGTCCTGCTCGCCGTGTCCCTCGCCGGCGTGTCGCTGCCCACCTTCCTCATCGGCATTCTTCTCATCCTCGTCTTCGCGGTGCAGCTCGGCTGGATGCCCGCCTTCGGGCGCGGGGAAACGATCCAGATCGGCTGGTGGAGCACGGGGCTCCTCACCGCCTCGGGGCTCAAGGCGATCGTGCTCCCGGCGATCACATTGGGCCTTTTCCAGATGACACTGATCCAGCGGCTGGTGCGCTCCGAGATGCTGGAGGTGCTGCGCACCGACTACATCCGCTTCGCGCGCGCGCGCGGGCTCACCGACCGGGCGGTGCACTTCGGCCATGCGCTGAAGAACACCCTGGTTCCCGTGATCACTATCACCGGGCTGCAGCTCGGCGCCATCATCGCCTTCGCCATCATCACCGAGACGGTGTTCCAGTGGCCGGGCATGGGACTGCTCTTCATCCAGGCAGTGAACTTCGCCGATGTGCCGGTGATGGCGGCGTACCTCTGCCTGATCGCGCTTTTCTTCGTGGTGATCAACCTCGTCGTCGATCTCCTTTACTACGCCGTCGACCCAAGGCTGCGCATCAACCCGATATGACCACGCCCGTCGAGCGCATCCGCGCCTACCACCCGGAGCTCACCGCGCTGCGCCGCGACATCCACGCGCATCCCGAGCTCGCCTTCGAGGAAAGCCGCACCGCCGGCATCGTCGCCGAGCGGCTGAGAGGCTGGGGCATCGAGGTGCATACCGGCATCGCCAAGACCGGCGTGGTCGGCGTGATCAAGGGGAAGAAGGCGAACGGGAAAGCGATCGGCCTGCGCGCCGACATGGACTGTCTTCCCATTCACGAGAACAACGATTTCGCCCACAAGTCCAGGAACGAAGGCCGCATGCACGCGTGCGGGCACGACGGCCACACCACGATGCTGCTCGGCACCGCGCGCTATCTCGCCGAGACGCGCAAGTTCGAGGGCACCGCCTACCTGATCTTCCAGCCGGCGGAGGAAGGCGGCGGCGGCGGGCAGGTAATGGTGAAGGAGGGGCTCTTCGAGCGCTTTCCGGCCGAACAGGTGTACGCGATCCACAACTACCCCGGGCTGCCGGCCGGCACGATGGCGGTGCGCGCCGGCCCGGTAATGGCGGCGACCGATGAGGTCGAGATCACCGTGCACGGCCGCGGCGGACACGCCGCCTTCCCGCACGTCGCAACCGACCCGGTGGTCGTCGCCGCGCAGGTAATCACCTCGCTGCAGACGCTCGTGAGCCGCAGCATCGACGCGGTCGACGCGATGGTGATCAGCCTGTGCTCCATGCGCACGAGCCAGCTCGGCGCCTTCAACGTCATCCCGGACTCGGTCAGCATGCTGGGTACGGTGCGCACGTTCCGGCCACAGACCCGCGACCTCGCGGAGAAGCGCATCGCCGAAATGGCAGGCAAGGTGGCCGAGGCCTTCGGCGCCCGCGCCGAGGTTCGCTACACCCGCGGCTACCCCGCGACGGTCAACAGCACGGCCGAGGCGCAGTTCGCCGCGCGCGTCGGCGAGCGCGTGTTCGGCAAGAGCAAGGTGATCACCGACTTCGACCCGGTCATGGGCGGGGAGGACTTCTCGTATATGCTGCTCGCGCGGCCCGGGGCATACGTGTTCCTCGGCCAGGGGGGCGGGCCGGGCGCCTGCTTCCTGCACAATGCGAGCTACGACTTCAATGACGAGGTGATTCCACTGGGCGCCGGCTACCTCGCGGCGCTGGTTGAGGAAGCTCTACCGATCCGATAGAGGAGGGGAAAATGAAGCTGCTGAAGGCAATTCTGCTGTCCGCCGTGATGGCCGCGGCGCCGCTGCAGGCGGCGAACCTGCGATGGGCCGCGCAGAACGACATCCTGACACTCGACCCGCACTCGCAGAACCACGCCACGACCAACTCGATCCTGCAGCACACCTACGAAGGGCTTACGCGCTATACCAGGGACTACAAGGTGGAGCCCTGCCTCGCAACGAGCTGGCAGCAGCTCTCCGAAACCCACTGGCGATTCAACCTGAGGAAGGGCGTCAAGTTCCACGATGGCTCGCCCCTCTCCGCCGACGACGTGATCTTCTCCTTCGGCCGGATCAAGCAGCCGCAGGGCACGATGCAGATCTACGTGACCGGCATCAAGGAGGTGAAGAAGATCGACGACCACACCGTTGACATCCTCACCGACGGGCCGATCCCGATCCTGCTGCGCAATATCGTCGACTTCCGCATCATGAGCAAGGCTTGGGCGGAGAAGACGAACTCGCAGAACGTGCAGGACTACGCCAAGAAGCAGGAGACCTACGCCTCGCGCAACACCAACGGCACCGGCCCGTACATGATCAAAGGCTGGGAGCCCGACAAGCAGATCGTCTTCACCGCGCACAAGGGCTGGTGGGGCAAGCTCGACGGCAATGTCACCGACGTCGTCTATACGCCCATCAAGTCGGACGCGACACGGGTATCGGCGCTGCTCGCGGGTGATGTCGACCTCGTCACCGACCTGCCGGTGCAGGACGTCGAGCGCCTGAGGAAGGACCCTAAGCTGAAGGTGCTCGACGGCCACGAGGTGCGCACCATCTTCATCGGCATGGACCAGCACAACGATGAGCTGAAGTATTCCGACGTCAAGGGCAAGAACCCGTTCAAGGACGTGCGCGTGCGCCAGGCGCTCAACATGGCGGTCGACCGCGAGGCGATCAAGCGCGTGGTGATGCGCGGGCTTTCCATCCCGGCGGGCATCATGGTCGCCCCCGGCGTGCACGGCCACACGAAGGACATCGACCGGGTGATGAAGTACGACCCGAACGGCGCGAAGAAGCTGCTCGCCGAGGCGGGCTACCCGAACGGCTTCGAGTTCACGCTCGACTGCCCGAACAACCGCTACGTCAACGACGAGCGCATCTGCCAGGCGCTGGTCG
>DASRKB010000015.1:0-7727 GCA_035649175.1 Burkholderiales bacterium | reverse complement strand
GATCGAAGAACTGATCGCGCCGGTAGTCGCCGGCATGGGATACGAGCTGGTCGATCTGCGCGCATCGAACGGCGGTCGGCTGCTGCGCCTTTTCATCGACAAGGCGGGCGGGGTGGGGGTGGAAGACTGTGCGGCAGTGAGTCGTCAGCTCACCCGGGTTCTCGAGGTGGAGGGCGTCGACTATGAGCGGCTGGAGGTGTCCTCGCCCGGGCTTGACCGGCCGCTTCGGAAGGCGAGCGACTTCGCGCGCTTCGTTGGCCACAAGGCCGACGTGCGCATGCGGACGCCGGACGCCACCGGTCGGCGCCGGTTCGTCGGTGTGTTGCGCGGGGCCGAGGGCGACCGAGTGAGCCTCGAGGTGGAAGGAAGCGGCCAGACGGTTGCGCTCGCGATCGGCGACATCGACCGGGCGCGGCTGGTACCGAATCTGTGAGGGTAGTGGATGAATCGTGAACTGGTGATGCTCGTGGATGTGCTGGCGCGGGAGAAGAACGTCCCGCGCGACATAGTCTTTGGCGCCCTAGAGATGGCGCTCGCCTCCGCCACGAAGAAGAAGTACAGCGAGGATATCGACGTGCGCGTGCATGTCGATCGCAACACGGGCGAGTACGAGACCTTCCGGCGATGGAAGGTGCTGCCGGACGACACACCCGACTGGAATACCGCGCAGATGCTGTCCCTCGAGGAGGCGCAGGACCGCAAGCCCGACGCGAAGCTCGACGAGGTCATCGAGGAGCCGATCAAGAACGTGGAGTTCGGCCGCATCGGCGCGCAGACCGCGAAGCAGGTAATACTGCAGCGCATACGCGACGCGGAGCGCGAGCAGATCCTGAACGACTTCCTTTCGCGGGGCGACGAGCTGGTGACCGGCACCGTGAAGCGCATGGAGCGCGGCAACGCGATTATCGAGTCAGGGCGCCTGGAAGCCCTTCTGCCGCGCGAGCACATGATTCCCAAAGAAAATCTGCGCGTGGGCGACCGTGTCCGCGCCTGGGTGATGAAGATCGATCGCCAGGCGCGCGGCCCTCAGCTTGTCCTTTCCCGTACCGCGCCGCAGTTCATCATGAAGCTTTTCGAACTCGAGGTCCCGGAAATCGAGGAAGGCCTTCTGGAGATCAAGTCGGCCGCCCGGGATCCGGGCATCCGCGCAAAGATCGGCGTGCATACGAACGATAAACGCATCGACCCGATCGGCACCTGCGTGGGCATGCGCGGCTCGCGCGTCCAGGCGGTAACGCAGGAGCTGGCGGGCGAGCGGGTCGACATCGTGCTCTGGTCCGCCGACCCAGCGCAGTTCGTGATCGGCGCGCTTGCGCCCGCCGAGGTGAGCTCGATCGTGGTCGACGAGGAAAAGCACGCGATGGACGTGGTGGTAGATGAAGAGAACCTGGCGGTGGCCATCGGCCGCAGCGGCCAGAACGTGCGGCTCGCCTCCGAGCTCACGGGCTGGCAGATCAACCTGATGACCGAGGCCGAGTCCAACAAGAAGCAGGAGGAGGAAAGCGGTCGCATCAAGCAGCACTTCATGGAGCGCCTCGACGTCGACGAGGAAGTGGCCAACATCCTGATCGAGGAGGGCTTCTCCACGCTCGAGGAGATCGCCTACGTTCCGATCAACGAGCTGAACGAAATTGAGGCTTTCGACGAGGACACGGTCAACGAGCTGCGCAACCGCGCCCGCAATGCGCTTCTCGTGGCGGCGATCGCCAACGAGGAGAAGATGGAAGGCGTCGACCCTGAGATGCTCAAGCTCGAGGGGATGGATACCCAGCTCGCCGCCCAGCTGGTCGAGAAGGGGATCAAGTCGCGCGACGAGCTTGCGGACCTCGCGGTCGACGAACTCTCGGAGATGACGGGTCTCGAGGACGAGAAGGCGAAGAAGCTGATCATGGCCGCCCGTGCACACTGGTTCGGCGACGACGCGAACAAGGAGGCCGCGTAGCGATGGCGCAGACGAGCGTAGCGCAGTTCGCGAGCGAGCTTAAGGTGCCGCCCTCGGTGCTGCTGGAGCAACTGCGCGCCGCCGGCGTGGACAAGAAGCAGCCCGACGATTCGCTCAGCGAGCAGGACAAGTCACGCCTGCTCGAATACCTGCGCAGGACGCATGGCTCTGCCGACACCAAGAACAAGATCACTCTGACGCGCAAGCAGACGAGCGAGATCCGCAAGACCGACGCCACCGGCAAGTACCGCACGGTGCAGGTGGAGGTGCGCAAGAAGCGGGTCTTCATCAAGCGCGATCCAGCGGAAGTCGCCGCCGCAGCGGTCGCGGCCGAGGCCCCGACGCCGCCGCCTCCGCCGCCGCCTGCGGTCGATTCCAAAGAGATCCAATTAAGGGAAGAGGAAGCGAGACGACAGCAGCAGCTCGCCGAGTTGCAGGCCGCCGAGCTGCGCGAGAGGCAGGAGCGCGAGCGCAAGGAGGCCGAGAAGGCCGCGGAGCAGCAGAAGGCGGCCGAGGCGACGCCCCCGGCCGCGCCCGCCCCGACCACGCTGCACGCGCCCAAGACGGGCGAAGTCAAGACCGACAAGAAGCCGAAGAAGGCACGGCCTACCACCGTCCTGCGCGACGACTCGGTGCGCCGGCGCCAGATCAAGACGCGCGGTGACGCGGGCGGTGGCGTGGGCGGCTGGCACGCGCGCGGGGGTGGACGGCACCGCCCGGCAGCGAGCGGCGGCGAGATCGCGCATGCACAGCCCGCCGAGCCCATGGTGCGCGAAGTACCCGTTCCAGAGACGATCACGGTGGGCGAGCTGGCCCACCGCATGTCGGTGAAAGCCGCGGAGGTGATCAAGGCGCTGATGAAGCTCGGCACCATGGCGACCATCAACCAGGTCCTCGACCAGGAAACCGCCATGATCCTCGTGGAGGAGATGGGCCATAAGGCGAAACCCGCCAAGCTCGACGACCCGGAGGCCTACCTGACGGAGAGTGAGCATCCCGTTGCCGGAGAGGCGAAGCCACGCCCCCCGGTCGTCACTGTCATGGGACACGTGGATCACGGGAAGACCTCGCTGCTCGACTACATCCGACGTACCAAGGTGGCGGCCGGGGAGGCGGGCGGCATCACGCAGCACATCGGCGCCTACCACGTCGAGACGCCGCGTGGCGTCATCACATTCCTCGACACGCCCGGCCACGAGGCATTCACGGCGATGCGGGCTCGCGGCGCCAAGGTGACCGACCTGGTGGTGCTGGTGGTGGCCGCCGACGACGGGGTCATGCCCCAGACGGTGGAGGCAGTCAACCACGCCAAGGCCGCCGAGGTGCCGCTCGTAGTCGCGATCAACAAGATCGACAAGCACGAGGCCAATCCCGAGAAGGTAAAACAGGAACTGCTTGCGCATGGCGTGGTGCCGGAGGAATACGGTGGCGACGCGCCGTTTGTGCCCGTTTCGGCGAAGACGGGCAAAGGCGTGGAGGACCTCCTGGAGCAGGTGCTGCTCCAGGCCGAGGTACTCGAGCTCAAGGCATCCGCGGACACCCCGGCCAAGGGCGTGGTCATCGAGGCGCGCCTGGACAAAGGCCGCGGCCCGGTTGCGACGCTGCTCGTGCAATCCGGGACGCTGAAGCGCGGCGACGTGGTGCTCACTGGCGCGGTTTTTGGCCGGGTGCGCGCGATGCTCGATGAGAACGGCAAGCCGGTCCAGTCGGCCGGGCCGTCGATCCCCGTCGAAATCCAAGGCCTCTCCGAGGTGCCCGCGGCGGGCGAGGAGATGGTGGTGCTCGCGGACGAGCGCAAGGCGCGCGAGATCGCGCTTTTCCGCCAGGGCAAGTTCCGCGACGTCAAGCTCGCCAAGCAGCAGGCGGCGAAGCTGGAGAACATGTTCGAGCAGATGGGCGAGGGCCAGAAAAAGGTGCTGACCCTGGTCATCAAAGCCGACGTGCAGGGCTCGCAGGAAGCGCTGGTGCACGCGCTTACGCGCCTGTCGACCGACGAGGTCAAGGTGAGCGTGGTGCACGCCGGCGTGGGAGGCATCACGGAATCGGACGTGAACCTCGCCATGGCGTCGCGCGCCGTGATCATCGGATTCAACACGCGCGCCGATGCAACGGCCCGGAAGCTCCTCGAGTCTTCGGGCATCCAAGTCCGCTACTACAACATCATTTACGAGGCGGTAGACGAGATCAAGGCGGCGCTTTCCGGCATGCTGGCGCCGGAGCGGAAGGAATCGGTCATCGGTCTCGTCGAGGTGCGCCAGGTGTTTCGCATCTCGAAGGTGGGCACTGTGGCGGGATGCTACGTGCTCGAGGGTGCAGTAAAGCGCGGCGCCCAGGTGCGGGTGCTGCGCGACAACGTGGTGATCCACACCGGCGAGATCGACTCACTCAAGCGCTTCAAGGACGACGTGCGCGAAGTGAAAGCTGGGTTCGAATGCGGCATGTCTTTGAAGAGCTTCTCCGACCTGAAGGAAGGCGACCAGTTCGAGGTTTTCGAGGTCATGGAGGTCGCGAGGACCCTGTGAAGCGAGGTCAGGGACGACCCCAGCGCATCGGGGACCTGATCCAGCGGGAGCTCTCGGACCTGCTTGCCCGGGAGGTGCGCGACCCGCGCATCGGCATGGTGACCATTACCTCGGTCGACGTGTCGCCCGACATGGGGCACGCCAAGGTTTTCTTCACGCTTCTTGAGAAATCCAACCTCGATGCAGTTCTGCAGGGCCTGACCCGGGCGGCCGGGTTTCTGCGCAGCCAGCTCGCCCGCCGCCTGACGCTCTACAGTATTCCCGAGCTGCGCTTCCAGTACGACGAGTCGATCGAGCGCGCCGACCGCCTTTCCCGCTTGATCGACAACGCCGTCGGAAAGAAATGACGCAGTCGTGATCGACGGTGCGCTGCTCCTTGACAAGCCTCTCGGAATCAGCTCCAACGCCGCGCTTCAGGCGGCGAAGAGACTTTACGGGGCCCGGAAAGCGGGGCATGCCGGGACGCTCGACCCGCTCGCCACCGGCCTGCTCGTGGTGCTCTTCGGGGAAGCCACCAAGCTTGCCGGGATTTTCCTCGACCAGGAGAAGGAGTACCTCGCGACGTTGCGGCTCGGCGAAACGACGAGCACCGGTGATGCTGAGGGAGAGATCCTCGCCTCCCGGCCGGTGGCGACTGACCGGAAGCGCCTCGGCGAAGTCCTCGGGCGCTTCGTGGGCGAGATCGAGCAGCTTCCGCCAATGTACTCCGCTCTCAAGCGGGGCGGGGTCCCGCTTTACCGGCTGGCACGGCGGGGGAAGGAAGTCGAGCGCCGCCCCCGCCGCGTGCGCATCGCCGAGATCCAGCTGACGGGCTTCGAGCCTCCGCGTGTGGATTTGCGGGTCCGTTGCAGCAAAGGAACCTACATCCGCACGCTGGCGGAGAACATCGGCGAAGCGCTCGGCACGGGCGCCCATCTTCGCGCCCTACGGCGCACCGCGTCGGGGCGCTTCGGGGTGGAGGCGGCGATCGGGCTGGCGGCACTGGCGGACTTGTCGCCCGACGCACGCGGGAGCCGCCTGCTTTCCCTCGGAGCGCTGGTCGAAGGCCTGCCGCGCGCCGAACTGGATGGTGGGGCCGAAGCGCGCCTGAGAAACGGCCAGACACTGCAAGTCAACGGCCTCGCGGACGGCATCGTGGCGGTCGTGAGGGCCGACGGCGCGCTGATCGGGCTCGGATGCGCCGAGTCCGGGCGCTTGCGGCCGCTCAGGCTTACACAAGCGGCTGATCTACATCGATAAACCTTGTGATCGTCCTTCCGCATCAGTTAGAATCGCGGGCTTACAAAAGAGAGACAGTCGAATGGCATTGCAGGTCGCGCAGAAGGCGCAGGTCGTAAAGCAGTACCAGCGTTCGGGCAAGGACACAGGCTCGCCGGAGGTGCAGATCGCGCTCCTCACCGAGCGTATCAACGGACTGACCGAGCACTTCAAGACGCACGTCAAGGATTTCCATTCGCGCCGCGGCCTACTGAAGTTCGTCAGCCAGCGTCGCAAGCTGCTCGATTATCTGAAGCGCAAGGACGCGGACAAGTACCGCGGACTCATCGAAAAGCTCGGTCTACGCAAGTAGGCGTCCCCAATGTCGTTAACAGCAGCGCACATCGCCCGATGAGCGCTTTGTGCGTTCAAGGATCCCAGTGAACCCGATCAAGAAGACGTTTTCGTACGGTGCCCACCAGGTCACCCTGGAGACGGGCGAGATTGCCCGCCAGGCCCACGGCGCGGTGGTATGCACCATGGAGGACACCGTCGTGCTCGCGACGGTGGTCGCGGCCAAGGAGCCGCGCGCCGGGCAGGACTGGTTCCCGCTCACCGTCGACTACGTCGAGAAGACCTACGCCGCGGGCAAGATCCCCGGCGGCTTCTTCAAGCGTGAGGGGCGCCCGACCGAGAAGGAAACGCTGACCTGCCGGCTCATCGACCGGCCGATCCGCCCGCTCTTCCCGGATGGCTTCTTCAACGAGGTGCAAGTGGTCGCCACCGTGCTCTCGCTCAATCCGGAGGTCGATTCCGACATCCCCGCGATGCTTGCGGTGTCCGCGGCGCTGACCCTTTCTGGCATTCCGTTCAACGGCCCGATCGGCGCCTGCCGCGTCGGGCACGTCGGCGGCGAATACGTGCTCAATCCCACGATGAGCCAGCTCAAGGAGTCGCGACTCAACCTTGTCGTCGCCGGTACGGAACAGGGTGTGCTGATGGTGGAGTCCGAGGCGCTGGAGCTACCAGAGGACGCCATGCTCGGCGCGGTGGTGTACGGCCACGAGCAGATGCAGGCGGCCATCCAGGCGATCCACGAGCTCGCCGAGGCGGCGGGCAAGCCGGCCTGGGACTGGCAGCCGCCCGCGAAGGACGAGGCGCTCATCGCGCGGGTCGAGGCGCTTGCCGAGACCGACATGCGCGAGGCGTTCCGCATCAAGCAGAAGCAGACGCGCAACACCCGCCTCAACGAGATCCGCAAGGGCGCGCTCGAGAAGCTCGTCGCCGAGGCGCCGGATATCAACGTCAACGTGGTGAAGGATACGTTCTTCAACCTCGAGTCGAAGATCGTGCGTGGGCAGATCCTCGACGGCGAGCCGCGCATCGACGGCCGCGACACGCGTACGGTGCGACCAATCACGGTGCGCGTGGGCGTTCTGCCACGCACCCATGGGTCGGCCTTGTTCACCCGGGGAGAAACCCAGGCGCTCGTCACCGTCACGCTCGGCACCGGGCGCGACGAGCAGATCATCGACGCGCTCACCGGGGAGTACCGCGAGCGCTTCATGCTCCACTACAACATGCCGCCGTACGCCACCGGCGAAACCGGGCGCGTCGGGCCGCCCAAGCGCCGCGAGATCGGGCATGGGCGCCTCGCCAAGCGCGCGCTAGTCGGCCTGCTGCCCATGCAGGAGGAGTTCGGCTACTCCATCCGCGTCGTCTCCGAGATCACCGAGTCGAACGGCTCTTCCTCGATGGCCTCCGTGTGCGGCGGTAGCCTGGCGCTCATGGACGCCGGTGTGCCGGTCAAGGCGCACGTGGCTGGCATCGCCATGGGCCTGATCAAGGAAGGCAACCGCTTCGCGGTGCTGTCCGACATACTCGGCGACGAGGATCATTTGGGCGATATGGATTTCAAAGTGGCGGGCACGGATAAGGGCGTTACCGCGCTGCAGATGGACATCAAGATCCAGGGCATCACCAAGGAGATCATGGGCGTCGCGCTGTCGCAGGCGCGCGAGGGCCGCATGCACATCCTGCACCTGATGCAGGAGGCGCTGCCGCAT
>DASRKB010000014.1:0-16475 GCA_035649175.1 Burkholderiales bacterium | reverse complement strand
GAGCACGTATGTGCCGATTGTCCTGACCGCCGGCGCGGTGGCATGGCTCGAATTGAGGTCGCCCCATCGCACCGAGTGGCAGCCTGCCGTCGACGAGGTCAAGACCGATCTGACGTTCATGGTGGCGGTGCAGCTCGCCTGGCCGCCGCTGGCGGCGTTCCTGCTCACCTACGGGCTCGTCGAGCCCGTACGATCGCTCGGTCTGCCTTTCGCGTCGCTGTGGCCGCACGGCTGGGCGACGCCTTCGAGGGGAAGCAGAAGTATTCCGACTGGCAGTTCGTCTTCACGCCTGCGGCGGCGCCGGCCGCAACGCCGAAACCCGCCGCCGCCAAGCCCGCCGCCGCCAAGCCCTAGTCGCCTTCCCTTGAACGGGGGATAGCCGCCCGCGCCGGACTGGAGCAAGATAACGCCGTGCGAAAGGGGGGAACTATGAAGACCACTGCCGCGCTGGTCCTCGCTGGCTTCCTCGCGCTCACGGCCCACGCGGCGCCGCCGGCGCAGATCGTCGTCTTCGGCGACAGTCTGTCGGATCCCGGCAATGCCTTCGCCCTCCTCGGCGCCACCAACACGCCGCCCGACTACTCGGTGGACGTCTTCCTCGTTCCAGACCGCCCTTACGCCAAGGGCGGGCAGCACTTCAGCAACGGCGAGACCTGGGTGGAGCAGCTCGCGCGCACCTGGCGGCTCGCCGCCAACGCGAACCCGGCATTCCGCAGCGCGGCGCCGAGCGCCCTCAACTTCGCCATCGGCACCGCGCGCGCGGGGGCCCCGGGCGGCGGCAACCTCGACGTTCAAGTGAGCGCCTTTTTGCAGCGCTCGGGCGGTACCGCGCCGGCCGGCGCGCTCTATGTGATCGCCGTCGGCGCGAACGACGTGCGCGACGCGGGCCAAACGCCGGCGGAGGCCTTCACGATCTTCCAGGCCGCCGCGCAAGGCATCGTCACCCAGATCGCCCGGCTCTATGCCGCTGGCGCGCGCAGCTTCCTCGTGTGGAACGCCCCCGACATCGGCATCACGCCGGCGCTGCTCGCGCTCGACCAGCTCGTGCCGGGCTCCGCCGCCGGCGCGAGCTTCCTTTCGCAGACATTCAACGATGTGTTCCTGGCGCCCGCGCTGGCCGAGGCGGACACGCTTCCCGGCATCGCCATTTCGCGTTTCGACGCCTTCACGAAGCTGCACGAGATCGTCGCCCAGCCGCAGGACTTCGGGCTCAGCAATGTGACCGCCGCCTGCATCACGCCGACGAGCGCCCCGTTCCACTGCCGGAATCCGGACGAGTATCTATTCTGGGACGGCATCCACCCGACGCGCGCTGCGCACGGCATCATCGCGCGTGAAGTGGCCGCAACGCTCTCCCCTTAAGCGCCTACTGGACGATCGCGGTGCGGAATGCCGCCGGCTGGTCGAGCGCGATGGCACGCCCGGCTGCGCTTTGCAGCATCACCGAAGAGAGCTTGAGCTCGGCGGTCGTGCCGGGCAGGAGCGGCCGGAAGCTGACGATCACGATGTCCGCGTCGGCAGCCACCGCGCCCTTGCCGGCGGCGCCGATGAAGATCGAGCCCCCGGCGTTGAGCCGGTAGCTGAACATGCCGTCGGCGAAGAAGCCGCCCGGCCGCACGCTCACCGGCTCGAGCAGCTTGGCGTCGTAGCTCAATTGCAGCGGAGAAGAGCGCAGGGGTTGGGGCGAGGTCACGCGCAGCACGACGTCGAACGGGTTGCCCGCACGCACTTCGCTCGGGCCTTCCCAGCGCAGACTGGCGTTCGCACCCGCCGCCGCACCTGCGGCCGCGCGTGCCGGCGGCGCGGCCTCGGGGCCGAGACTCGAGGAAATAGGCAGCGTCTGACGGGCGTCCAGCGGCACATAGACCAGCGTGACGCCTTCCGGCTCGATCGCCGCGACGCGGTAGCCGTCGTCGAGCACGTCGCCGATGCGCACGGAAAGCACGGTGTCGCCCTTCGCGAGGACCACCTCGGTGACATTGCCGCGCATCACCCGTCCGGCCACGCGGTAGGGCATCGGCGGCGGCGCGGGCGGAGCGGCAACCGGCACAGGCCCCGCGGCTCGCGCCACGGGCTTGGCTGGCGCCGGTGCCGGCGCGGGAGAAGCAAACGGGTTCACGCGCTGACGCCCGAGCGCTTCACGCTCCGGCAACTCGCGTGGTGCCAAGCCTTGCTCCGCCTCGACGCGCGGCTGCACGGACGAAACGCTTGCCGGCGCCTCCTGCGGGCGAGGCGCGAACAGCGCCGCCGCCGCGAGGACGCCCGCCACGCTCAGCAAGACCGCGATTCTTTTCTTGCTCACGATGCAATGTTACGCCGTATAAGAGGACATGGCGCGGGGTCGGTCCCCGATCGGGGCATCAGAGCTGGCGCATCGCGGTCCGCGCCTTCTTTAGCTTCTCCATGCGCTCTTCGCAGGGCGTGAGGACGTGCGACACCACCAAGCAGACCAGGCCGCCGAACAGAAAGAGCACCGGGTACCACTGCTCGGGGATGAGCACCGAGAGGATCATGAAAGCGACGCCGACGGCGGCGAATCGATGGGAGACGGTAACCCGCCTTGCCGTAGGAGCGGTGGGTTCGGCGGGAGTCGAGCTCGCAACCGCTTCGGGCGCGCTGCGCAAGAGCCGCCAGCCCGCCCACAGGCAGAAGGTGCCGAAGAGCGCAAAGACGCTCAGGATCGCCAGGTCGCCGACGTCCCACGCGCGCTCGGAGGCGATGACCCTGCGGCAGATCCACAGCAGCGCGCCGAAGGCAGCGAGCCCGACGGCGAGGATCACGCCCCCGACCAGCCGCGCTGCCGATGCCTCCGGGCTAGCCACCGGCCAGGCTCGCGATGAAGTAGCGGCAGAGCGCCCGCCAGAATACCTCGCCCGAATGCAGCGCAGCGAGCCGGCTCATACCTAGAGATTACTCCGGCTCGCGCGTCGGGCGCGCGACCGTGATGCCGAACCGCTCGCGAATCTCGCGCAGCGGCACGGCCTGGTACCGGTCGAAGTCCGACCAGGGCCAGCGCGCGCGCTGCCGCAGGCAGCGCACCAGCGTGCGTGGGACGACGACGATGGACATGGCGATCGCGGCAAGTATCGCGCGCACCGGCAACTGCCGGTAGATCTGCCGCGACTCGTACAGCCGATAGCCCTTCAACACGGCCAGCCCTGCGGTGGTTCCCACAATGCTGGCGATCTTGACCGCTGCCTCGTCGTTCAGCGTCGTGCTGCAGCCGAACAGGACATGCGCCGCATCATGGCACCGGAAAAACCGCTGCGCTTCTTCCGACAGGCTTGCGCCCCGCACCAGCGCGGGGTTGGCCGCGTAGTACTCCGCCAGCGCCTCGGCGAGCGTCTGCGCGGAATCCTGGCGCTCGAAGGCAGGCATGGCTACGGCGTAAAGGGCTCGCTGAAGGCGAGCGAGCGGTTTTCGAGCGCGCCGCCCTCGAGGTCCTCGAGCATCACCTGAAACACGTATCGCTCGCCGCGCTTCAGGATGCCCGGCTCAGCGCGCAATCAGGTCCGAAGCCATGAGCTCCGGGGTGATGCCTTCCGCCTCGGCGGCGTCGAAGTTGAGCTCGATCTTGATGCCGTTGGGATCGAGGAAGAAGAGCTGGAAGAGCGCCTGCCCATTGGCACGGCGCTGGCTGAACTGGACTTCTTCCTTCTTCAGATGCTCGATCGTCTGGCGCAGGCCGGTGGCGCGGAAGGCAATGTGGTCGACGGCTCCCGTGCCGTGGGCGCTCGCCTGCGACGTGCGCCCGAGGTACTTTTTCTGGATCTCGCTCGCGCCCCTGGCGCTAGGGCCGATGTGCACGACGTCCGCCTCGCCGAGATACATCCAGTGCACCGGGAAGCCGAAGTCGGGGTGCGGGCCGGAGCGCATTCCCAGCACGCGCGCGTACCAGTCGCGCGTCGCGTCGATGTCGTCGGCGGCGACGAGGAAGTGCTCGATGTGGGAGAGCGGCATGCGCCGCTATGTTACTTCTTCTTCGTTCCCCCGGCGGCCGAGTCCTTCGGCGCGGCGGCCTCGGCGATCAGCTTGCGGCAGTTCGAGTCTTTGCCCCCGCCTTCCTCGAGCAGCGGGATCACGGCGAGGAGCGGATTGATGATACCCATCAGGATCGCGCCGGCGCCCTTGGCCGCAAGCCGGCCGGCGTCCGGGCCGACGTCGGGCTTGCCGAAGGTGCCGCGCAGGTAGAGCGGGGTGTTCAGCGACGCGATGCTCTTGTCCTTCGGCTCGGGCTTGAGGGTGATGTCCATCTCCTCGGTCTTCAGATTGACCGAGCCCTTGCCGGTCACGTTGACCACCTCGGTATCGAAGACGAGCGCGTTCGCTTCCATCCTGCCGCCCTTCACGGTGAAGTCCGCGATGGCGCAGCGGATTCCCACCGGCTCGTCGCCCTTGAGGGCGAGCTTCGCCACGTCCCAAAGATCGAGCGCGGCGAGCTCCATGAGGAATTGGCTGATGCGCCCGTCGTCGACGAAAAGGCCGACCTTGCCGTTGGACGTGCCAAGCATCCGGGCCACCGAGTTGCCGCGCCCTTCGAGCTCGATCAGGCCATCGACGTCACCCAGCGAGCCCTTCGCCTTCTCTATGGTGGGAAAGAGCTGCGCTAGCTTCAGGTTGCGCACGCGCAGCCGTATCGCGGCGTCGATCGGCTCCTGCGTCCCGTCCATGCGTATCGCGCCGGCCACCTTGCCCCCGGCCACGCCGAACTCGAGCGGCTCGAGCGTGAGCACCCGGTCCTTCATGCGGATACGCGCGGCGAGATCATCGAGCGGGAGCTGCTCCGGACGCTCGAGCCGGCCCGCCTTCAGCGTGACGTCGGCGTCGACGCTGCCCCAGCGCGAGGTGTCGAACTGACGATCGGGCAGCACGCCCGCCTTCGACGGCTCGGTCGTTCCTACGAGGGGCCCGAGATCCGCGAAGTTCAGGAGCTTCGACTTCAGCTCGGCTTTCATGAGTGGCCGCGGCTCCGCGTCGCGAAGCTCGAAGGTGCCCGCGAGGTCGCTCTTGCCCACCTTGCCGGAGAAATCCTCGTAGCGCCACACGCCTTCGGCGCGTACCAGGCGGCCGGTGGTGTCGTAGGGGCTCGTCTCCGGGAAAGCGATGCCGAAGATCTCGTAGAGCTGCACCATGCTCTCCCCGCGTATGCGGATTTTCGCGTCGAGCGCGTCGATCCCGACGATATCGGTTACCGTGCCATCGAGATCGATGGTGGTCTCGCCGACCTTCGCCTGGCCCTTCAACGGGTACGGGGTCTCGGTTTCGCGCAGCGCGAGCACCTGTGCGCCGCGGCCGGAAACCGTAAGCGGCAGGCCCTTGTACCGGCCGGTCGCGCTGAACTCGATGCCGTCGCGCTCGCTCGCCACGCCGGCCTCGATGTCGATCTTGCGCCCGGGCTCGAAGTAGCGCAGCTTGCCCTGGTCCAGGGTCAGCCGGAGGATGAAGACCCGCGAGCCGCCCTCATCCTTCTGATCGCGGTCGAGAAGCCAGTTTTTTCTGCCGTCGGGCATCAGCTGAAGCGCCACGACGGGTTTCTCGAGATGCAGCTCGGGCACGACCACCCGTCCGGTCAGCAACGGGGCGACGCTGATGCTCGCCTCCACGGCTTCGGCGGCGAACATGTGCTCGCCATTAGCCCAGCCCGGATTCGCGAACCTGACGTCGTGGGCCCGGAATCGCGGATGTACCCAATCCCACGCCGCTTCGAGGTCCCCGCCGATGACGAGCTGGCGGCCCGTTGCCTCGGTAACCGCCCGCTCGATCGGGCCGCGCAGCAGGTTCAGCCCGAAGGTGATGAACAGGATCAGTCCGAGGACGAGGACCAGGACTCCGATGCCGACCCACTTGAGCGCCCGCACGAGCAGCGGGGCAGCAAAATCCGTGCCGCGGCTACGTGTAGTTCGCCGAATTCCCCGGGACGAGCTCCGGATGGATCTCGAAGAGCTGCGGGTTTGCCGGGTTTACCCTGACGCGCACCCATGCCGAGTCCGGCCAGCCGAAGGTCTCAAGGCGCGTGAAGTTCTCGAAGAACCGCTGCGTCTTCGGATTCATGAGCGGCTTGCCCGTGCGATAGATGTGCGTGTCGCCGTGCACGTACAGCACCGGCCTGCTGTAGCCTTGCATCTCCTGGATGAGGGCGTCCAGGAACCCGTCGTAGGGCGCCGCCGGAGGGGCCTTCGGCGCGTCCGCGCCACGAACGCTCCGCGCGTAGCGGGAGGCATAGGAGCGCGTCCAGCGGTTCTCGAACTCAGGATTCGCGTGCGTGATGATAACGAGGCCGGGGCTCGCCTCCGCCTTGGCGGCCGCAAAGGCCTTGCGCAGCCATGCGATGTTCGCCGCCTCCCTTGCCTTGTGCTCCTCCATCGAGCTGCGCGAGTTGTCGTCGCTTCCCACGGTATGCAGAGTGACAAAACGCAGGCCACGGATGATCCAGGTGAGATTCTCGACGTACCGGGAGAACGCCGGGTCCTGGGACTGGCTCGCGACCGGCATGGTGCGCTGCCCCAGGGTCCTGCCTGCCGGATAGAACATCCTGCGCACCTTGCCCAGGCACTCGAGCGGGTCCAACTTCACCTTCTTGTACTGCACCACGTCGGACCAGTCGTTGTCCCCCGGCGTGAGCACAAGCGGATGACGGCAGGCCTGGAAGGTGCCGAGCACATAGGCGTAGTTCTCGTCGCTCCCCGGCATGCGCGCGACCGAGGGATCCCGCTCGTAGGGCCGAGGATCGAACATCATGTCGCCGATGTGCGCCACGAACTCGAGCTCACGCGAGTTCATGTGCTGCATCACGCGTGCGTATTCCGCTTCCTGGGCGCGCGTGTACGGGATATCTCCTACGACGCCGAAATCGAACCCGCCGGTCGCTTTGGATGCCGGCGCGTCGCTCCGCATGGCGGACGCGCAAGCCGAAACCAGCGGCAGCGCGGCCAGCGCGCCCAGGGCGCGAGCGATGAACGGTCTGCGCCCCGACGGGACGCTCTGCCTTGCCTTTTCCATGTTCCCCTCCTCCCCCTTGGTGCAAACGGCCGGCCCTATGCCGGCTGCGAGTGCTTCACCTTTGCGAGCCAGTCCTGACACCACTCGAGCGCCGTCTCTTCCGGCAGGATGCCGCTCGAGGCGTCGTGCATGTGCCGTTCGCCGACGCGCTCGGCGCCTAGCTCCGACAGGATCTCGTCGAAGCGCTTGCCGCCGAAGTTGAAGGTCTCGGCGTAGGTGCGGTCGCCCAGGCCGAACACGCCGTAGCGCACGTGCGACAGGCTCGGGCGCTCGCTCTTGAGCTGCTCGTACAGCGCGCGCGCGTTGTCCGGCACGTCGCCCTGGCCGTAGGTAGAGGTGCAGATGAGGAACACCTGCGAACGAGCGCTTTCTCCAGTGAATACCGAAGCGTCGGCCTTGTCCATGAGGAGGGTTTCGACGGCGGTCTCGCCGTCGTCGAGCGCGAGCTCCATCTCCTGGGCGCAGAGCTGCGCCGTGCCGGTCATGGTGCCGACGAGGATCGTGACCTTGATTGGCATTGACCCGAAACTATATTGCAGCCTAGAATGCGCGGTCAAGCACTATACTTCATGACGCCGCCTTGAACGCCCCGCTCTCGCCCGAACAGCAGGAAACCGCCTATCTCGCCCGACTCGGCAACCGCGTGCGCGCCTGGCGCAATGGTCACGGGGTGACGCGCCGGCAGCTCGCGGTGTCCTCGGGCGTCTCCGAGCGCTACCTCGCCCAGCTGGAGGCGGGCGAAGGCAACATTTCGGTGCTGCTGCTGCGCAAGGTGGCCCGCGCGATGAACGTTCCGGTGGACAGCCTGTTGCGCGAGGACGAGACCCCCGGCGACAAGCCGATCGCCCTGGTCGGGCTGCGCGGCGCGGGCAAGTCCACGCTCGGCTCGAGGCTGTCCGAGGCGCTGAAGGTGCGCTTCGTCGAGCTCGACCGGGAGGTGGAGAAGGAAGCCGGCGCCGCGCTCGGCGAGGTGTTCGCCATGTACGGGCAAGACGCTTACCGCCGCTTCGAGCGCCGCGCGCTCGAGCGCGTGCTTGAGCAGCATCCGCGCGCGGTGATCGCCACCGGCGGCTCGCTCGTCACCGACGCCGACAACTATAAGCTGCTGCGTGCGCGCTGCACCTGCGTGTGGCTCAAGGCTTCGCCCGAGGAGCACATGGCGCGCGTCATCGCGCAGGGCGACATGCGGCCGTTCAAGGGCAGATCCGCGGCGCTCGACGAGATCCGCAAGCTGCTTTCCGACCGCAACGATCTCTACGCCAAGTCCGACTTCATCGTTAACACCACCGGCAAGACGCCCAAGGCGAGCCTCGCCGAACTGCGAACCCTCGTGAGCTCATGATCTCCTTCGACACCCATCCCGAGCGCTATCACCACTGGAGGCTCTCCTTCGACGGGCCGATCGCGACCCTCGCGCTCGACGTCGCCGAGGACAAGGGCCTCGACCCCGGCTACAAGCTCAAGCTCAACAGCTACGATCTCGGCGTCGATATCGAGCTGCACGACGCGCTGAACCGCATCCGCTTCGAGCACCCGGAGGTCAAGGTCGCGGTGATCACGAGCGGCAAGAGCCGCATGTTCTGCTCCGGCGCGAACATCTACATGCTCGGCCACTCGAGCCATGCCTCCAAGGTGAACTTCTGCAAGTTCACCAACGAGACGAGGAACGGCATCGAGGACTCGAGCGAGCACTCGGGCCTCAAGTTCATCGCCGCGCTGAACGGCACCACCGCCGGCGGCGGCTACGAGCTCGCGCTCGCGTGCGACGAGATCGCGATGATCGACGACCGGTCTTCCACCGTCTCGCTTCCCGAGGTCCCGCTGCTGGGTGTCCTCCCGGGGACGGGCGGGCTGACGCGCCTCGTCGACAAGAGGAAAGTGCGGCGCGACCTCGCCGACATCTTCTGCACCACCGCCGAGGGCGTGCGCGCGGACCGCGCGAAGCAATGGAAGCTGATCGACCACGTGGCCAAGCCGCAGCAGTTCGCCGACGCGGTGAAGGCCAGGGCGCTCGAGCTCGCCAAGCTCTCCGACCGTCCGGGCGGACCAGGCGTTTCCCTCGCCCCCCTCGGCGAAAACCGGCTGATCCGCGTCGAGATCGACCGCGGCCTGCGGACCGCGACCCTGACCATCCAGGGCCCCGGCGAGGTGAAGGTCGAGAAGCGCGCCGACTGGTATCCCCTGCGCCTTGCGCGCGAGCTCGACCGCACGATCCTCGATCTGCGCCACAACCAGCTCGAGATCGGCCTGTGGATACTCAAGACCGTGGGGGACCCGCAGAGAGTTCTGGAACTGGACTCTTTATTGAGCTCGAATTCTTCCGATTGGCTCGTTCGGGAAACCCTCGGCTACCTGCGCCGCACGTTTTCCCGCCTGGACGTGGTGTCGCGCTCGATGTTCGCCATCATCGAGCCCGGCTCCTGCTTCGCCGGAACGCTGCTGGAGCTCGCGCTCGCCGCCGACCGCAGCTACATGCTCGACGCCGAGAACGGACCTCGAATCGCGCTGTCGGAACTCAATTTCGGCACCTATCCGATGGCCAACGGCCTGTCGCGGCTGGAGACGCACTTCTGCGGAGACCTTCCTGAGCTTCAGAAGGGCAAACTCTTCGATGCCCGGGAAGCGAACAAGCTGGGGCTCGTCACCTCCACGCCCGACGACATCGACTGGGAGGACGAGGTGAGGATCGCCATCGAGGAGCGCGCGAGCCTCTCGCCCGACGCCCTCACCGGCATGGAGGCGAGCCTGCGCTTCGCCGGGCGCGAGACCATGCTCACGCGCGTCTTCGGGCGGCTGACCGCATGGCAGAACTGGATCTTCAACCGGCCCAACGCGGTCGGCGAGCAAGGGGCGCTCAAGGTGTACGGCACCGGCGCCAAAGCGAAATTCAACTGGGAGCGCGTATGAAAAAGGGGTCAGGACCCTTTTTCGCTTTTCGCTCCCGCCTTGTAGAAAAAGGGTCCTGACCCCTTTTTCCTGGGAACGGGTCTAATGTCTTCGATCAACTACTCCGAGAAGATCCCCAACAACGTCAACCTGGTGAGCGATCGCACGCTGCAGCGCGCGCTCGAGCACTGGCAGCCGCACTTCCTCCAGTGGTGGCACGACATGGGGCCGAGCGACTTCGAGTCGGCCGACGTCTACCTGCGCACCGCGATCTCGGTGGACGCGCAGGGCTGGGCGCATTACGGCGCGGTGAAGATGCCCGACTACCGCTGGGGTATCTTCCTCGCCGATCCGGTGGCCGACCGCAAGATCGGGTTCGGCGACCAGATGGGCCAGCCCGTCTGGCAGCAGGTCCCCGGCGAATACCGCTCCACGCTGCGCCGCCTGATCGTCACGCAGGGCGACACCGAGCCGGCTTCGGTCGAGCAGCAGCGCCTGCTGGGACACACCTGTCCTTCTCTTTATGATTTGAGGAATCTTTTTCAAGTCAATGTGGAGGAAGGCCGTCACCTGTGGGCGATGGTGTACCTGCTCCACGCCTACTTCGGCCGCGACGGCCGCGAGGAGGCCGAGGAGCTGCTCGCGCGCCATTCCGGCGACGCCGACAAGCCGCGGATTCTCTCCACCTTCAACGAGCCGGTCACCGACTGGCTTTCCTTCTACTGCTTCACCTACTTCACCGACCGGGACGGCAAGTACCAGCTGAAGAGCCTCGCCGAGAGCGGCTTCGATCCGCTCTCGCGCACCTGCCGGTTCATGCTCACCGAGGAAGCGCATCACATGTTCGTGGGCGAGACCGGCATCGGGCGCGTGGTGAAGCGCACGCTCGAAGTGATGAAGGAGCTCGGCACGGACGACCCCAAGCGCATCCGCGAGCACGGCGCGGTCGACCTGCCGCTCCTGCAAAAGTACCTCAACTTCTGGTGCTCGAGCTCCCTCGACCTGTTCGGCAACGAGATCTCGTCGAACTCGGCGGCCAACTTCGCCAACGGCCTCAAGGGGCGCCCCGACGAGAGCCAGTACGAGGATCACGTGCTGCGCAACGCGACTTTCAAGCTGCGCACCCCGCAAGGCGAGGAGGAGGTGCCGATGCTCAACGCGCTGAACGAGGTCATGCGCGAGTCCTACCTCAAGGACTGCGAGATCGGCCTGAAGCGCTGGAACCGCGCCATCGAGCGCGCCGGCTCGAGCTTCCGCCTCACTCTGCCCGCGCCGCAGTTCCGCCGCTCGATCGGTGCCTGGGTCAGCCAGCCTGTCGATCCCACGGGGAAGCTAATCGATAAAGAAACCTATAACAACATGATTCATTCGTGGATCCCGTCGGAAGCCGACAAGGCCTTCGTGCGCTCGCTGATGCAAAAGGTGGTCGAGCCCGGCAAGATGGCCGGCTGGGTCGCGCCACCCGAGCGCGGCATCAACAATCTTCCCGTGGAGTACGACTACGTCAAGCTTCAGTGACAAGGAGCTCTCGCAGTTCCTGAACGCCATGCTCGAGGCGGAACGCGCCGGCGCCAAGGCGCTGGTGGCATTCCTCGACGATTGGCCGCGCCACGGCGATGCGTGGAACACGCTGCGCAAGGTGCAGGCCGACGAGGCGCACAACTGCTCGATGATCGGCGAGATGCTCAAGCGCACCGGCACGCCCTACAGCCACGCCACCGGCGAGTTCTACGACAAGGCGATCGCGGTGCAGGGCCCGCGCGAGCGCATCGAGTTCCTGATGCGCGGCCTCGGCTGGGCAGTGAAGGAGTTCGAGAAGGCGTTGCCGCGCATCCCTCGCGACGACGTGCGCAATCTCATCCAGGGCATGCGCGAACGGCACCTACGCAGCATCGCGGCCTGCGAGGCGGTCGTCCGCTCGCTTTAGCGGGATCGCCGCGCGGATCTCGCGCTGCGGCACGGCGAGCGCGATGCCCTCCCGCCTCAGGCCCTCGAGCAGCGCCTGGTTCACCGCGCCCAGGGCATCGCCATAGTCGGCCACCTTCACCCACGGGGCGACGCGCACCACGATGCCGAGCTCCGTGAGCCGCAGCACCCGCACTACGGGTACCGGGTCGGCGAGCACCCTCGGGTTGGCGCCGAGCGCCGCGCCCACCGTCTCGGCGAGAGCCTTCATGTCGGTGTCGTGCGCGAGGACCAGATCGAGCGGAATTTGCCGGATGCCGCCATAGTTGTGAAGGATCTCGCCCACGATCTTGCGGTTCGGAATGACGACGCGCGAGAGATCCGGGTGGCCGAGGGTCGTGCTGAAGAGCCGGACCTCGAGCACCTCGCCCTCCTCGCCGACGATCGAAATGTAGTCGCCGACGCGGAACGGGCGCGTGAAGATGATGGTGAGCCCGGCCACCACGTTGCCGAGCACCCCCTGCATCGCGAGGGCGATGCCGGCGCCCGCGATCCCCAACCCCGCGATAAGCGGTAACAGCTCCACGCCGAGGTTTTGCAGCGCCATGACGACGAAGAGGCCGAGCACCAGCACCTGCACAATCCGCTCGGCGAGCGCGCGCGCCGGCGGCTCGAGCTTGGCGAGTCCGCTCTGCACTGCGCGCCCGGCCCAGCGGGCGGCAAACACGCCGGCGGCGAGGATCACGATCGCCACCAGCAGCTTCGGCCCGAAGCGCACGGCGAGGTCGATCGCCGTGACGCTCATCCGGTCCAGCGCATTCAGCTGCTCTCCCATTCGGCTCCTCCCTTTCTTACAATCGCATCATGCCACCGAAAATCACCTGCCTGCCGAACGGTCCGTACCGCGTCCCGGCGCCCGGGCCCGCGCTGCGCCGCGCCGGCGGCGAGACCTACGACATCGCGGGCGGCACGGCGCTCTGCCGCTGCGGCGGCTCGAAGCGAAAGCCGTTCTGCGACGGCACGCACCGGACCAATGGCTTCAGCGACATCAAGCTGAGAGATGGCTCACTCGACCGCCGCGAGAGCTACGCCGGCCGGCGCATCACGATCCACGACAACCGCGGCATCTGCGCGCACGCGGGCTACTGCACCGATTCGCTCAAGTCGGTGTTCCGCATGGGCCGGGAGCCGTGGATCGATCCCGACGGCGCGCAGGCGAAGGCGATCGTGGAAACGATACGCAAATGCCCTTCGGGCGCGCTGAGCTACTCCGTCGACGCAGTAGAGCATAGGGATACGCAGCGCGAGGCGGCGGTGCTCGTCACCGATCACGGTCCCTACGCGGTGACCGGCGGGATCGAGCTCGCGGACGTCCCCTTCGGTGAGGGCGCCTCGCGCGAGCACTACACGCTGTGCCGCTGCGGCGCCTCGAAGAACAAGCCTTTCTGCGACGGGTCGCACTGGCACGTCGGATTCCGGGACCCGGCCTGACATGACGCGCACGCTCCGGTTCGCCCCCGCGAAAGTCGAGCTCGAAAAGCGCGCCGACGGCTCGATGATCCTGCGCTCGCCGCAGAAGCTCGGCGCCTACCCGCGCTGCCTCACCGAGTGGCTGGCCCGATGGTCGGACGAGGCGTCCGACAAGGTGTTTCTGAAGGAAAGAACTGCCTCGGGATCCTGGAGAGAAATCAGCTATCGCCAGGCATACGGCGAGGTGCGCCGGGTCGGCCAGGCGCTGCTCGACCGGGGCCTCTCCCAGGAAAAACCGGTGGCGATCCTTTCGGACAACGGGATCGACCACGCCCTGCTCGCACTCGGGGCCATGCACGTGGGCGTGCCGGTCGCGCCGATCTCACCCGCCTACTCGCTGATGTCGAAGGACTTCGCCAAGCTGAGGATGATCTTCGAGCTCCTGAAGCCCGGCCTCGTGTGGACCGCCGACCCGGCGAAGTTCGCGGCCGCATTGGAGGCGGTGAATGCGAAGACGACTTCCCTCGAGGAGCTTCTGAAGACGAATCCCGGCTCGACGCTCGAGCGCGAGTTCGCGGCGATCCGTCCCGAGAGCACTGCCAAGATCCTGTTCACGTCGGGCTCGACCGGCGTGCCCAAGGGCGTGATCAATACCCATCGCATGCTCTGCGCGAACCAGCAGATGCTGGCGCAGGCGTGGCCCTTCGTCGAGGACAAACCTCCCGTGGTGGTCGACTGGCTGCCTTGGAACCACACCTTCGGCGGCAACCACAACTTCAACCTGGTGCTGAGAAACGGCGGCACCATGGTGATCGACGGCGGCAAGCCGGTGCCGGGGCTGGTCGAGACGACGGTGCGCAACCTCCACGAGGTCTCGCCCACGATGTATTTCAACGTGCCGCGCGGCTTCGACCTGCTGCTGCCCTTCCTGGAGAAGGACGAGAAGCTGCGGCGGAGCTTCTTCAGCCGCCTCGACATGATCTTCTACGCCGCCGCGGCGCTGCCCCAGAACCTTTGGGACAGGCTGAAGGCGCTTGCCCGCCAGGAGGGAAAGGAAGACGTGGAAATGCTTTCTGCCTGGGGCTCGACTGAGACGTCGCCGCTCGCGACCTCCGTGCACTTCCCCATGGAGCGGCCCGGCGTCATCGGCCTGCCGGTCGCCGGCTCCGAGCTCAAGCTCGTCCCTTCCGCAGGCAAGCTGGAAGTGCGCGTGCGCGGCCCCCACGTCACCCCGGGGTACTACCGGCGCCAGGATCTGACCACCGCCGCGTTCGACAGCGAGGGCTTCTACCGCATCGGCGATGCGGTGAAGTTCGCCGACCCGGCCGACCCTGCGAAAGGCGTGGTCTTCGACGGCCGCGTGGCCGAGGACTTCAAGCTCTCGACCGGCACCTGGGTGCATGCGGGCGCGCTGCGCGTGAGGATCATCGCGGCCGGCGACCCGTTGATTCAGGACGCGGTCATCACCGGGCACGACCGCGACGAGATCGGCGCTTTGGTGTTCCTCAGTCCCGCCGCAAAGAATCTGTCGCCGGAAGACCTGAAGGCAAGACTGACTTCAATACTCACGTCCTTCTCGGGCGAGGCGAGCTCCACGCGGCCGGCGCGCCTCATGGTCATGAGCGAGCCGCCGTCGATCGACGCGAACGAGATCACCGACAAGGGCTACATGAACCAGCGCGCCGTGCTCGAGCGGCGCAAGGGCCTGGTCGAGAAGCTCTACCGCTCCACGGAGCGGGTCATTTCTTAGCGAGCCCGAGCCAGGCGATCGAGCCGACCACGAGAAAGGCGCCGAGCACCTGCAACGCGGATACCGCCTGCCCGAGCAGCAGCCACGCGAGCGCGAGCACCGCGATCGGCTCGAAGTTCAGCGCCACGGTGCTCGAGGCTCCGCCCAGCCGAGGGAGCACCACGAACAGCGACGTGATGGCGACTCCGTAGAGGAGCGTGAGCAGCACCACACCGAGCCACCCCATGGCATCGGCCGGCGGCGTGAGCGCGCCGGCGGAAGCGCCGCCCGCCAGCACGAGAGTCGCGGTCACCGCCATCATCCAGAAGGTACGCACGCGGCCGTCGAGCGCTTTCAGCCAGTGCGCGTTCAGGTACAGCACCAGCGTGAAGGCCACCGCCGCGCCGAAGGCGAAAGCGACCCCCTCGGCGAGGCGCGCGAATCCCGACAGATCGCCGGGACGGAGATCCAGGGCGAAGGCAAGGCCGAGCAGCGCGATCGGCATGGGAGCGAGTGCGCCGAGCCGGGGCGCCTCCTTGCCCATCGCCCACGAGAGCAGCACGAAGAGCATCGGGCAGGTCTGGAAGACCAGGAGCGCGAGCGCCACCGGGATGCGCGCTACCGACGAGTACAGGCAATAACTCTGCATCGCCACCAGCACTCCCACGGCGAGCGCGCGCCCGAGCGTCTCGCCCCGCAGCAGCACGGGGACGCCCTGCGTCTTGAGGAAAAGCAGAAGGAAGAGCGCAGTGAAAGCCGATCGGGCCGACACCGCCGCGGCGACGCTCGCGCCATGGTCGAAAGCGACGCGCGCGGCGACGTGGTTGGCGCCGAACGTGGTCGCGATGGCGAGGAGGATGACGATGCCGACGCGCGGTGGTAACTTCGCTTCCATGGCGCGCGACGTTAGCAAGTTCCGCCGCTTCGTGCAGGACATGACTCGCCTGGTCGAACGCCACGGCGCGGACGAGCCGCGCATGCTGGACGAGGGCGGGAGGCTCCTCGCCGCGCTCATCGCGAAGGACGACTGGCTGCCCGAGGAGTTCGCGCGCCCCTCGCCCGAGTCCTACCGCCAGTACCTCCTGCACTGCGACCCGCTCGAGCGCTTCTCGGTGGTGAGCTTCGTCTGGATGCCGGGGCAGAAGACGCCGATCCACGACCACACGGTCTGGGGCCTGGTGGGCGTCATGCGGGGTCAGGAAAGATGTGACGAGTATTCATCGCCGACCGAGAGGAAGAGCTTCCATCTGGTAAAGCCCGGCGACGTCGACCGGGTATCGCCGAGCATCGGCGACGTCCACGTGGTCTCCAACGCCGGGAGCGAGACGGCGGTCAGCATCCACGTCTACGGCGCGAACATCGGCGCGGTGCGCCGCCACACCTTCGACCCGGCGAGCGGCGCGCCGCGCGAATTCGTCTCCGGGTACCACAACGCGACGCTGCCCAACCTCTGGGACCGCTCGAAGGAGTGAAAAGGGGTCAGGAC
>DASRKB010000013.1:0-37921 GCA_035649175.1 Burkholderiales bacterium | reverse complement strand
TCTCCTTAGCGGAAGACCAGCATTGGTACCTTGGAGTTCACCAGCACCTTGTGCGTCACGCTGCCGAGCACCATGCCGGTGAAGCCTTTCAGGCCGTGGGAGGCCATGAAGACGGCATCGCACCCGTGCTTCTCGACGGCGTCGATGATCGCCTGGTGCGGCGCGTGGGCTTTTGCAATCACCGCCTCGAAGGGCACCTTGGCGGCCGCCGTGGCGTCCGCGATCTCGCGCAGGCAGCGGTCGGCGTATTCGGCGGCACGGCGCTCGAACTCCTCCGCCATCTGCTTGTCGGCCAGGTAGCCTTCGCCATACATGTGCGTCGGCGTGTGTTCCTGCGCGTAGAGGCCAGTCACCTGGGCGCCCATTTCCTTGGCGAGCTGCACGCCGGCTGTGATCGCCTTCGCGGAGGTGCGCGACCCGTCGGTGGGAATCAGGATGTGCTTGAACATGGAGAAGATCCTCGAGTTGGGAACGCTTCCAGCCTAGGGTATTCCCGCCGCCGTCTATTGACTCATGTCAAAGCCGGCGCACGACCGTCACCTCGGCATCGGTGCGGGCGTGCTCGACGAAGCCCAGGCGGGCGGCGAGATCGAGCATGTCCCGGTTGGCGTGCAGGATGTGGCCGTAGAGCGCCTGGTAGCCCGCCTCCCGGGCGTAGCGGCACAGGCGCTCCAGGAGCGCCCGCCCGAGGCCCTTGCCCTGCCAGGCGTCGGCGACCACGAGCGCGAACTCCGCCGTAATGCCGTCGGCATTGGGCGCATAGCGCCCCACGGCCACGAACTCGCTGCCTGCCACGCAGACCAGGGCGAGCTCGCGGTCGTAGTCGAGCTGGGTAAAGCGCGCGAGCATGGGCTCCGGGAGGCGCGGCAGATACTGCATGAAGCGCTGGTAGCGCGAGCGCTCCGACAGGCCGTCGAAGAAGCGCCGCTCGAGCTCGCCGTCCTCCGGCCGCATCGGCCGCACGCGCAGGCGCGTGCCGTCGCGAAGCGCGAGCTCTTCCTCGAGCTCGCTCGGATAGGGGTGGATCGCCATGTGGCGATAGCGTGGTTGCGCGACGAGGCGCTCGGGGTCGATCACCACGCGCGCGTCCGCCACCACCGCGCCCCCCGGGTGCGCGATCACGGGGTTCAGGTCCATCTCCGCGATCCAGGGCAGCACGCAGACCATCCGCGAAACGCCGAGCAGCAGCGCCACGAGCGCTTCCAGGTCCGCGGCCGGCACGTCGCGGTAGCCGGCGAGAAGCCGGTGCACGCGCGTGCGCGCCATCAACTCGCGCGCCAGCACCGCGTTGAGCGGCGGGAGGGCGAGCGCCGTGTCGCGCACCGCCTCGACCGAGACGCCGCCCGAGCCGAAGGAGATCACCGGCCCGAATACCGCGTCCGAGGCCACGCCCACCAGCACCTCGCGTGCGTGCGCGAAGCGCAGCATCGGCTGCACCACCGCGCCCTCGACGCGCGCGTCTGGGCGCAGCGCCTTCACGTGCCGCATCATGTCCTCGAAGGCCGAGGCCACCATCTCCGCGCTCTGCAGGTTGAGACGCACGCCGCCGACGTCGCTCTTGTGCGCGATGTCGCGCGAGTGGATCTTGAGAACGGCAGGAAAGCCGATCTCGCGCGCCGCGGCGACGCACGAGGCGGTGTCCGTGCACACCCTCGATTCCGGCGCGGGCAGGTGAAACGCGGCGAGCAGGCCCTTCGCTTCGTGCTCGGTGAGGAGAGTCCGCCCTTCGGCGAGCGCCGCATCACGGATCGCCGTCGCGGCGTCGAGGTCCGGCGGCGGCTCGTCGGCGTGGCGCGCGAGCGCGATCGGCGCCTGCATGAGCTGCTGCTGGTTGCGTCGATAGGCGCACAGGAAAGAGAACGCCTCGACCGCATTCTCCGGCGTGTAGAAGTTCGGAATGCCGAAGCTCTCCAGGCGCGCATGGCTCTCGCTCGGGCTGATGTCGCCGAGCCACGCCGCGAGCACCGGCTTGCGGCTGCCGCGCGAGGCCTCGCCCACGGCGCGCGCCGCCTGCGCCGGGTCGGTGACTGCGACCGGCGAATACATGGCGAGCAGCGCATCCACGCCGGGGTCGGCGAGCACCGCGGCGGTGGCCTCCCCGAAGCGCTCCGCCGGCGCGTCGCCGATGAGGTCGACGGGATTCCCCCGGGACCACTGGGCCGGCAGCTTTTCATTGAGAAGAGAAACCGTCTTTTCGGACAGGACGGCGAGCGGCACGCCGTTCTCGGAAGCGCTGTCGGCGGCCATCACGCCGGGGCCGCCGCCGTTGGTAAGGATGGCGAGGCGCTCGCCCTCCGGCATGCGATCGCTCGAGAGGATGCGCGCCGCGGCGAAGAGCTGCGTGTAGGTCCTGACGCGTACCGTGCCGCCGCGTCGCAGCGCGGCGTCGAACACGGCGTCGCTGCCCACGAGCGCCCCGGTATGGCTCGAGGCGGCGCGGGAACCGCTCGCGTAGCGGCCCACCTTGAGCGCCACCACCGGCTTCACGCGCGCCGCGACGCGCAGCGCCGACATGAAGCGCCGCGCGTCGTGGATGCCCTCGATGTAGAGCAGGATGGCGTCGGTGTGCTCGTCGGCGACCAGGAAGTCGAGGATCTCGCCGAAGTCCACGTCGGCCGCGCCGCCGAGCGACACCACGCTCGTGAACCCCACCTGCGCGCGCTGCGCCCAGTCGAGGATCGCGGTGCAGACCGCCCCTGATTGCGAAAGGAGCCCCAGCCGGCCCGGGCGGGCCGGGGTGCGGGCGAAGGTGGCGTTCAGGCCCGCGTCGGTGCGCATGAGCCCCAGGCAGTTGGGGCCGAGGATGCGCACCCCCCCGCGCTTGGCGGCGGCGAGCATCTCTTTCTGCAGCGTGCGCCCGGCGTCGCCCGACTCGGCGAACCCGCTCGAGAGCACCACCGCCGCCTTGATCCCGGCACGTGCCGCATCCTCGATCACCCGGGGCACGGTCGCGGCGGGGGTCACCACCACCGCGAGCTCGACTTTCCCTTCGAGATCCGTGAGGCGCCGGGCCACCTTGCGGCCAAACACCTCGCGGTGCTTGAGGTTGACCGGGTAGAGCCCGCCGGCGAGGCCCCCGGCGGCCAGGTTCTGCCACACGATGCGCCCGAGCGCCCCCTCGCGCTCGGTGGCGCCGACCAGAGCGACGCTGCGCGGGGCAAGCAGCGGCTGCAGGTAGTGGCGAGGCATCCCGGCCAAGTCTAAGGGCCTTTTGACCTGTATCAAATTGCCGAATCGGGCGGGGAGCAATATGGCGCCGTCACCCCGAAAGGAGACCATCGTGAGCAACCTGACCCGCTACAACCCGTTCGATGACCTGTTCAACGAGCTTTCCCGGGGCTTCTGGGTGAAGCCCGTCGGAATGCCGGCCGAGACCGAGCTAAGGATGAAGCTCGACGTGAAGGAGGACGAGAAGGGCTACACCGTACAGGCCGAGGTCCCCGGCGTGAAGAAAGAGGACATCCAGGTCGACATCGACGGCAACCAGATCTCGGTGCGCGCCGAAGTGAAGAAGGAAAAGGAAGAAAAGAAGGGCGAGAAGATCGTCTACAGCGAGCGAAGCTACGGCATGGTCTCGCGCAGCTTCACGCTGCCGGTCGAGGTGGACGAGAAGGCCGCCAAGGCCGAGTACAAGGACGGCGTGCTGAATCTCATGCTGCCCAAGAAGGCGAACGGGGGCGGCAAGCGCGTCGCCATTTCTTGAAGGAGAAGCCATGTCGCAGCGCGATGAGTACGTGAGCAGGATGAAGGCGCAGCTCGACCGCTGGAACGCCGATATCGACCGCTGGGAAGCCGAATACCAGCGCCAGCTGCAGTCCCTCCGGCAGCATCGCGACGAGGCCATGGTCCAGCTCAAGCTGCTTCAGTCGGCCGCAGGCGACGCCTGGACCGACGTGCAGCGCGGCGCCGACGAAGCCTGGGACCGCATGCGCCAGGCATGCGAGAAGGCCGGCGGGCACTTCCAGAAGAAGTGACCTCCTGCTTCCACTGCGGCCTGCCGGTCCTCGAGCCCGGCAGGCATCGCGCTTTTCTCCTGGGCGCCGAGCGCGAGCTGTGCTGCGTTGGCTGCGAGGCGGTCGCCTCCACCATTGCTGCCGGCGGCTTCGAGCGGTATTACGAAGTTCGAACGAGAAATGCCTCACGCGTGCCGGCGCCAAGCGACGGTCCGCTTATCGAGGAACCACCCAACGGAGAGGCATCCCTCATCCTGGAGCGCATCACCTGCGGGGCGTGCCTGTGGCTGATCGAGGAGGTGCTGCGGCGCACGGCCGGCGTGCGCGAGGTGCACGTGAACTTCGCTACGCGGCGCGCGCAGGTCGCCTGGGATCCGGCGGTGGCGACGCTCGCGGGGATCGTCGCCGCGATCCGCGGCGTCGGCTACGACGCCTGTCCCTACGAGCCGCGCCGCCAGGAGGACGCCGAGCGCCGCGAGCGCCGCACGGCGCTCTGGCGTGTCTTCGTCGCCGCCTTCGGCGCGATGCAGGTGATGATGTACGCGTTCCCGGCGTACGTGGACGAGGTCTCCGCGGACAGCCTGCAGGTGATGCGCTGGGCGAGCCTGCTCATCACGCTGCCGGTGCTCTTCTTCTCCTGCCAGCCCTTCTTCGCCGGCGCGCGGCGCGAGCTCGCCGCCGGCGCCATCGGCCTCGAGACGCCGATCGCGCTCGGCCTCGCCGCGGGCTTCGCCGCGAGCGCGTGGGCGACGCTGACCGCGCGCGGCGAGGTCTACTTCGACTCGATCAGCATGCTCGCCTTCCTGCTCCTCTCCGCGCGCTATGCGGAGGGCGAGCTGCGTCGGCGCGCGGTGCGTTCGCTCGACCGGCTGCTGACGCTCGTTCCCCGCAAGGACCTCGCGCCGGGAACGAGTGCCGTTGTGGCGCCGGGCGAGCGCTTCCCGGCCGATGGCGTGCTGCTGAGCGGGCGCTCGAGCGCGGACGAGTCGCTACTCACCGGCGAGTCGCGCGCGGTCGCCAAGCGCCCGGGAGACGCGGTGGTGGGCGGCTCGGTCAACCTCGAGCAGCCGGTCACAATGAAAGTGACGCGCGTCGGCTCGGACACCCAGGCCGCGGCGATCGCGCGGCTCGCGGAGCGGGCCGGCGCGAGCAAGCCGCGACTGGTCGAAGCCGCCGATCGAGTCGCACGGGTCCTCACCTATGTCGTCATCGCCGTCGCCGCCCTTTCAGGGCTTTACTGGGAGAACGTATGGGTCGGCGTCGCCGTGCTGGTGGTGACCTGTCCCTGCGCGCTCGCGCTTTCCGCGCCCGTGGTGCTCACGCGGGCCGCGTCGCGGCTCCTCGGCCATGGCGCGCTGCTCACGCGCGCGAGCGCGCTCGAGGCGCTGGAACGGGCGACCGACGTGGTCATCGACAAGACCGGCACGCTCACGGAAGGGCGGCTCGCGGTCGCACGCGCGACGATCCTCGGAAGACTGGATGAGCAAGCCTGCCTCTCGCTCGCGGCTTCGCTCGAGGCGACGAGCCGCCACCCGATCGCACGCGCCTTCTCGGGAATGGAAACGCGGCCGGTCGAGGCCCATCATGCAGTCGGGGAGGGCATCGAGGGCCGGGTGGACGGGCGGCTCGTGCGCATCGGCCGGCGCGATTTCTGCGCCGCGCTGTGCGGTTCGTCGCTTGAGAAGGACATTCCCGCCTCGGTCTTTCTCGCCGACGAGTCGGGCTGGCTCGCCGCCTTCGAGCTGGAGGACCGGCTGCGCCCGGATGCAGTAGCGGCCATCGCGAGGATGAAGGAACGAGTGACCGTCCACCTCGCGAGCGGCGACCGCGAGGAAATCGTCGAGGACGTCGCGGGACGGCTCGGCATCGCGCGCTGGCAGGGAGCCATGACACCGCAGGCGAAGCACGACTACGTCGAGCGCCTGCAGCGCGAAGGCCGGGTGGTCGCCATGATCGGCGACGGCCTCAACGACGCCCCGGTGCTCGCGCTCGCCGACGTCTCCTTCGCCATGGGCGCGGGAGCCGACGCCGCGCAGCTCAGGGCCGACGTCGTGCTCACCGGAAACAGCCTGCAGGCGGTCCTGGACGCCTTCCAGCTCTCGCGCAAGGCGATGTCGCTCGTGCGGCAGAACCTGGCCTGGGCGCTCGCCTACAATGCGCTCGCGCTGCCGCTCGCGGCGCTGGGCCACATCGGTCCGTGGGAAGCGGCGATCTTCATGGCCGCGAGCTCCGCCGCCGTCCTCGCCAATGCCGCGCGTCCGCTCGAGATCGACACAGCATGGAAAGCCTCTACCTCCTCGTCCCCCTCTCGGTCGCCCTCGTATTCCTGATCGGCTGGCTGTTCTGGCGCGCGCTCGAGTCCGGGCAGTTCGACGACCTGGAGCGCCCGGCGCAGGACGTGCTCGCGGACGACGATCGCCCCAAGTAGATGAGGGCGATGCGCCTTCACCGGCCGGGCAGCGCGTTGATCGAGGAAACCCTCGATATGCCGCAGCCCGGCCAGGGAGAGATCCTGGTCAGGGTCGCCGCCTGTGGCGTGTGCCGCACGGACCTGCACATCGTCGATGGCGAGCTTGCCGGCGCGCGGTATCCGATTACGCCCGGGCACGAGATCGTCGGCGTGGTGGAGGAGGGCGCGGAGCGCTTCGCGAAGGGCGCGCGCGTCGGCATACCGTGGCTGGGCTGGACCTGCGGCGCGTGCGAGTACTGCCGCAGCGGGCGCGAGAACCTGTGCGATGCCGCCCGCTTCACCGGCTATCACCGCCCTGGCGGCTATGCCGGGTACGTCGTCGCCGATGAGCGGTTCTGTCTGCCTCTGCCTGAACGCTATGGCGACGCGGAAGCCGCACCGCTCCTCTGCGCCGGGCTCATCGGCTTCCGGTGCTACCGAAAGGCGCAGGATGCGAAAGTCATCGGCCTGTATGGATTCGGCGCCGCGGCGCACATTCTGGCTCAGGTGGCCCGGGCGGACGGCAGGACGGTCTTCGCGTTCACGAAGCAAGGCGATACGGCGGGACAGCAGTTCGCCCTGCGCTGCGGCGCGCACTGGGCGGGCGGTGCGGACGAGGCGCCGCCGGTGCCTCTTGATGCCGCGATCATCTTCGCGCCCGTGGGGTCGCTGGTGCCCATCGCCCTGAGAAACACGAAAAAGGGCGGCGGCGTCGTCTGCGGCGGCATCCACATGAGCGACATCCCGTCGTTCCCGTATGCGGACCTCTGGGGCGAGCGGCGCATCGAGTCGGTGGCCAACCTGACGCGCGAGGACGGCGCGCGGTTCATGGAGACCGCGAGGCGCGTCTCCATTCGAACCGAGGTCACACCATACCCGCTGGAACGGGCGAACGACGCCCTGGAGGACCTGCGCGTGGGCCGGCTCTCCGGCGCCGCGGTGCTCGTTGCTACTTCGTAGCGTCGCGCACCGCGTCGCGCGTGTCCTCGACCGCGCGGTCGATCTTCTCACCGGCGCGCTCCGCGGGGCCTTCGCGCTCACAGGCGCCCAGAAGCGCGACCAATACCAGAGCGAAATAGAAGGATTTCATGTTGGAGATTCTCCGGGCCGCGCCCCGGTCTTGATATAGGTCAAACGGTCCAGAACCCCGGTCTCTAGCATGGCCTCCCATGCCTACCGAGACCTCGTACAACTACAAAATCGTCCGGCAGTTCGCGATCATGACCGTGGTCTGGGGCGTGGTCGGGATGGCGGTCGGCGTGTTCATCGCCGCGCAGCTCCTGTGGCCGGCGCTCAACTTCGACATCGCCTGGCTCTCCTACGGGCGCCTGCGGCCGCTGCACACCAACGCGGTGATCTTCGCCTTTGGCGGCTCGGCGCTCTTCGCGACTTCCTACTACGTCGTGCAGCGCACCGCGCATGCGCGGCTCTTCTCCGACGGGCTCGCCGCCTTCACCTTCTGGGGCTGGCAGGCGGTGATCGTCTCGGCCGCCATCACGCTGCCGCTCGGCATCACTTCGTCCAAGGAGTACGCCGAGCTCGAGTGGCCGATCGACATCCTGATCGCGCTCGTCTGGGTCTCGTATGCGATCGTGTTCTTCGGCACCTTGTGGAAAAGAAAGGTGCCGCACATCTACGTCGCCAACTGGTTCTTCGGCGCCTACATCCTCACGGTGGCGCTGCTGCACATCGTGAACAGCGCCGCGATCCCGGCGACCCTGTGGAAGTCCTACTCGCTCTACGCGGGCGCGCAGGACGCGATGGTGCAGTGGTGGTACGGCCACAACGCGGTCGGCTTCTTCCTCACCGCCGGCTTCCTCGGGATGATGTACTACTTCATCCCGAAGCAGGCGGGCCGCCCGATCTACTCGTACCGCCTCTCGGTGGTGCACTTCTGGGCGCTCATCTTCACCTACATGTGGGCCGGGCCGCACCACCTGCACTACACCGCGCTCCCGGAGTGGGCGCAGTCGCTCGGCATGGTGTTCTCGCTCGTGCTGCTCGCGCCTTCCTGGGGCGGGATGATCAACGGCATCATGACGCTGTCGGGCGCCTGGCACAAGCTGCGCGAGGACCCGATCCTCAAGTTCCTCATCGTCTCGCTCTCCTTCTACGGCATGTCGACCTTCGAGGGGCCGATGATGTCGATCAAGACGGTGAACGCGCTCTCGCACTACACCGACTGGACGGTGGGCCACGTGCATAGCGGCGCGCTCGGCTGGGTGGGCCTCATCACCATGGGCTCGCTCTACTACCTGATACCGCGCCTGTTCGGCCGCACCGCTATGTACAGCGTGCCGGCGATCAACCTGCACTTCTGGGTGGCGACGATCGGCATCGTGCTCTACATCGCCGCGATGTGGATCGCCGGGGTGATGCAGGGCCTGATGTGGCGCGCGGTCAGCGACGACGGCACGCTCACCTACACCTTCGTCGAGAGCGTGAAGGCGACCTATCCCTTCTACGCCATCCGTCTCCTCGGCGGGATCCTCTACCTCTCCGGCATGCTCGTCATGGCCTGGAACGTCTACAGGACCGCCGTGGGCGCGAAGCCCGCGGAGGCGCTCATCCCCTTACCGGTGCACGCATGAAACTCACGCACGACCTGATCGAGCGCAACCAGGCGCTCCTCATCGTCCTGGTCATCCTGGTGGTGTCGGTGGGCGGGCTGGTCGAGATCGTGCCACTCTCCTTCCAGAAGTCGGTGACCGAGCCGGTGGCGGGCTTGAAGCCCTACACGCCGCTGCAGCTCACCGGCCGCGACGTCTACGTGCGCGAGGGCTGCTACAACTGCCACTCGCAGATGGTGCGGCCCTTCCGCGCCGAGGTGGAGCGCTACGGCCCCTATTCGGTCGCCGGCGAGTTCGTCTACGACCGCCCGTTCCAGTGGGGCTCCAAGCGCACCGGGCCGGACCTGCACCGCGTCGGCGGGCGCTACTCCGACGAATGGCACCGGCTGCACCTCACCAACCCGCGCGACCTCGTGCCCGAGTCGAACATGCCCGGCTACCCCTGGCTCGCGAGCACGCCGGCGAACGCCGCGGACATCGGGGCGAAGCTCAAGGCGCTGCGCTTCGCCGGCGTTCCTTACACGGACGAGCAGATTTCTTCCGCCAGGAAGGAACTCCAGGGGAAAAGCGAAATGGATGCGCTCATCGCCTATCTGCAGAACCTCGGCACCGCCGTGAAGAGGAGCCGCTGATGGAAGAGATCCGCAGCCTGATGACCCTTGCCGCGTTCTCGAGCTTCGTCGGCATCGTGTGGTGGGCCTACGCGCCCCGGCGCAAGCAGCAGCTCGACGCCGTAGCGCAGAGCATCCTGAAGGACGAAGACGCATGAGCCAGTTCGATTCCGGTTTCTGGGACGTCTACATCTCGATCATCAGCGTGGTGTCGATCGTCGCCTGCGCGATCTTTCTCAAGTCCCAGAGCAAGCGCCGGGTGCCGGGCAAGGTCGACACCACGGGCCACGTCTGGGACGAGGACCTCGCCGAGTACAACAACCCGCTGCCGAGGTGGTGGAGCTGGCTCTTCTACATCACGGTGGCGTTTGCCCTCGTCTATCTCGTGCTTTACCCCGGGCTGGGGAGCTGGCCCGGAACGCTCGGCTGGACGCAGGTCGGCCAGCTCGAGCGGGAGAACGCGCGCGCCCAGGCGCAGTTCGGGCCCATGTACGAGAAATTCGCCGCCATGGACGTGAAGGCGCTCGCCGGCAACCCCCAGGCGCGCCAGGTGGGCGAGAAGCTCTTCCTCAACAACTGCGCGCAGTGCCACGCTTCCGACGGCGGCGGCTCGCGCGGCTTTCCCAGCCTCACCGACCGCGACTGGCTCTGGGGCGGCGATCCCGAGGCGATCCGCACGACGATCACGGAAGGGCGCACGGGCGCGATGCCCGCCTTCGGCGCCGCGCTGGGCGAGGGCGGCACCAAGGACGTCGCCCACTACGTCATGTCGCTTTCCAGTTCCCCTCACGATTCGATCAGGAAGGCGAAAGGCGAGTCCTTGTTCAAGACGACCTGCGCGGCCTGCCATGGCGCGGACGGCAAGGGGAACAAGGCTCTCGGCGCGCCGAACCTCACCGACCGCATCTGGCTACACGGCTCGGGCGAGCCGACCATCATCGAGACCATCACGCGCGGACGCACCAACCAGATGCCGGCGCACAAGGATCTCCTGACGCCGGCGCAGATCCACCTGCTCACCGGATACGTCTGGTCGCTCTCCGCGCCGCCCGAGTGAAGATGAATGACGTTCAGACGGCGCCTGCCGTCGAAGAACGCTCGCTCTACGAAGTCCACAAGGCGATCTACCCGCGCGCGGCGCGCGGGTGGTTCGCCGCCTGGCGCTGGGCGCTCGTGTGGGCGACGCAGCTCGTCTTCTACGGCGGCGCGTGGCTCACCTGGAACGACCGCCAGGCGATCCTCTTCGACATCGTCCACCGCAAGTTCTACATCTTCGGCCTGGTGTTCTGGCCGCAGGACATCATCTACCTCACCGTCCTGCTCGTCCTCTCGGCGCTGTCGCTCTTCCTCTTCACCGCGGTGGCCGGGCGCCTGTGGTGCGGCTACGCCTGCCCGCAGACCGTGTACACCGAGATCTTCCTGTGGATCGAGCGCAAGGTGGAGGGCGATCGCAATGCAAGGATTCGCCTTGACCAGGGGAAAGCCGATGCGAAGAAGATCGGCTTGAAAACCCTGAAGCATTCGCTGTGGATCGCGCTGTCGCTCTGGACCGGATTCACCTTCGTCGGCTACGTGACCCCGATCCGCGAGCTGTGGGGCGCCGCGACCACCTTCTCCACCGGCCCGTGGGAGACCTTCTGGATCCTCTTCTACGGCTTCGCCACCTACGGCAACGCCGGCTGGATGCGCGAGCAGGTGTGCAAGTACATGTGCCCCTACGCGCGCTTCCAGAGCGCCATGTTCGACAAGGACACGCTCGTCATCACCTACGACCAGAAAAGAGGCGAGCCCCGCGGGAAAGGCGAAGGCAAGGGCGACTGCGTCGACTGCGGGATCTGCGTGCAGGTGTGCCCGACCGGCATCGACATTCGCGACGGCCTGCAGTACGAGTGCATCGGCTGCGCGGCGTGCATCGACGGTTGCAACCAGGTCATGGAGAAGGTCGGCCGGCCGCAGAAGCTCATCCGCTACTCGACTACGCACGCGATGGAAGGCAGCCCGACGAAGGTCTTCCGGCCGCGCGTGCTCGTGTACTCCGGCATCCTGCTCGCCATCGCCGCCGCCGCGGCGGTGAGCCTCTACCTGCGCGTGCCGCTCAAGGTCGACGTGATCCGCGACCGCGCCGCCATCTCGCGCGAGGTCGAGGGCGGCCTGATCGAGAATGTCTACCGCCTCCAGGTGATGAACACGGTGGAGGAGGCGCGCGCCTTCGAGGTCTCGGTCGCCGGGCTGCCCGACATCCACATTCCCGGCGGCTCGACGATCGGCGTGCCGCCCGCCTCGACGCAGATCTTCACCTTCAAGGTGCGCGTCCCCGTGGACGCTGCGAAGCCGGGCACGCACCCCATCGAGTTCCACGTGCGCGCCCTCGGCGCCGAGGGCGTGGCGGTGACCGAGGACTCGGTGTTCATCGTGCGATGAGCGCCATCAGCTACCGGACGGACATCGAGCGGGCGCGACGCCGCATCGCTTCTGGATCGGTCACCACGCCGACGTGCTGCGCGAGATCGTTTCGTTCGTGAAGCCGCGATGAGCCTTCCTTTCACGCGCGAGCAGTTCTTCCAGGCCTTCGCCGGCTACAACGAGGCGGTATGGCCGGCGCAGGTCCTGCTGCAGGGTCTTGCCCTTGCCGCCGTATGGCTCGCCGTCGCGCGACGCCGGGATGCGGGCCCCTGGATCGCCGCGATCCTCGCGCTGCTCTGGGCCTGGACCGGCGTCGCCTATCATTTTGTGCATTTTCGTCCCATCAATCCTGCGGCGACGCTGTTCGCTGCGGTGTTTCTCGCGGGGGCGGCCCTGTTCCTATGGGAAGGCGTCGCTTGTGCGCGGCTGCGTTTCGACGTGACCGACCGGACGCGCCTTGCGATCGCGGGCGCACTGATCGGCTATTCGCTCCTGGTGTACCCCGGCCTTTCGGTAATGCTCGGCCACGCATACCCGGCGATGCCGACGTTCGGGCTGCCGTGCCCCACGACCATCTTCACCATCGGCGTACTGGCGCTGCTGCGGCCGCCCTATCCGCGCAGCGTCTTCATTGTTCCGGTGCTCTGGGCGCTCATCGGCGTACAGGCGACATTCCTCCTCGGCGTTTACGAGGACCTCGGTTTGATCGCTGCCCCCGGCGCCGGCGCGTGGCTCGCCTTGCAAGGAAGGAGAACGCATGAACAACCCCTGGTATCGTGAGCCCTGGGTCTGGGGCCTGATGGCTGCGCCGGCCGCCGCGCTTTTCGGCGGCGCGGCCATGCTCTGGGTGGCCGTCGGGAGCGCCGACGGGCTGGTGGCCGAGGACTATTACAGGCAGGGCCTCGCGATCAACAAGGTGCTCGAGCGCGAGGAGGCCGCCCGCACGCAAGGTATTTCCGCCGAACTGTCCCTCGACAAGGGCCGTATTTCTGTAACGCTTAAAGGCGCGCACCCGCAGGCGCTTTTCGCGCATCTCGCCCACGCCACGCGCTCGGGGCACGACCTGCGCGTGCGGCTCGCGCCGGGCGCGGACGGAGCCTACAGCGCCGAGCTGCCGCCGCTACCGGCGGGGCGCTGGCGCGTCGTCATCGAAGATCCGCAAGCGAGCTGGCGCATCGCCAAGGAGGCCTCATGAGGAAGGCGATCTGGATCCTTTGGCCATCGTTCATCGTCGGGGGTATCGCCGAAGTCCTGTTCTTCACGGTGATCGACCCGCGCGAGCTCTATTTCCTCGGGGATCCGGTGGAGTGGGGCCGCATGGCGACGTACTCGGTCGGCTTCCTGCTCTTCTGGGGCCTTGCCGCCGCGTCGAGCGCCTTCACCTGCTTCCTGCAGCGAACCTCGGCCGAGATCAACCGCTGCCCGATCGAGCCGGAGGCGCGGCCGATCGGCTGCCCAAAGCGCGAAGGGACCGGGGTTTGCTAGCATCGAATCCATGAAACGCATCGGCGTACTGCTTGCTTTCCTTCCCGCGGCGGCCCTTGCGCAGGATCCGGATCGCGGGCGCGTGCTCTACGAGACCTTCTGCCATACCTGCCACTACGAGCGGATCCACCAGCGTCCCCCGAGCCGCTCGGTGGTGACCTCGCATGCCGGGCTGCGCACCGAGGTGGCGCGCTGGGCCGATCGCACGCGCCTGCGCTTCACACCGCAGGACGTGGACGACGTCGCCGAGTACCTGAACCGGTCGCACTACAAGCTGACGAAGTGACGCGCGTCGCCATCATCCAGGGCAACCCGGATGCGGCAAGCACGCACTTCGGACATGCCCTCGCGGAAGCCTACGCGAGCGCGGCGCGCGAGGCCGGTCACGAGGTCCGGGAGATCCGCGTAGCGTCGCTCGATTTCGCGCTCCTCAAGACCCAGGAGGAATGGCGCGGCGCGCCCCCGCCGGCGATCGCGAGCGCGCAGCAGACCATCGCGTGGGCCGAGCACCTCGTGTTCGTGTTTCCGCTCTGGCTCGGCGACATGCCGGCGCTCCTCAAAGGCTTCCTCGAGCAGGCGCTGCGCCCTGGCTTCGCGCTCGGCGAGAACTTCACGAGGCTGCTCAAGAGCCGCTCGGCGCGCCTGATCGTCACCATGGGCATGCCGGGGCTCGCGTACCGCTTCTGGTTCCGCAGCCACAGCATGAAAAGCTTCGAGCGCAACATCCTGCACTTCTGCGGCGTCTCGCCGGTGCACATGACCTACGTCGGGCTGGTGGAGCAGAAGCGCGGCCGGGAGAGGGCGCTGGCAAAGGCCGTCGCGCTCGGCCGCAAGGCCGCTTGAGGCTGCGCTTCCTCGGCGCGGCGGGCGAGGTCACGGGCTCCTGCTATCTCGTCGATACCGGCGAGGTAAAGTTTCTCGTCGAGTGCGGCCTGTTCCAGGGCGGCCGCCAGGCCGACCTGAAGAACGCGCGCTTTGGCTTCGAGCCGCGCGAGATCGCGTTCGTGCTCCTTTCGCACGCGCACATCGACCACTCCGGGCTTATTCCGCGGCTCGTGGCGAAGGGCTTCTCCGGCGCCGTCTACGCGACCCGCGCCACCTGCGACTTGCTGGAGGTCATGCTGCCCGACAGCGGCTATCTGCAGGAGAAGGAGCGCGACTGGACCGGGGAGGCGCCGCTCTACACGATCGACCAGGCGAAGCGAAGCCTGACGCACCTGGTGCCGGTGGAGTACGACGACGAGGTGCGTCCGCACGCCTCGGTGCGCTGCTGCTTCCGCGATGCCGGCCACATCCTCGGATCTTCCATCCTGGAAATCCGCTTGGGAAAGACGAAGATCGTCTTCTCAGGCGACCTGGGGCAGCCCGGACGGCCGGTGGTGGCGGATCCGACGCCGGTCGAGGACGCCGATGTGCTGCTCGTCGAATCGACCTACGGCAACCGCGACCACAAGAGCCTGGTGCAGACGCTCGACGAGCTCGCCTTCGCCATCAACGACACGCTCGCGAGCCGCAAGGGAAACGTGGTGATTCCCTCGTTCGCGGTCGGCCGGACGCAGGAGATCCTGCACCATCTCGCCGACCTGCAACATGCCGGGCGACTGCCCCGCATGAACGTGTTCGTCGATTCACCGATGGCGCTCGCCGCGACGCGGATCACCCTGAAATACTCGCCGCTGCCCGAGCTCGAGCGCGTCACCTTCACCGAGGACCTCGAGGATTCCAAGCGCATCCGGGAAATCCGCGCCGGTGCGGTGGTCATCTCGGCGAGCGGCATGTGCGAGGGCGGACGCATTCGCCAGCACCTGCGCGAGAACGTCTCGCGCCCCGAGTGCGCCATCGTCTTCGTCGGCTTCCAGGCCGCGGGCACGCTCGGCCGGCGGCTCGTCGATGGCGCGAAGACCATCAAGCTCTGGGGAGAAACCTATGCGGTGAGGGCGAGGATCTTCACCATCGGCGGGCTTTCGGCACACGCCGATCGCAGCGCGTTGCTCGCGTGGCTGAAGCGCTTTCGCCGCCCGCCTCGGGAGAGCTGGGTGGTGCACGGCGAGCCGCTTGCCGCGCATTCGCTGCGCGACGCGATACGCAGCGAGCTTGGCTGGAAGGCCGACGTGCCCTCGCGCGGGTCGTCGATCGCGCTCTAGAGAGAAGATTTGATGTCGTCCCCGCGCAGGCGGGGACCCGGTTTGCTGTTGGCTACAATATTCCTAGATGAGGCCCCCGCCTTCGCGGGGGCGACGAAGTCATGGCCTCAGCTGGTCATTGCGGCTAGGGCGGCTTGGTCGAGCACGGTGATGCGCTCGCGCTCGAGCTTTACCCAGCCGCGGGCCTCGAAGCCGCGCAAGAGCCGGCTCACGATCTCCCGCACGCTGCCGAGCTCGTCGGCGAGCTTCTGGTGCGTGGTCTCGAGCACCGGGCCGCGCGCGGCGAGGAGCTGCGCGAGGCGAACGTCCAGCCGCCGGAAGGCCACTTCCTCGACAAGCTCCATGACCTCCGAGAGCCGCTCGCCGTACATGCCGAAAACGAAGCGGCGGAAGGGCTCGGACTCCACCATCAGCGCCTGAAAGAGCGCGGGCGGGATGCTGAGGAGCATGGTGTCGGACTCGGCCACCGCGCGCGCGGTGTAGTCCGTGTCGCCGAGCAGGCAGCCGCCGGAGAGGATGCAGCCCTGGCCGGGCTCGACCCGGTAGAGAAGGATCTCGCGCCCGCCCGGAGTGCTCTTGGAGACGCCTACGCTGCCTTCCAGGACGAGCGGGAAGCCGCGGCACGGCTGCCTTGCGTCGAAAAGCACGCTTCCCGCGGGTGCCTTGACGAGAGAGGCCTCGGCGAGGAGCCGCCCGGCGAGCGCCGGTGGCAGCACGGGAAACTGCTCGAGGAGCAGGGCTTTGGCATCCACCGCGCCTAGTTTGACATGGGTCAACCCTGCGCCCCGGCGCGGGGCCAGTATGGAACCCAGGTTACAGACCCGGCCGGGAGGCAGCGGTAGCTTGCCGTCACCTCTTCTTGGAAAGGAAATGCCATGACGATCGAAAGAGTGATCCGCATCTTCGCCGGGGCCGTCGTGCTCGTCTCGCTCGCGCTCGCGCTTACCGTGAACCTCAACTGGCTGTGGCTCACCGCCTTCGTGGGCGCGAACCTCTTGCAGAGCGGCTTCACACGTATCTGCCCGCTCGAGTCCATGCTGAGGAAGACGCCATGGTTCAGGTCGCCTGCCCGCGCTGCCTGACGGCCAACCGCGTCCCGCAGGAGCGCCTCGGCGAGCAACCGAAATGCGGCAAGTGCGCCGCGCCGCTCCTCGAGGGCGCGCCGCTCGAGCTCGGCGAGGCCGCGTTCGCCGACTACGTCGCGCGCACGCAGCTTCCCGTCGTCGCCGACTTCTGGGCACCCTGGTGCGGCCCCTGCCGCATGATGGCGCCGCACTTCGAGCGCGCGGCCCGGCAGCTCGGCTCTTCCGCTGTCTTCATCAAGATTAATACCGAAGAGGCGCCCGGCCTCGCCGCCCGGATGAACATCCGCGCCATCCCGACGCTGGTGCTCTTCAAGGATGGCGTCGAAGCCAAGCGTGTCTCGGGCGCGCTCGATACGGCGTCGCTCGTCCGATGGGCCTCCTGAGGGTTCTTCTCGTTGTGCTGGTGGCCGCTTGCGGCAATGAAGCGGCGACGACGCCGCCGTCTGTCCAGAAAAGCGGGAATCTGAAAACCGGCCTGGTAGAAGTGCGCGAGCTCGAGCTTGCCTATACCGCCGAGGCGCTGATCGAGGCGGTGCGCCAGTCGACTGTCTCGGCGCAGATCGCCGGGCGCATCGTCGAGCTGCGCTTCGACGTCGGCGACGTGGTGAAGAAGGGCGAGGTAATCGTGCGCATCGACGAGCGCGCCGCGACCCGCGCGCTCGAGGCGAGCGAGGCGCAGGTGCGCGAGGCGCAGGCCGCGCTCGCGAACGCGCGCGCGCGCTACGAGCGCTCGAAGCAGCTCCTGTCGCAGAAGTTCATCAGCCAGGCGGCGCTCGACCAGGACGAGTCCGCCTACAAGGCGGCGCAGGCGCGCGTGAGCGCGCTCCTCGCCGGCGCGGGCGCCGCCGCCACCGAGAAGAGCTTCGCCACCGTGGTCGCGCCCTACGGCGGCGTGGTCTCGGCGCGCCATGTCGAGCTCGGCGAGATGGCGGTGCCCGGCAAGCCGCTCATGACCGGCTTCGATCCGTCCACGCTGCGCGTGGTCGCCACCGTGCCCCAGGCGCAGGTGGCGGCGATCCAGGCCTCGGGCCGGGCGCGGGTGGAGGTGCCCTCCCTTGGGCGCTGGATCGACGTGAAGCAGATGACCGTGATGCCCTCGGCCGACCCGCGCACGCACACTACACGCGTGCGCCTCGAGCTGCCCGCTGACCTGCGCGGCGTTTACCCCGGCGTCTACGCGCGTGCCCACTTCATCGTGGGCAGCGCGCCCAAGCTCCTCGTCCCCCGCGCGGCGGTGTTCCGCCGCAGCGAGCTCACCGCCGTCTATGTCGTCGGCGAGGACGGCCGGCCGCGCCTGCGCCAGGTGCGCGTAGGCAGCGCCGGCGACGAGCACTCGGTCGAGGTGCTCGCGGGCCTCAAGCCCGGCGAGCGCGTCGCGCTCGATCCTATCCCGGCCGGGATGACGCCCTCGGCGGGGTAGATGGGCGTCTCGGGCCGCATCGCGCGCTACTTCCAGGGCTCGCAGCTCACGCCGCTGCTCGCGCTGGTGGCGCTGCTCGCGGGCCTGTTCGCGATTGCGACCACGCCGCGCGAGGAGGAGCCGCAGATCAACGTCACCATGGCGGACGTGCTGGTGCCGTTTCCCGGCGCGTCGGTGAGGGACGTCGAGGCGCTCGTCGCCGGCCCGGCCGAGCAGGTGCTCGCGCAGATGAGCGGCGTCGAGCATGTGTATTCGGTCTCGCGCCCCGGCATGGCGGTGATCACGGTGCAGTTCCATGTCGGCGTGCCGCGCACCGAGGCGCTGGTGCGCCTGTACAACACCGTGCACTCCAACCGCGACTGGCTCTCGCCCGAGCTCGGTGCCGGCGAGCCGGTGGTCAAGCCCAAGGGCATCGACGACGTGCCGGTGGTCGCGCTCACCCTGTGGAGCGAGGATGCGGCGCGCGGCGCCTTCGAGCTCGAGCGCGTGGCGCATGCCGTCGAAGCCGAGCTCAAGCGCGTGCCCGGCACGCGCGAAGTGCAGACGCTCGGCGGCCCGGGGCGCGCGGTGCACGTCCTCATCGACGCCGATCGCATGGCGGCGCATGGCGTCTCGCCGCTCGACGTGCGCAACGCACTTCAGCTCGCCAACGTCTCGCTCCCCGCCGGGGCGCTGGTGCGCGAGAACCGCGAGATCGTCATCGAGACCGGCAACTATCTCGAGTCCGCCGAGGACGTCGCGCGCGTGGTCGTCGGGGTCTACGAGGGACGGCCGGTACACGTGAGCGACGTCGCCACGGTGCGCGACGGCCCGCCGCACCCGTTGCGCTATGTCTGGACCGGCACGCGCGAAGGCGAGCATCCGGCCGTGACGCTGCAGGTCACCAAGAAGCCCGGCGAGAACGCGGTGCGCGTGGCGCGCGCGCTGAACGCGCGCATCGCCGAGCTGCGCGGCACGGTGATTCCGGATGACGTGCACGCGACGCTGACGCGCGACTACGGCGCCACGGCCGATACGAAGGCGCGCACGCTCATTCTCAAGCTCGTCTTCGCGACGATCTCGGTCGTGGCGCTGGTGCTCTTCGCCCTCGGCTGGCGCGAGGCCGGCATCGTCGGCGCCGCCGTGCTCCTCACGCTCGCCGCGACGCTCTTCGCCTCCTGGGCATGGGGCTTCACGCTCAACCGCGTGTCGCTCTTCGCGCTCATCTTCTCGATCGGCATCCTGGTCGATGACGCCATCGTGGTGGTCGAGAACATCCACCGCCGCTCCGGCATGGACAAGGCGCCGCTCGCGCAGGTGATCCCGCCCGCGGTCGACGAGGTCGGCGGGCCGACCATCCTTGCGACCCTCACCGTCATCGCCGCGCTCCTGCCGATGGCCTTCGTGAGCGGGCTGATGGGCCCCTACATGAGCCCGATCCCGATCAACGCGAGCCTCGGCATGCTGATCTCGCTCGCGATCGCCTTCACGGTCACGCCGTGGCTTGCCCTGAAGTTCTTGCGCTCCAAGAGCCACGAGGAGCACCGTTCGGCATCGGAGAGGTTCTTTACAAGGATATTGAAGCCTCTCGTGTCTTCGGCGCGGAGCCGCCGGCGCCTGGGCTACGCGGTCCTGGCGCTGATCGCCGCGTCCGTGGCGCTGCCAGCGGCGCAGCTCGTCATCCTCAAGATGCTGCCCTTCGACGACAAGTCGGAGTTCCAGGTCGTGGTCGACATGCCCGCGGGCACGCCGCTCGAGACCACCTCGGCGCTGCTGCACGAGCTCGGCGCGGAGGTCGCGAAAGTGCCGGAGGTCGAGCACTACCAGGCCTACGCGGGGCTCTCCGCGCCGATCGGGTTCAACGGCCTGGTGCGTCAGTACTATCTGCGCGCGAGCCCGGAAATGGGCGATCTGCAGGTGAACCTGGTGGCGAAGGGCGCCCGAAAGCGCACCAGCCACGAGATCGCCGCTGCGGTACGCCCGCGCCTTGATGCGATCGCCCAGTCCTGGGGCGCGGCGCTCAAGGTGGTGGAGGTGCCGCCCGGTCCGCCGGTGCTCGCGCCGATCGTCGCCGAGGTCTACGGGCCGGACGAGGAAGGCCGCATCCGCACCGCCAAGGCGGTACGCGCGGGGCTCGAAGCCGCCCCCGGCGTGGTCGACGTCGACGACTCGGTCGAGGAGTCCGCGCCGCGCCTGCAGCTGAAGGTCGACCAGGCGAAGGCGGCGCTCGCCGGGGTGGCGCGCCGCGATGTCGCCGAGACGATGCGCATGGCGCTCGCCGGCGCCGACGCTACCGTGTTGCGCGACGGTCAGTCGAAGTACGAGGTGCCGGTGCGCATCTCGCTGCCGCCCGAGCGCCAGTCGGAGCTCCCCGAGGTGCTGAAGCTCCCGCTGCGCACGCCGGCGGGGGACCTCGTGCCGCTCTCCGAGCTCGTCGCGCCGCTTGCCTCTGAGCGCGAGCGGCCCATCTACCACAAGGACCTGCTGCCGGTGGTATACGTGACGGCCGACCAGGCCGGCCGCGTCGACAGCCCGCTCTACGGCATGTTCGCCTCGCGCGCGTCCCTCCCGCAGGGCGTGCAGGAGCACTTCATCCGCCAGCCTTCGGACCCCTACCGTGCTTACGCGATCAAGTGGGACGGCGAGTGGCAGGTGACCTACGAGACCTTCCGCGACATGGGCATCGCCTATGCGGTGGGGCTCGTGCTGATCTACCTGCTCGTGGTGGCGCAGTTCCGCTCTTACATCGTGCCGCTCGTCATCATGGCGCCGATCCCGCTGACCGTGGTCGGCGTGATGCCGGGGCATGCGCTGCTCGGCGCCAACTTCACCGCCACCTCGATGATCGGCATGATTGCGCTCGCCGGCATCATCGTGAGGAACTCGATCCTGCTCGTCGACTTCGCGCGCCAGAAGATGGAGGAAGGGATGGCGCCCGGCGAGGCGGTGATCGCTTCCGCGTCCGCGCGCGCCAAGCCGATCGCGCTCACCGCGGCCGCGGCGATGCTCGGTGCCGCGTTCATCCTGGACGACCCGATTTTCAACGGCCTCGCGATCTCGCTGCTCTTCGGGATCCTCGTCGCCACCGTGCTGACGCTGGTGGTGATCCCGGTGCTCTACTACCTCATTTCCCGAACCCCAGCCGCCACCACGCGGATCTAGCGCGCGAGGCCTTGGCGGGCGCCGGGCGCTCTCGCGGCGGCCTCGCGGCGGCGAAGACACCTGCGAGCTCCCAGCAGCTGAACGACAAGTCGTGGTGCAGCACGAAGCGCCGGCCGTCGTCCACCGCGACCTCGAAATACCGGTGCGGCGCGTCTCCCCAGGAGGCGAGCACCGTCATGACGTGCAGGCGCCGGCCGCCAAGGTGGAACGCGCAGGGACGCTCTTCCGCCTTGGGTCCCCGCTCGCATAAAACGCTGATCCTCATGAGCTTGCTCTCCTGCCGTAGTCGCGAGGAGAAGCAAACCTTCGGCCAAGCATGCTCTGCCGTTCGACCTACGAAGATCGGGCGCGACACGCCGGGCGAGCCATGGTCTCACCAGGCGACGAGATCGGTGTGTCCGAAGCCCTTGGAGTAGTCGAGTACGGAGATGACGGTCGGCGTCACGCGGAAGATGCGCACATCCGCCGGGCTGGGCATCGACAGTGGCAGGCCCGTCTGCTGCGGGTACTTTCGCATCAGCAACTGCAGCGCCTTCTCCTGTTCGGCCCGGTCGCCCACGGCCTGCGCGCGCGCGGCCATCGAGAGCCCGGTGATGTCCATCACCTGCGGCGTGTCGTGGTCGATGGTCAGCGAGACGCGATCGTCGCGCGCGAGGTTCGTGGCCTTCTGGCTGTCCAGGCCGCAGAGGAAGTAGAGCGTGAGCCCCTCGTTCGCGTAGCCCACCGTCGTGGCTTGCGGCCAGCCGTCCGGCCTGAGTGTGGCGATGGTCATGATCCGGTGCTCGTCCAGAAGCGCCAGGATTCGCCCTTTGATCTGCTCATCCACGAATTTACGCTACACCGTCTGCCGGGCCCGGTCTTGCGCTGGATCAACGGCGCGGGTGACGGAGCCGCCCTGCGGCGGTCCGTAGACCGGACGAACTGTCGGCCGCCGGGAACACGGCTTGCTGGACTCCTCCAGTCGGACCTCAACGAAAGGAGAAAGCCGTGACGACAGGAATGAAATCAGCAGCTCCGCGCCGCCTTGCCGGCGCGGTCATCGCCGCCCTGGCGACCTATACCGGAACAGCGCTTGCCCAGCCGGGGCAGGTGACGAGCGCAAGCGGCCAGCAGGTGGCGCAAGCCTCGGTGACCGGCGCACAGGAGCGCGAGGCCCCTTCCGCCCGACGCAACGTCCCCGCCACCACGAGTGGCGTTCCGCGCGACGCGTTCGAGCCCGGCTATGTCGAGCAGCCGAACGGGACAAACTGGCGTACGGCCTACGGCGAATGCTGGCGCGGGGGATACTGGACGCCGCGGATGGCCGCCGAGCCCTGCGACGCGGTGGCGGTCGCCACCACGCCCGCGCCGGTCGCAACCGTGCAACTCGCGCCCGAGCCGGCGCCCGCGCCGCGCGCCGAGCCAGCGCCCGCGCCGATCGTCGCCGTGCCGGAGCCACGCGGCCCGATGATCCAGAAGATCACGCTCGAGACCGACGTGCTCTTCGGCTTCGACAAGGCCGAGCTACGCCCGGAAGGCCAGCGCAAGCTCGACGAGATCGCCGACGGGCTGAAAGGCGCCGAGGTGAACGAGATCGTCGCGATCGGCTACACCGACCCGATCGGCAGCGAGCAGTACAACCAGAAGCTCTCGCAGCAGCGTGCCGACGCGGTGAAGCAGTACCTCTCACAGAGGGGCGTCTCGACCGAGCGCATCCAGACCGAGGGCCGCGGCGAGCAGAACCTCGTCACCGGCGGGGACTGCCGCAAATACAAGGGCAACAAGCTGATCGAGTGCTTCGAGCCCAACCGCCGGGTCGAGATCGAGGTGTTCGGCGAGCGCGAAGTCGCCGCCACCGACCAGCCGGCCGCGGGTGCGACGAGCTCCGGGTCCCCGGAGGCGAGCGCGGGCTCAGGCCGCTAAGGAGTCCGGCCGAGGCGCTGCATCACCTCCGCCTCGGCCTCTATCCAGTCCTGCACTTCGCCCCCCGGGGCGAAGTCGCGGGCCTTTGCCCTGTAATAGGCGGCTTCGGCGATCTGTTTCCACAGTTCTTCCGGGGAGGGATCGGGCTGCATCCCGCCGGTGAACGGAGGCGCTGACCGGGACTTTCTGGAAGAAGCTTTTTTTGCTGGGGGCTTGCGGGTCGCCATAATTTCTCCTGACTCTCCGGAGACCCGGTCAGGCTAGCAGAAGTTGCAGGGGACCTTCTACCCGATCGCAAAATCCCGGGGCTAAAATCGCCCCGCTGTGAGAGCCGCGATCCAACGACTGCTCAAGGCTGCCGGCCGGCGCACCGCGACGCCATTCGCGGTGCGCTTCGCCGACGGCGCCGAGCTGCGCAGCCGGGAGGGGGAGCCCGCCTTCACCCTTGTCTTCCGCAATGCGCGGCCCTACCTGCGCATCGCCGCGTTCGGCCACATCGGGTTGCTCGAGTCCTACTTCGATGGCGACGTCGATATCGAGGGCAGCCTCGCCAAGGCGATGGCGGTCGGCATGGAGGGCGGGGTGGCGAACATGAAGCCGCTCGTCAACCTGCGCAACCGCTGGCACGAGTTCCGCTTCGCCAACACGAGCTGGCAGCAGGCGAAGGCGAATGCCGAGTTTCACTACGCGCTCTGCACCGAGTTCTACCGCTACTGGCTGGATGACCCGCACATGATGTACACCTGCGCGTACTGGAAGGAAGGCACGCGCACGCTGGAGGAGGCGCAGCGGAACAAGATCGACCACGTCGCGACCAAGCTGCGCCTGCAGCCGGGCGAGGAGGTGGTGGACATCGGCTCGGGGTTTGGCGGGTTCATGTTCCGCGCGCACGAGCGCTTCGGCGTCAAGGTCACCGGCATCAACAACACCACCTCGCAGGTCGAGATGGTCAGGAAGGAAATCGAGCGCCGGCGCCTCGGCGGCTCGCTCTCGGTGATCGACACGGACTTCCGCGATGCGCGCCGCGAGTACGACAAGGTCGCTTCGATCGGCACGCTCGAGCACGCCGGGCGCGACTCGCTCGAGGAGGTGGTGCGGGCGCACGCGAGGTTCCTCAAGCCCGGGGGCCTCGGGATGCTGCACTTCATCGGCCATGTCGGGCACTTCCAGACCGAGTTCTTCATCCGCAAGCACATCTTTCCCGGCGGCTGGATTCCGAGCCTGGCGCACACGATCGCAGCCATGGAGCGCGCCGGGCTGGAGGTGGTCGACATCGAGAACCTGCGCCGGCACTACGCGCTCACGCTGGACGCATGGGGCGAGCGCTTCGACCGCAATTGGGAGAGGATACGCGCGCTCGACCCGAAGACGTTCGACGAGCGCTTCCGCCGCAAGTGGCGCATTTATCTCTACGGCTGCGCCGAGATGTTCCGCTCGCCGGCCGGCTACACGCACCTCTTCCAGATCGTGTTCTCGAAGGGGAACATCACGCGTGCCAACTATCCGATGAGCCGGAGCTTCCTCTACGAGCGCGAGCCAGCATTCGCTGAAAAAAGAAGCCCTGGCCGCGCGGCTTAGGGAAGGCGCCGGGCCGATCGGCCTCGCGAAGGACAGCTCGAATCTCTTCCGCGACCGGGTCGCGCGCGGCCGGCGCCGGCTCGACGTCAGGAATTTCAACGAGATCCTTTGCGTCGGCAAGGGCTTGGTCGATGCCGAAGGCATGATCCCCTACGAGGACCTGGTGCGCGGCTGCCTGGCGCGAGGCGTCATGCCGGCAGTGGTGCCGCAGCTCAAGACGATCACGCTGGGCGGCGCGGTGGCGGGCGTGGGCATCGAGTCGTCCTCGCATCGTCAGGGCCTGGTGCACGACACCATGCTTGAGCTCGAGGTGCTGCTGGCCGACGGCCGCATCGTCACCGCGACGCCGGAGAACGAGCACGCCGATCTCTTCTTCGGCTTCCCCAACTCCTACGGCACGCTCGGCTACGCGCTTCGCGTCAAGGCGAGGACCATCCCGGTCAAGCCGTATGTGCGCCTCGAGCATGTGGGGTTCTCCGACATCGAAAAGTACTTCCGGTTTCTCGGAGAAACCCTGGAAAAGAACGAGGCGGACTTCATCGACGGCACGATCTTCGAGCCCGGGCGGATGTTCGTCACGCTGGGCCGCTTCGTCGACAGCGCGCCCTACACGAGCGACTATACCTTCGAGAAGATCTACTATCGCTCGATCGCCGAGCGGCGCGAGGACTATCTCAGCATCCACGACTACCTGTGGCGCTGGGACACCGACTGGTTCTGGTGCTCGAAGAACGTTTTCGCTCAGCAGCCTTTGATAAGAAGACTGTATGGGAAAGAGCGGCTCGGATCGCGGACCTACACCAAGATCATGCGCTGGAACAGCCGCGTGGGGCTGACGAAGAAGCTCGAGCGCGTGCTCGGGCTGCATTCGGAGTCGATAATTCAGGACGTCGACATCCCGCTTGGGCGCGCCGCCGAGTTCTTCGACTTCTACGCGAAGGAGATCGCGCTCTGGCCGCAATGGGTCTGCCCCATCGGCTTTGCCGGGATGAAATCCTTCACGCTGTACCCCAGGACCGACGATTGGTACGTGAACTTCGGCTTCTGGGATGTGAAGCGAACGCGCGAGGCGCGTCCGCGCGGCTACTTCAACCGCCGCATCGAGGAGCGGGTTGCGGCCCTCGGCGGCATCAAGTCGCTCTACTCCGACAGCTACTTCCCGGAGGAGGAGTTCCATCGCCGCTACGGCGGCGAGGCCTACGCGGCGCTCAAGCGCAAGTACGACCCGGGCGGCGTCTTCCCGGGGCTATACGAGAAGTGCGTCCTGAGGCACTAGAAAAAGGGGTCAGGACCCTTTTTCTTCGCTCGCGGTAGCGAAAAAGGGTCCTGCCCCCTTTTTCATCACTGAGGCACTAATTCAGAGGCTGGATCCGCTGGGGCTCGCGTATGTTTTCTCGTGCAGGGTCTGGCAGCGGATGCAGCGCAGGGCCGCCGGCGCGGCCTTGAGCCGCGGGTAGTCGATCTCGCCGCCGCAGTCCGAGCACACGCCGTAGCTGCCTTCCTTCATGCGCTCGCGCGCCGCATCGAGCGCGCGCAGCTCGGCGAGGTCGCGCGACACGTCGGCGTGGTCCAGGTCGCCGATCAGCGTGGCGACCGACTCGTCGCCCGCATCCGGCGCGGGGCCGGCGAGGTCCTCCCGGAGGTCGGCGCGTGCGCGCTCGGTGCCTTCCTGCAGCTCGGCGAGCAGCACGCGTCGGCGCTCCTCCATCATGCTGCGCAGCTCCTCGGTCTGATCGCGGGTCAATGCCATGGCGCGTTCTCCGTAGCGAATCCGTCCCCAATGCAAGATCCATTCCGCGGCATACTCGAGCAATGGACTGGCACGCGCGGCACGCCGAGGAGGTGCTCGCGGCGCTCGAGGCGCGCCACGAGGGCCTGAGCTCCGCCGAGGCGCAGCGGCGGCTGGCGGCGCACGGGCCGAACGCGCTTCCCGAGGCGCGCGCGCGCTCCCCGCTCATGCGCTTCCTCGCGCAGTTCCACAATGCGCTTATCTACTTCCTGCTCGCCGCCGCCGTGGCGGCGTTCGTGCTGGGCCATACCATCGACGCGGCGGTGATCATCGCCGTGGTGGTGGTGAACGCGGTGGTCGGCTTCCTGCAGGAAGGCAAGGCCGAGAAGGCGCTCGCGGCGATGCGCCGGCTCATCTCGCCGCGCGCCGCCGTGCTGCGCGACGGGACGCGCCGCTCGGTCGACGTCGCCTCGCTCGTGCCCGGCGACGTGGTGCTCCTCGAGCCGGGCGAGCGCGTGCCGGCCGACCTGCGCCTGCTGCGTTCGCGCGGGCTCCTCGTCGACGAGGCGCTGCTCACCGGCGAGTCGGTGCCGGCGCAGAAGAAGGACGAGCCCGCGCCGGCGCAGGCCGAGCTCGGCGAGCGCCACAGCATGGCGTTCTCCGGCACGCTCGTCGCCGCAGGGCAGGCGAGGGGGGTCGCGGTCGCCACCGGCCCGCGCACCCAGATCGGCCGCATCAGCGCCCTGCTGCAGGAGGTGGAGGAGCTCACCACGCCGCTCCTGCGCCAGATCAACCGCTTCGGCCGGCGCCTCACCGTGGTGGCGATCGGCGGCGCGGCCGCGCTCTTCGCCTTCGCGGTGCTCGTGCGCGGCTACGCCTGGACCGAGGCCCTCATCGCCGTGGTGGCGCTCGCGGTGAGCCTCATTCCCGAAGGCCTGCCGGCCGTCATCACCATCACGCTCGCCATCGGCGTGCAGCGCATGGCGTCGAGGAACGCGGTGATCCGGCGCCTGCCCGCGGTGGAGACCCTCGGCGCCACCTCGGTGATCTGCTCCGACAAGACCGGCACGCTTACCCGCAACGAGATGACCGCGGCGCGCATCGTCACCGCCGAGCACGAGGCGGCGGTGAGCGGCGCGGGCTATGCGCCGAAGGGCGACATCGAGGCGGTCGGCCACGACGACGACGCCGCCGCGCTCGCCTCCGCCATGCCGGTGGTGCGCTGCAGCCTGCTCTGCAACGACGCGCATCTCCACCAGCGCGAAGGCGCGTGGACGGTGGAAGGCGACCCGATGGAAGGCGCGCTCGTCGCGCTCGCCATGAAGGCGGGGCTCAATCCCGACCACGTGCGCGGCGAATGGCCGCGGCTCGACGAGCTTCCCTTCGACGCGGCGCATCGCCTGATGGCGACGCTGCATCGCGCGCCCGACGGGCGCAAGGTGGTCTTCGTCAAGGGTGCGCCGGAACGCCTGCTCGAGCTTGCGCCTGGGGCCGACCGCGACTACTGGGCCGAGCGGATCGCCGCTGCCGCCGCTGCCGGTGAAAGAGTTCTCGGATTCTGTTCGAGGCGGGTAGACGATGAGACGCACCACCTTGCGCTCGAATCCGTTCAAGAGCTCGAGTTCCTGGGCATCGTCGGCTTCATCGACCCGCCGCGCGCGGAGGTGCTCGCCGCCATCGCCGAATGCCGCGACGCAGGCATCGCGGTGAAAATGATTACCGGCGACCATGCCGCCACCGCGCTCGCCATCGCGCGCCAGCTCGAGCTCGCCGAGAGGCCGCGGGCGCTCACCGGCCGCGAGCTCGACGCGCTCGAGCCGGCGGCGTTCGAGGAGGAGGTGCACCGGGCGTCGGTCTTCGCGCGCGCGAGCCCCGAGCACAAGCTGCGCATCGTGCGCGCGCTGCAGGCGCGCGGCGCGGTGGTGGCCATGACCGGCGACGGCGTGAACGATGCGCCCTCGCTCAAGGCCGCCGACGTCGGCGTGGCCATGGGCATCAAGGGCACCGAGGCGGCCAAGGAGGCCGCCGAGATGGTGCTGCTCGACGACAACTTCGCCTCCATCGTGAATGCGGTGCACGAGGGCCGCACGGTGTATGACAACATCCGCAAGGTGGTCGCCTGGACACTGCCCACTAATGGCGGCGAGGTGCTGACCGTGATCGCCTGCCTGCTCTCGGGGCTCGTGCTGCCGATGAGCGCGGTGCAGATCCTCTGGGTGAACCTGGTCACCGCGGCCACGCTCGGCCTGGTGCTCGCCTTCGAGCCCTCGGAGCCCGGCGTGATGCGCCGCGCGCCGCGCCGGGCGCAAGCGCCGCTCCTTTCGCGCTTCCTCGTGTGGCGTGTGGTGCTGGTCTCGGTGCTTTTCGCCGGCGTCTGCCTCGGGATCTTCTTCAACGCGCTCGCGCGCGGCTACGAGCTCGAGGCCGCGCGCACCCTGGTGGTGAACGCACTGGTAGTGCTCGAGATCTTCTACCTCTTCAACGTGCGCTACCTGCACGGCGGCTCGATCACGCTGCGCGGCGCGCTCGGCACGCCCGCGGTGCTCATCGCGATCGCCGCCGCGGCGGCGGCCCAGTTTGCCTTCACCTACGCGCCGGTGATGAACCTCTGGTTCGCGAGCCGCCCGGTCGCGCTTGCCGACGGCGTGCTCATCGTCGCCGTGGGCGCCGCGCTGATGTTCCTGCTCGAGGGCGAGAAGCTGCTGCTGCGGAAATCGGGTAAGTTCGACCTGCGATGAGAACGCGGCTGATCCTCGCCTTCGACGGGTCTGCGTCCAGCGTGCGTGCGAGCGAGCTTCTCGCCGCGCACGCGCAGGGCGAGCGCCTCGAGACGATGCTCCTGAACGTCCGCCCGCGCGGCGCCGAGCCGCCCGCCGGCGAGCTCGAAGCGGCGGCGGAGCGCCTGCGCGCTGCCGGCATCGCCGTGCGCCGCCAGCTGCGGATCGGGCACGCGGCGCCGGCGATCCTCGAGGAGATTCGGCGGCAGCGGCCGGCCGCCGTGGTCCTGGGCACGCGGGGCGCGGGCGCGGTGCACGGCTATGCGCTCGGCTCGGTCGCGCTGCGCGTCGTGCACAAGGCGCGCGTGCCGGCGCTGCTCGTGAAGGAGCGCGATGTGCTGCCGGGCGCATTCGGCCGTCGCCTGCGCGTGGTTCTTGCCACGGACGGATCCGCGCCGGCGACGCGGGCGGCGCGGCGCCTCGCCACTTGGCGGCCCTGGCTCGGCGAGCTGGAAGTTCACCTGCTCTGGGTCCAGCAGCCGCTCACCTACCTCGAGACCGTGATGCCGCCGCACGACGATGTCATCGGCCAGTGGAGCCGCAAGGAGGGCGACAAGGCGACGCGCGAGGCGGTGGCGCTATTCAAGCGCGAGGGCATGACCCATCGCGTCCATTTCAGCGTCGGCGACGCCGCGCTCGAGGTGCGCTCGCTCGCCGAGGAAACGCCGGCCGATCTGGTCGCGCTCGGCACGCGGGGCCTGGGCGCCGCGCACCATGCGCTCGTCGGCTCGGTCGCCCTGAAGTCCGCCGTCGCGAGCCCGGTGCCCACGCTGCTGGTGCCCTGATGAAGAATCCTTTCGTTCCCGCGGCGGTCGAGGCGTACCTCTCTCGAGTCTACGGCCGGCCGGTGCGCGTGATGCGCATCACGCCGCTCGGCGGCGGGCGTCAGGGCGACAAGGGCTATGGCTACGGCATCCCGTTGCGCGTGGACTACGAGATCGACGGCGCGGCGCGGCGCGCGGTGATCGAGTCGGTGCGCCCGGGACCCTTCGGCCACGAGCACATGGCCGACCGCGCGCAGCTCCTTCTCTGGGCGCACCATGCCTTCGGCGCGCTGCCGCGGCACGTCGCCTCCCTCGACGTGGGGGCGGTGCGCGAAAGCGGCGAGCTCGTGCCGCTCGGCAACGCCGAGGAGCTCTTCATGCTCGCCGAGTTCGTCGAGGGGCACGAGTACGCGGACGATCTCCTAGCGATTCGAAGTTCCGGAAAGACCTCGGATCTTGACCTCGAGCGCGCGGATGCCTTGTGCGACTACCTCGTCGAGATCCACGAGCTCGAAGGCCCGGATCCCGGTCTCTATGTGCGCCGGAGCCGGGAGCTGGTCGGCCACGGCGAATGCATCTTCGGCGTGGACGACAGCTACCCCCTTGAATATCGGGAGCGCCTGGAGGAGATCGAAAAGCTTTGCATCGGCTGGCGCTGGAAGCTGCGCAGCCGCACGCATCGGCTGCGCCAGGTGCACGGCGACTTTCACCCCTGGAACATCATGTTTCGGCAGGGGGCTGACTTCAGCGTGCTCGACCGCTCGCGCGGCGAGTGGGGCGACGCCGCAGACGACGTCGCCTGCCTCGCGCTCAATTACCTTTTCTTCTCTCTCCAGCGCTCCGGGCGGCTGGAAGGCGGGTTCCAGGAGCTCTGGCGCCGCTTCTGGGACCGCTACCTCGAGCGCTCCGGCGACGCGGAGCTGCTGGAAGTCGTCGCGCCCTTCCTCGCGTTCCGGGGGCTGGTGATGGCGAACCCGCTCTGGTATCCGGCGCTGCAGGACGAGATCCGGCAGAAGATGCTGCGGTTCGTGACCGCCGTGCTGGAAGACCGGCGGTTCGACCCGGCGCGCGCGAACGAGTATTGCGCGTGAGCTTCGCCGTCTGGCTCACCGGACTGTCCGGCTCCGGCAAAAGCGCCATCGCGCGCGAGCTCCTCGCGCAGCTCCACGTGCGCGGCGTCGACGCCGCGGTGCTCGAGTCTGACATCATGCGCACGCAGCTCACCCCGTATCCGCGCTACGACGAGCAGGACAGGGATTTCTTCTACGAAATGCTTTCCCGGGTTGGAGTGCTCGTCGTGGAGAGCGGCAGGCCCGTCGTGCTTGACGCGACAGCGAACCTCCGTCGTTACCGCGACGCCGCCCGCTCGCGCATCGCGCGCTTCGCCGAGGTGTACGTCGACACCCCGCTCGAGGTGTGCCGCGCGCGGGATACCAAAGGGCTGTACAAGGGTGATGGAAAGAACCTCCCTGGCGTCGGCGCGCTCTACGAGCCGCCGCTCAAGCCGGAGGTCGTCGTCCACGGTGGTCGGGGAACGCCGGCGCAGGCCGCGGCAGCGATCCTGTCGTTCCTCGAGAAACAGTTCGGGGTCTGACCCCGATCTCGCGATAGGAAACAATCAGAGATGGGCGCGCCCGAGCTCGACGTGGTGATCGAAGTGCCGCGCGGCAGTTTCCTGAAGCGCGGGTCGACCGGCAAGCTCGACTTCCTCTCGCCGCTGCCGTGCCCGTTCAACTACGGCTCGGTGCCGAAGTACCTCGGGCTCGAAGGCGACCTTCTCGACGCGGTCGTACTGGGCCCGCGGCTACCCTTTGGCAGCCGCCTCACGGTGAAAGCCTGGGGTGCGGTCACGCTGATCGATCGCGGGATGGCGGACGACAAGCTCATCTGCAGCGCCGAGCCGCTCTCACCCAGCGAGCGCCGCGCCGTGGTGCGCTTCTTCCGCTTCTATGCGCTGTGCAAGGGCCTCCTCAACTTCGTGCGCCGCCGTCCCGGGCGCAATGCCTGCGGCGGCTGGCTCGATGTTCATGCCGCGCTCGCCCGCGCGCGGCCGCGCGACGCAGCCTGGAGAGGCCCGGCGATCCCTTACTGAGTCAGAGCTTGAAATGGTTTGTTTGATTCCGGTCAATACGCCGCCGCGCCGCCAGGCTAGTCTTTCAAGCATGACAGCCTTGCCGGATGTCGGGACGCTCCTGGCGGTCGACACCGAGTACCGCCGCAAGGCGGAAGCGGGCCTGCTGCGCACGATCGCGCCCAGGCGCTTCAACCCGGAGCACGAGGCCTGGCTGCCGGTGATGCACGCGCGCCACGAGGGCCGGCTTTTCACGGCGCTCTACTCGAACACCCAGCGCGCGCACGTCATGCACCGCACGCACGACTGGGTGGTGATCTTCTACGGCGATGGGCAGTGCACGGTGGTCACCGAGTACCGCGGCGCGCTCGCCGGCAAGCGCGTGGTGCGCGGGCGGGAGCCAGAGTGCCTGGCGTACTACCGTTCGCCGGCGAGCTCGATCCTCGAGCCGTCCCTGAGCGCGTCGGAAGGGTAGACCACTACCCGCTCGCCGGGCTCGACCCCGCCGCTGACCATCGCCTCGAGGCTGTTGCGGCGCTCGAGCTTCACCTCGCGCTTGCGCGCCTCGCGGCCCTGGGCGACGAAGACCATCCAGCGCTCCTCCTCGCGGAAGAGCGCCCCCACCGGCACTTTCAACGCGTTGTCCTGGCGGTGGATGACGATTGCCGCCTCCACGCGGAAGCCGTCGCCGATCGTCCAGACCTGATCGAGCGGGCCGGCGAAGTCGAGGATCACGTTGACGCGCTGCTCTTCCACGCCGAGCGCGGAGACCTTGGTGAAAGCCGCGGGCTCGATCAGGCGTACGAGCGCCGGCAGCGGCGCCACGCCCCGGCCAAGCTCGACGCGCGCCGGCATGCCGGGGCGGATGGCCACCGCCTCCTGCGAGAGCACGTCGACCACTGCCTCGAGGCTGCGTGCATCGGCGACCTCGACGAGCGGCGCGCCGAGCGCGACCGGGCCTTCGCTCTTCTGCGCGACCTTCAGCACCGAGCCGGTCACGGGGGAGGGGATCTCCCACTTCACGCCGGGCTCGCCGCTCGAATAGCGCTTGAGCGCCGCGCGCGTCTGCTCGAGCTCGAAGCGCGCCGCTTCCTCGGCGAACCGGGCGGCCTGCATGCCGCGCTCGGCCACCTGCAGCGCGAGCTGGGTCTGCTCGAGCGCGGTTTCGGAGACGAAGCCCTCGCCCGCGAGCTTCTTCTGTCGGCTGAAGTCCGCGCGCGCCTGCTCGCGCTGCGCGGCGGCCTTCTGCGTCTCGGCGCGGGCGCGCGCGAGCTGCGCCTCGGCCGCCCCGACGCGCTGGCGCAGCTCGGTCATGGTGCGCGCGTCGATGAGCGGCGGCGCGGCGGGCATGAGCACCGCCACTGTCTGGCCCTGCTTCACTGCGTCGCCGGCCTCCAGGCGCACGCGCTCCACCAGGCCGGCGAGCGGGGCGGAGACCAGGTAGCGCTCGCGCACCCGCGTGCGCCCGTCGTCCGCGACGGTCTGCTCGAACATCCCGCGCGTGACGGGGGCGGTCTCCACCGCCACCGGGCGCGGCCGGAGCGCCCAGGCGACGAGCGCCGCGACGGCGAGCAGGGCGAGGACAAGGGCGATGCGGTTGCGTCGGGTCATTCGCGGGTCTTCAGCACGGCCACCAGGTCGAGATTATCGATGCGATTCCTCACGACCAGGGCGCTCGCCACCCCGGCGAGCGCCACGGCCGCGCCGGCGTAGAGGTAGGTGGAAGCGAAGATGACCAGTGGGAACTCGATCACGTCCTCCTGCATCATCAGGGCGACCATCAGCGCGCACAGCCAGTAGCCAGCGAGGAAGCCGAGCGGGATGGCGAGCGCGATTTCGAGCGCGAGCTCCCCGAGGAGCAGCACCGATACCTCCCCGCGGGTGAAGCCCAGCACGCGCAGGCTCGCGAGCTCCCAGGCGCGCTCGGCGAGCTGGATGCGCGCATTGTTATACACCACGCCGACGGCGATGGTGGCTGCAAAGAGCGTGAGGATCGTCGTGAAGAAAACCATGTTGCGCCCGGTAGTCTCGAGGAAGGTCTCGAGGAGCGTGCGGTTGACGATCACCACCGCCGCGGCGGGCATCTCCTTCAGCCGCTCCAGGAGCGCCGTCTCCTGCGCGCGGTCGACGAGAAGCGCGGCGCCGGAAACTACCTGCCCCTCGCGTGCCAGCCGGTTCAGCTCCTCCAGCCGCATGTAGGCGTTCATGCCGGCCATCTCCCGCACCGTGCCGGCGACGCGCACCTCCGCCGTGATGCGCTTGCCCTCCAGCAACTCGGCGCGCACCGTGTCGCCGGGGCGCACGCCCAGGCGCGTTGCGAGGCGCGTGGTAAGCACCACGCCGCCCGGCGCGGGACGCGACTCGCGCAGCTCGGCGTCGAGCACGCGCTGGAGGCTCGCATCGTCGGCGAGCCCGGTGATGCCGGTCCGATAGCTGCGGTGCCCGGCATGCAGTCGCACGGGAATGGCGCGGCTCACCTCGGCCTGCTTCACCCCCGGGAGCCGCTCGAGCTCCCAGCGCACCGAGCGCGGCACCGGCTCGGGGAAGGCGATGTTCACGTCGGCGCGCATGATGCGGTTGAACTGCACGTCGAGAAACACCTCGAGCGCGTCGTTCCAGAAGGTGCCGGCGATCAGAATGGCCACCGAGCCGGCGATGCCTGCCACGGTGATCGTGGCGCGCACCGGTTTTCGCTCCAGGTTGCGAAGGATCATGCGCTGCGCCGGCGTGAGGATGCGCTCGTATCCCAGCTTCTCGATGAGAAGCGGCCGGAACTGCGCGGGCGCCGGTGGGCGCAGCGCTTCGGCGGCCTTCATGCGCAGCACCCCGCGCGTGGCGGCGAACGCGCCGCCGAAGGCGGCGCCCAGCGCGATCCCCGCGCCCGCGAGCACGATCCAGGGTGGCAGGCGGTAGTCGAAGCGGGGGAACTGGAAGAAGTCGGTGTAGAGCCCGGTCATGGCCGAGCCGAGCCAGGCGCCGAGCGCGATGCCGAGCGCCACGCCGAGCACCGCGATGACCGAGGCGAACCTGAGGTAGTGACCGGCGATCCAGCGATCCTCGTAACCGAGCGCCTTCAGCGCGGCGATCTCGCCGCGCTGCGCGTTGACCTGCCGGTGCAGCACCACGTTGAGGATGAATGCCGCGACCAGGAGGAAGATCGCCGGCAGCACCGTGCCCCATACGCGCTGCTGGTTGATTTCCTGCGTGAGGATCTTGTCCGACATCTGGTCCTCGCGCTCCACCGCGCCCAGGCCGCCGTAGGGCTCGAGAAGGCGGTCGAGACGCTCGATCGCCATCGGCGTGGAAGCGTTCTTCGCGAGGCGAAGCAGCACGGAGTTGAACGCGCCTTCCATGTTGAACGCCGCCGCGAGCGCCTCCTCGTCCACCCAGAGCACGGCGAACCACTCGTCGTCCGGCATGCCGCCGCCGCGTGTCGCGTAGACGTACTCCGGCGTGAGGGCAGTGCCCACCAGCGTGAACCGCTCGAGCTTGCCGTTCATAAGCACGCTCACCTGGCCGCCGAGCTCGAGGCCCCGCGCCTCGAGGAAACGCTGGTTCACCACCGCCGCGCCGCGCTCGCCGGGCGTCGGCCAGCGCCCGCTCCTCAGCGTGAGGCGGTTCATGCCGGGAGGGTGCGCGAAGTTGAAGCCGATCAACCGCCCGATCATGGGCGGCGCGACGCCCGGGATCGAAAGCTGCGCATCGCGCACCACGCGCGTTTCGGCCTCCACCACGCCGGGGATGGCCCGGATGCGCTCGGCGAGCGAGGCGGGCGCGCGCTTCGCCGTGGCGAAGACATGCGCGAAGCGCGCCGTGGCGTAGTAGTGGTCACGCGACCATTGCAGCGAGTAGTGGGTCGAGAAGGAAGCGATGAACGCCCCGATGCCGCAGGCGATCACGAGCGCGATCGAGATCACCTGGGTCTTGAGCGCCCAGAGGTCTCTCACGAGCTTGCGGTCGATCGCCTTCACCAGGAGATCTCCGAGGGAGAGAGCTTTCGCTCGGGCCGCGACTCGCCGACGATCCGCCCGTCGCCGAGCTTGAGCACGCGGTCGGCCATCTGCGCGATGGCGGCGTTGTGCGTGATGACCATGGCGGTGGTGCCGAGCTCCGCGTTGATGCGCGCGATCACCTCGAGCACGAGTTTCCCGGTCTCGTAGTCGAGCGCCCCGGTCGGCTCGTCGCACAGCAGCACCTGCGGGCGCTTGGCGATGGCGCGCGCGATCGCCACGCGCTGCTGCTCGCCGCCGGAGAGCTGCGACGGGAAGTGGTCGAGCCGCTCGCCCAGGCCCACCCAGCCGAGCGCCTCCGCGGGCGGCATGGGGCGTGCGGCGATGTCGGTGACGAGCGCCACGTTCTCGCGCGCGGTCAGGCTCGGGATGAGGTTGTAGAACTGGAACACGAAGCCGACGTTCTCGCGCCGGTAGCGCGTTAGCGCCCCCTCATCGGCCGCGGACAGGTCGTTCTCCTGGAAGGAGATCTTCCCTTGCGTCGGCGTGTCGAGGCCGCCCAGGATGTTGAGCAGCGTCGACTTGCCGCTGCCCGAGGGGCCGAGCAGCACGATGAACTCGCCCGCGCGGACCTCGAGGTCCACGCCGCGCAGCGCGTGCACCTCGGCCTCGCCCATGCGGTACACCTTGGTCAGGCCGCGGGCGACGAAGACGATTGGCGCGCTCAGAGCCGCTTGACCACCCGCACCAGGGCGGGATCCTGGGGTGCTTCGCTTACCGAGAAGCCGAGGGCGCTCACGAAGCCGATCATGTCCGCATTGTCGCTCAGGACCAAGCCCTCCATGGTCTCGAACCCGCGGCGGCGCGCCTCGCGCATGAGCTCGCTCATCAGGAGCTGCGCGATGCCGGTGTGGTGCCAGTCGTCGGCCACTACGACGCCGAACTCGCAGCTGCGCCCGTCCGCATTGGCGACATAGCGCGCGTCGCCGACGATGTGAGGTGCGCCGTCGACCGTAGCCTCGCAGACGAACGCCATGTGCCGGTCGTAGTCGATGTGGGTGAAGAAGTGCACCAGGGCGTCGCCTCGCGGCATCGCGTAGCGGATGAAGCGCCGCCGCTGCGTGTCGCCGGAGAGGCCGTCCAGGAACTCGTGCTCGCGCGGCTCGTCGTTCGCCCGGATGGGTCGGATGAGCACGCCGCGGCCGTCGGCGAGCACCCGCCGGCGTTCGAGCTGCGCGGGATAGTCGGCCATGCTGGATTGTCGCCGCCTCAGGCGGGCACGCCGGTTGATACAGGTCAATGGGCGGCCGGCGGGCTGCCCCAGAATGCAAACGCGTTTCCCGAAAGGAGAAGCATATGAAATTTGCGCACGCTGTGCTCATCGCCGCCCTAGCGGCACCTGCCTTCGCCGCATTCGCCCAGGACCGCGATCAGACCCGAGATGAGACCCAGACCCAGTTGCGCGACCAGGACATCTACGGCTACCAGATGATGACGCCGCAGGAGCGCGACCAGTTTCGCGCCAGGATGCAGGCCCCGCAGACCCAGGAAGAGCGCGAGCGCATCCGCGCCGAGCATCATGCGCTGATGCAGGAGCGCGCCAAGGAACGCGGCCTTTCCATGCCCGAGCAGCCGCCGATGCAAGGCGGCGCGGGCGGCGGCATGGGCCCCGGTTACGGCGGCGGGCGCGCCCGCTAGCGCCAGTGCCATTGCCGCCTATGAGGCGGCACGAAACGGTCGGCGCGCACGTCGTCGCTTCGGTGCCGCGAGCGCGGCGCGAGGAGACCGCGTCGCAGGTGCTCGCGCGCATGACGCACGAGAAGCCCGCCGTCGCCGAGCTCGTCCTCGTGGTGGGCGAAGATGCCCGCCTGCAGGGCGCGGTGCCGCTC
>DASRKB010000012.1:0-6599 GCA_035649175.1 Burkholderiales bacterium | reverse complement strand
CGCGCGATTTCGTTCCGTCCGAAAGTGCTTTACAACCCGAAGGCCTTCTTCACACACGCGGCATGGCTGGATCAGGCTTGCGCCCATTGTCCAAAATTCCCCACTGCTGCCTCCCGTAGGAGTCTGGGCCGTGTCTCAGTCCCAGTGTGGCTGGTCGTCCTCTCAGACCAGCTACGGATCGTCGCCTTGGTGGGCCGTTACCCCGCCAACTAGCTAATCCGGCATCGGCCGCTCCTCTCGCGCGAGGCCTTGCGGTCCCCCGCTTTCCTCTCTCGAGCTCATGCGGTATTAGCCAATCTTTCGACTGGTTATCCCCCACAAGAGGACACGTTCCGATGCATTACTCACCCGTTCGCCGCTCGCCGCCAGGGTTGCCCCCGCGCTGCCGCTCGACTTGCATGTGTAAGGCATGCCGCCAGCGTTCAATCTGAGCCAGGATCAAACTCTTCAATTAAATCCTGATTGTGCTGCTGTACTGCTCTCACTCAAAGTAAACGAGGTTTACTACCTCAATACATTTCGTGAGCACTTGATTGCTAGAAGCTTGCCACTTGCAAACGAACGCCCGAAGGCATGCGTGTGCGCGTGGCGCCTTCCGATCAAGCGCCCACACCTATCGGCTGCGAATTTTTAAAGAGCGTTGGTTGCGGGGAGAGGATTTGAACCTCTGACCTTCGGGTTATGAGCCCGACGAGCTGCCAGACTGCTCCACCCCGCGCCCGAAGAAGACGAAGATTATATCGGCCCGCTGAAAACCGTGTCAACGATTTACGACGGAATCTCGCTGTAGCGGTGATCTGACCGGCGGGGTGCGGGCGAGTTCCCGGCCGGCCTCAAAGCCGCTCGGTTTCGCCCGCCCTCGGCTGCCAGACGAGCAGTCGTCGCTCCGCCAGCGACACGACCCCGTCGAGCACCAGGGCGAATCCGGTAAGCACTAGGATGCCGGCGAACACCGTATTGATGTCGAAAACACCCTCCGCCTGAAGAATGAGGTACCCCACGCCCTCCGAGGAGCCGAGGTACTCGCCGACCACCGCGCCGACGAAGGCAAGCCCTACCGAGTTATGGAGACTGGCGAAAACCCAGCTCATCGCGCTGGGGACATAGACGAACCGCAGCAGGTGCCGCCGGGAAGCGCCCAGCATGCGCGCGTTCGCCAGGACGACCGGGCTCACCTCGCGCACCCCCTGATAGACATTGAAGAAGACGATGAAGAAGACGAGCGTCACGCCGAGCGCCACCTTGGAGGCGATGCCCAGGCCGAACCAGACGGCGAAGATCGGCGCGAGGATGACGCGCGGCATCGCGTTCAGGGCCTTGATGTAGGGATCCAGCAGCGCAGAAGCGAACGGGCTCAGGGCGAGCCACAGGCCGATGGCGAGCCCGAGCACTGTCCCGACGACGAAGGCGAGCGCGGTCTCGAGCAGCGTGACCCACAGGTGCCGGTAGATATCCCCGCCGGCGAACCAGTTCCAGATCCGGCTGAGAACCTTGAGCGGCTCGCCGAAGAAGAATGCGGCCCGGTGCGGATCGTCGAAATACAGCGGCGGCAGCAGCGTCGGGCTCGTGCCGACATGCCAGAGCAAGAACACCGCGAGCAGCAGCAGTGCCTGCCAGCTGCGCAGGCTCCTAGTGCCGCTGCTGCGGCGCATGGCCCTGCTGTTGCGAGTAGCCCTTGAGCACCTCCTCCTTCATCGCGTGCCAGATCTCGCGGTGCAGCTCGATAAAACGGGGGGTAAGTCGGATCTCGGAAACGTCCCTCGGCCGGGGAAGGTCGATGGCGTACTCCCCGATGGGTCGCGTCTCCGGACCGGCGGAGAGCACGACCACGCGGTCGGAAAGCGAGATTGCCTCCTCCAGGTCGTGGGTGATGAAGACCACTGATTTCCGGTCGGCCGACCACAGCTCGAGCAGCTCGTTCTCCATGAGCTGCCGGGTCTGCACATCGAGCGCCGAGAACGGCTCGTCCATCAGGAGGATGCCGGGATCCAGGATCAGGGTCTGCGCGAGCGCCACGCGCTTTCGCATTCCGCCGGAGAGCTGGTGCGGATAGCGGTCGCCGAAGCCCGCCAGCCCGACGCGGCGCAGCCAGCTGTGCCCGGCGTCGAGCGCGCGAGCGCGTGACACGCCGCGAAACTCCAGTCCGGCAATGACATTGTCCAGCGCGTTGCGCCAGGGCATCAGCGCCTCCTGCTGGAAGAGGTACCCCGCCCTTGCGTTGAGTCCCCTCAGGGGCTCGCCATGCACACGCACGCTGCCCGCCGTGGGATCGAGCAGCCCGGCCGCCACGTTGAGCAGCGTCGACTTGCCGCAGCCGGTGGGGCCGACGACCGACACGAACTCGCCTGGCGCGACGACGAGCGTGGCGTCGCGTACGGCGGTGTAGCGCCTGGATCGGTCTTCGCGCGAAGCGAACGTGCAGGTGATGCGCTCCAGCGCGAGGGCTGGCGTCACTGCTTGTGCCTGGCGTTGGCCTTCTTCGCGAACGCGTTCGTGTAGGTGCGGGAGAGATCGATCGACGCGTCCTTCACCCCCGGGTCAAACTGGCGCAGCGCCTCCAGGGTCGCCTTTGCGCCGGCATCCGAGATCATGCCGTCGGACGAGATCGCCTCCTTCACCTTGTCGAAGGAAAACAGATACAGCGCGCGATCGCCGAGCAGGTAGGACTCAGGCACCGTCTTCGCCACGTCGGTCGCGCCCGCCTTGGCGATCCACTTGTCCGCGCGCACGATGGCGTTGGCGAGGGCCTGCGCGACGTTCGGGTACTTCTGCAAGAACTCGACCGGAGCGTAGAGGCAGCCGGCCGGCAGCGGCGCGCCCCAGACTTCCTGCGTGCCCTTCAGCGTGCGGGTGTCGGCGATCACCTTGATGGCGCCGTCCATCTCCAGCTTGGTCATCACCGGGTCGACATTGGAGATGGCATCGATCTGTCCGCTCTTCATGGCGGCGATCGCACCGGCTCCGACGCCCGCCCCTACGATCGCGACGTCCTTGTTGGGATCGAGACCAGCTTTCGTCACGAGCTGCTTGACGAGGTTATGGGTGCTCGAGCCCGGGGCCGATACGCCGATCTTCATGCCCTTCAGGTCTTTGAGCGACTTGAACTGCGCCGCCTTCGCGCTCGAGATGCCGAGGGCGATCTGCGGCAGCCTGCCCTGAAGCACGAACGCCTGGAAGTACTGCTTCTTGCCCTGCAGGCTGATCGTGTGCTCGTAGGCGCCCGAGACCACCTCGGCGCTTCCGCCGACGACCGCCCGCAAGGCGGCCGATCCGCCTGCGAAGTCGCTGATCTTCACCTCGAGCCCCTCGTCCTTGAAGTAGCCGAGCTGCTCGGCGATCGTGAGCGGCAGATAGTAGAGGGCGCTCTTGCCGCCCACCGCAATATGCACGTCGCGCTTTTCGAGCTGCGCCTGGGCGGGGACAGCGGCGGCAAGAAGGCTGGCCGCGAGAACGTGCAGGATTCTGGACTTGGTCATTGGCGATCTCCTCGGACGGCGAATTTACTCGATTTCCCGGCGCTCCAGCAGGGCTTGTGAGATGGTGCCGGCGTCGACGTATTCCAACTCGCCGCCCAGCGGCACGCCGCGCGCGATGCGGCTCACGCGCAGCCGGCGGGCGCGCAGCATCTCGGCGATATAGTGCGCAGTCGCCTCGCCCTCGTTCGTGAAGTTCGTCGCGAGGATGACCTCGCGCACCTCGCCGCCCGAGACGCGCGCCAGCAGGCGATCCAGCCCGATCTCGCGCGGCCCGATGCCGTCGAGCGGGGAAAGCCGTCCCATCAGGACGAAGTACATGCCGGCGTAGCTCAGCGTCTGCTCCACCATCGACAGGTCCGCCGGCGTCTCGACCACGCAGAGCAACGAGGCGTCGCGCCGCGGCGAGCGGCAGAGCGCGCAGACCTCCTCTTCCGTGAAGCTGTTGCACTTTGCGCAGCGCCGCACGCTGGCGAGCGCGCCCGCGAGGGCCTGCGAGAGCCGGTCGGCCCCGGGACGGTCGTTCTGCAGCAGGTGGTAGGCCATGCGCTGCGCTGAGCGCGGTCCCACGCCGGGAAGCGCGCGCAGCGCTTCGACTAGCCGGTCGACGCCCTGCGAGCCGGGAACCGGTGCTCTCTTCAAAACGGTAGCTTGAAGCCGGCCGGAAGCCCCAGGCCGGCGGTCATGCCGCTCATCCTCTCGGCGATCGTCGCTTCGGCGCGACGCGACGCGTCGTTGAAGGCGGCGGCCACCAGGTCCTCCAGCATCTCGCGGTCGTCGCCGAGTAGCGAGGGATCGATCGTGACCCGCTTCACCTCGTGCTTGCAGGTCATCACCACCTTTACCATGCCGGCCCCCGACTGCCCCTCGACCTCGAGCGTCGCGAGCTGCTCCTGCATGCGCCGCATGCTCTCCTGCATCTGCTGCGCCTGCTTCATCAGCTGCCCGATGTTGCCTTTCATTTGCGATCTTCCCTGGGTGTGGAGTCGACGACCTTCGCGTCGAACAGGTTGACGAGGTCCTTGACGAAGCCGTCGGACTGCACCGCGCGGTTCGCCTCCGCGCGCCGCGCGTCGCGCTCGCCGGCCTCGAGCGCCGCCACGCTCGCTCCGGATCCTTCCCCGGTCGAGACCTTGAGCGTCACGGGAGCGCCGAGATGTCCCTCGAGAGCCACCTTCAGCTTCTCTTGATAGCCGCGCTCCGCGAGGTAGGCCTTCGCCTTCGGCACCAGGAGCTCGAAGTGGCGATGGTCGCGGCGCCTGAGCTCCGCGTTCCGCGCCAGCTCGCGAGCGGCCCCGGGAGGAAGCGCCTGGACGAGGCTTGGCCAGTCGTCACGTCGCGAAGCCGGCCGTTCCGCCTCTGGCCGACCCGGGTGAGAGGGCTGCGCTGATCCCTCCGGCTGGAACGCAAGCATGCGCAGCAGCGTCATGACGAAGCCGGCATGTTCGTCGGGCGCCAAGGGCAAGTCTTGCCTCCCCTGGAGCGCGATCTGGTAATAGAGCTGCACCGACTCGCGGTCGAAGCGTCCGGCGAGTGCGGCGATACGTTCGCGATCGCCAAGGCCTTCCTCCACGGCTCCCGGCAGCGCCTGGTAGAGCGCGATCCCGAGCAGCAGGCTGGCCAGGTCGGCAAGGGCAGCGTCGAAGGACAGGCTGCGCGCCTGCATCTCGTCGGCCGTCTTCAGCACGCTCGCGGCGTCCTGCTCCGCGAGGGCGGCGAGCAACCCGAGCAAGACCGTCTGATCGATGGAGCCGAGCATCTCGCTGACGGCCGACACCGCCACCTTGCTGCCCCCGTGCGCGATCGCCTGGTCGAGCAGCGAGAGCGCATCGCGCATGCTCCCCGCCGCCGCCCGGGCGATCAGCGGCAAGGCATCGGGCTCGAACGGAATCTTCTCCAGCTCCAGGATCCTGGAAAGATGCGTTGCGATGGTGTCGGGCGGCATCTGCTTCAGATTGAACTGCAGGCAGCGGCTCAGCACCGTCACCGGGATTTTCTGCGGATCGGTGGTCGCCAGGATGAACTTCATGTGCTCGGGTGGCTCCTCGAGCGTCTTGAGCATCGAGTTGAACGCATGGCCCGAAAGCTGGTGCACCTCGTCGATCACGTAGACTTTGAACCGCCCGCGCGTCGGAGCATACTGGGCCGTCTCCAGCAGCTGGCGCATTTCCTCTACGCGCGTGTTCGTGGCTGCGTCGACCTCAAGCAGGTCGACGAAGCGACCGGCGTCGATTTCCGTGCACGCCGAGCACTTCCCGCAGGGCTCGGCTGTTACGCCAATCTCGCAGTTCAGGCACTTGGCAAGGATTCGCGCCAGGGTGGTCTTGCCCACGCCGCGCGTACCGGTGAGCAGGTAGGCATGGTGCAGGCGCTTGCGCTCAAGTGCATGGCGCAGCGCCCGCACGACATGCTCTTGCCCCACGAGGCCGCTGAAATCCCTCGGCCGCCACTTGCGGGCAAGTACTTGATAGCTCATCGATTGGTCAATTCGTGGCGAGCCTGACCCCCGGCACTTGCAGTGACCGGCTGTGGCTGCTTCCTTCCGGACCTGACCAGGTTCACCAGACTGCAATGCGGGGAGGCCCGCCGCCTGAAATTGTAAGTCATTGCCCTGCGCCCGTCGCCTGTCAGGGTCGCGTCAGGACGCGCGCCTGCGCGGGCGCTATGCTGCGTGCAGATTCATCCTCCTCCATCGCGTAGATCCGCGCGATGGTTCCAGCGCCCGGCGCGCGCAAGCCCGCCGGGCGCTTTTCTTGGTGGGTGGCGGAGAGAGTGGGATTCGAACCCACGGTACGCTGTTAACGTACACACGCTTTCCAAGCGTGCGCCTTAAGCCGCTCGGCCATCTCTCCGGTACGGCGATTCTAGCGCGCCCTACCCCGCGATCGCCCGCTGCAGCGCCTGCAGCATGTCGTCCAGGCGGCGCAGGCTGCCCGCAAGCTCGCGCGCCTGCTTACGGCTGAGAGCCTTGATTGCGACGCGCGTTCCCGGCTTTCGCCCTTCTCCCAGGTCGGCGAGCTGCTGGCGCAGGATGAGATCCATCAGCAACGCCTGCGTCCCCGCGAGCGCCTGGGCATCGGTCTCGGCAAGGCGGCCGGCCGCCACGGCATCCTGAAGCCGGTCGGG
>DASRKB010000011.1:0-90031 GCA_035649175.1 Burkholderiales bacterium | reverse complement strand
GGGACCGGCGAGGCCCGCGAGCTTCGTTCCGGCGGCGCGCGGCGGGAAGTCGGCGCCGCGCAGCAGGCCGTAGAGATCGCCCTTCCCCTCGAAGACATTCATCGGCACGATCTCTTCCGAGAAGCCGTTGTCGTCGTCGGTAGAGCGGAAGTGGAGCTTGCCCACCGACACCACGCGGTGACCCGACTCGCGCAGCCGGTGGTGCCAGCTCTTCACGCTGCCGTCGTAGGGGTCGGCGTTGTCCCAGAAGCCGATCTGGTGGATGTACTTGCCGATCGCGAACGCCGCGCGCGCCGGCACGCAGATCGGGCAGGTGGTATAGGCGTCGGTGAAGCGCGTGCCACGTGCGGCGAGCCGGTCGAGGTTCGGCGTCTGCACCAGCGTGTTGCCCGAGCAGCCCATCCAGCGCGGGTCGTGCTCGTCGGACATGATGACCACGAGGTTCGCCGGGCTCATGCCATCCCCACTTGCGGCCGGCGCGGCGCGATGTCGTCGGGCCGGCTGCGGATCATGTCCATCAGCTCCGCTTTCTTCTTCGAGGTCTCGAAGATGTTCTCCATCTCGTGCGGGTCGTTCGCGAGGTCGTACATCTCCCCGGCGCCCGAGCGCAGGTCGACCGTGAGCTTGTGCGCCTTCGTGCGCACGGTGCGCAGGTCGAGCTCCACGCCGGAGCGCGAGGCGCGCAGGTCCCATTCGCTGTAGGCGAAGTCGCGGCTGCCTTTGCCGTCGATCAGAGAACGAAGACTCTTGCTGTGAGCGGGATGGAAGTCGATACCGGCGTAATCCGCGAAGGTCGCCGGCAGGTCGAGGGTCGACACCGGATCCTCCACCACCTTGTTCTTTGGAACACCGGGTCCCTGGACGAGCAAGCCCACCCTCAGCAGCCCCTCGTACGCCATCGGCCCCTTGAGGATGAGGCCATGGTCCCCGAGCCAGTCGCCGTGGTCGGTGGAATAGACGACGAGGGTTTCGTTCAACAGGTTCAGTTGCTCAAGATGAAGCAGGATCCGGCCGACGTTGTGGTCGATGAGCGAGATCATGCCGTAGTAGTTGGCGATGAGCTCGCGCAGCTGCCGGTCGCTGTGCTGCGGGATGCGTGAGTACTCCTCTCGGATCCTGCGCAGGTGCTCGACGATCTGCGGCTTGCCCTCGAGGCTCTGGCGGTGCCACCAGGGCCGGCGCTCGAGATCCAGCGTGCGGTGCGCCGGCAGGTCGACCTCGTCCGGATGGTGCATGCGGCTCCAGGGATCCGGCGCGTCGAACGGATGGTGCGGGTCGGGAAAAGACGCCCAGATACAGAATCTGCTCTTCTGATTCTTGCTGAGAAAATCGATGGTTCTGTCCCCGATCCACGTGGAGTTGTGGAACGCCGGCGGCAGCGCGGAGTGAAACGTCTGCATCGCGGTGGAGCGCGGCTCGAGCTGCGTCTCGTAGAGGCGCTGCAGCTCCTCGCCGCGGCCGTCCCTGTGGAACCAGCGCTCGTAGTGCTGGCCGCGCGGCGGCTCCATCGGCGGCCAGTGGTTGTGGCCCTCGACCATCAGCTCGACGTGTTCGAAGCCCATGTAGGGCCCGGTCCAGTCCTGCGGCTGGTCGCTGTTGCGGCACTCGGGCGTCCCGGTCGCCTTGAACGTGTGCGAGGTGGCGAAGTGCGCCTTGCCGATGAAGCCGGTGCGGTAGCCCGCCCTGCCGAAGGCAGCAGCAAAACTTTCTTTTTCAAACCTTATATCAAGGTCGACGCCGTTGTCCGAGACCCCGTGCGTATAGGGAAGCAGCCCGGTGAGGATCGACGCGCGCGAAGGCTGGCACACCAGGTTCGGCGTGATGCAGGCCGAGAAGCGCGTGCCTTCGCGCGCGAGGCGGTCGAGGTGCGGCGTCTTTACCTTGCGGCCCTCGAACCCGTAGCAGTCGCCGCGCTGCTGGTCCGAGGTGATGAACAGTACGTTCAACTCAGTTGTCCACCCTCGCGCCGCTCGCCTTGACCACCGGCGCCCAACGGTCGATCTCGGCCTTGATGAATCCGGTGAAGGCCTCCGGCGAGGCACTCGGCGTCACCTCGAGCCCCGCGCCGTTCCAGCGCTCGACGAGCTTCGGATCGCGCATCGCCTTCACGAACTCGTCGTAGATCTTCTGCACCACCGGCGCGGGCGTGGCGGCGGGCACGGCGGGACCCCACCACTGCACCGTCTCGAACCCGGCGACGCCCGCTTCCTGGAAAGTCGGCGTGTCCGGCAGCAGCTTCTGGCGCACCTTGCTCGTCACGGCGAAGGCCTTCAGCCTGCCGGCCTTGATGTGCCCTGCGGTGGGCGGCAGGCCGAGCGAGGCGAGCGGGATCTGCCCGCCCACCACGTCGCCGATCGCCTGGCCGCCGCCGCGATAGGGCACGTGCGTGATGTCCAGGTTGCCCGCGAGGTTCTTGAAAAGCTCGGCGGCGAGGTGCTGCGGCGTGCCGTTGCCGGGCGAGGCGTACGCGAGCTTTCCGGGGTTCGCCTTGGCATAGGCGATGAGCTCGGGCAGCGTGCTCGCCGGCACCGACGGATGCCCGACGAGGATGTGCGCGCCGCTGATCATCTGCGTGACGTGCGCGAAGTCCTTCACCGGGTCATAGGTGAGCTTGGCGAAGAGCGAGGGCGCGATGGTGTAGGCGTCCGCGTAGAAAAGGATCGTGTGCCCGTCCGCGTCGGCGCGCGCCACCGCCTCGGCCGCGATGTTTGCCGCGCCCCCCGTGCGGTTCTCGACGACGAAGGGCTGACCCAGGCTCTGCTGCAGGATCGGCGCGATGCTGCGCGCGCTCATGTCCATCGCGCCGCCGGCAGCGTAGCCGAGCACGAGGCGCACCGGCTTCGTCGGCCAGGACTGCGCCGAGAGCGAGGTGGCGAAAGCGGATACCAGGATAAAACTGAGAAGCTGCAGCGGGCGTCGCATGGGTCCTCCTCCCTTGACGGAACGTCTAAACGTTTATACAACAAGCCGCCACGCCATGTCGACGCCGGTTTTTTCGCCCCAGCCCGCGGTCGCCTTGCACCACCAGGTGAAGGAGGACCTGCTCCTGCGGCTGCGCGCGGGGACCTGGTCGCCGGGCAGCGAGATCCCGGCGGAGCCCGAGCTGTGCGCGCACTACAAGGTGAGCCGCGGCACGTTGCGCCGCGCCATCGGCGACCTCGTGGCCGAGGGCTACCTTGAGCGCTACCGCGGCCGCGGCACCTTCGTCAGCCCGCCCAAGCTCGAGAGCCGCTTCGCCGGCTCCTTCGGCCGGTTCACAGTGGTCGGTCCCTCGCTCGAACAGGAGAGCCGGGTGATCTTCTGCCGGCGCGTGAAAGCGGAGGAGTCGGTGGCCATGGTGCTCGGGCTATCGCGCGGCGAGGAGGTGTGGCACCTTGAGCGCGTGCGATTCGCCGGCGAGCGGCCGGCGGCGCTGCAGGCGAGCTACCTGCCGCGCGCGCTCTTCCCCGAGCTGTCGCGCCAGCCGCTCGAGAGCCGCTTCCTGCTCGACATCATCACCGAGGTGTACGCGGTGCCGCTCCTGCGCGCGGTCGAGGTCGTCGACCCGACCAAGGCCGACGTCTACACCGCCAAGGCCCTCGGCATCCCGGCCGGAACGCCGCTCTTCCGCGTCGAGCGGCGCACCTACTCGAGCGCCGAGCGTGTCGTGGAGTACCGCATCTCGGTGCTGCGCGGCGACATTTTTCGCTACCGCACGGAATTTCGCTGAGCCGCGGTGCGCTACGCCGCCGGTCTTGGCGCCAGGCGGCCGGCGCGCGCCGCCCAAGCGCGGTTGACAGGGCTCTGCGGTTTCCAGGACAAGCGCTCGGCGACGAACGTATCGGCAAGCTCGCGGTCGCCGAGGCGCTCGGCCGCTTCCACGCTCTTCGCCAGATCCGGCTCGAAGGCCTTGTCGGTCGCCGTCGCCAGCGCGCCGGCGCGAAAGGCATGCGCCATGGCGAAGTCCGGATGCTCGGCGATGATCCTGTCGACTTCGGCCAAGGGATCGGCCTGATAGGCGTGCAGCAGATCGCATGCGCGATCCAGCGCGTCGATCGCCTGCCCCGAGCCGAACGCAACCGGATTTCCTCGCTTGTCGAACCTGGCCATGCGCTCCTCCTGGTCTCGAGACATTTTCCGCTACCGCATCGAGTTCCGCTGAGGCGATACCGGGCGGCCGCTGCGCGCCGCCTCGTGCACCGCCATCGCCGCCGCCAGCGTGCCGAGCGCGTCGTCGGCCGAGCAGACGGGCGCCTCCCGGCCCTCGACGAGCGCGCGCAAATGCCGCAGCTGCTCCGCGTAGGGGCAAGCCGCGTGCAGCGCCGCGCGCTCGCGCACGATGGGATCCTCCCAGCCGCGGCGCTCGCGGTAGCTCCAGCGCTCCAGGCGCGGCAGCGTGAGCGAGCCCTCGGTGCCGGAAACGAAATAGGCGTCGACGTCCTGGCGCGGAAAGCGCTCGGCTTCTCCCGAGGCGAGATCGTAGTTCCAGGGCGCGGTCGCGGTGTCCGAGACGGTGAAGGTAGCGAGCGCCCCGTTCGCGAAGCGGGCGATCACGGCCGCGCTGTCCTCGACCGCGTGCCCGCGCACCGCGCTTGAGACGAACGCCTGGACCGAGTCGATCTCCCCGAAGAGGAAGCGCATAAGGTCGAGGTCGTGGATCAGGTTGATGAGGATCGGCCCGCCGCCGGGCTCGCGCCGCCAGCTCGCCTCGAAGTAGGCGTCGGGCTTGAGCCAGGTGGCGAGCACGGTGGCGCACACCGGGCGGCCGAGCTCGCCCGCGGCGATGATCTTCCGGGCCCGGCGCGCGGCCCGGTTGTGGCGGCGCTGGTGACCGACGAGCACCGGAACGCCGCTCGCGGCGCCGGCGTCGCGGATACGACGCGCGCCGGCGAGGTCGTGCGCGATCGGCTTCTCTACGAGCGGCGCCACGCCGCGCCCGATGCAGCGCACCGCGATCTCGGCGTGCGTAGCGTTGGGCGTCGCCACCACCGCCGCGGCGGGCTTTACCCTGCCGAGCAGCGCCTCGAAATCCGCGTCCCAGGCCACGCCCGCGGCCTCGGCGAGGACGCGCGCGCCGGGCGCCGGGTCGGCGATGCCGGCGAGCGACACCTCGCCGTGGCGCAGCGCGCGGTCGATGTGCGTCCTGCCGATCACCCCGGCGCCGATGACGACGACCGGCATCCGGCTCATCGCGATACCATGGCGGAGGGTCGTTCCGGCATGGCGGGCATGTTAGTTTCCGCGGCCCGCGCCGACAAAGGGACATTCGATGAGGACATCTCCATGGACCGACGCACATTCGTCTTCGCGACCGCCGCGCTGCCGCTCCTCGCTCACGCCAGGCCGCGCAACATGAAGGACGTCGCGGCGCTGCAGCAGAACTGGAAGAGCTTTCTTCCCGCGGGCATGAGCGTTCCCTCGCCCACCGAGCCGCTCAAGCTCTCGGACGACGAGTGGAAAAAGCGCCTTCCCCAGCCCTCCTACCACGTGCTGCGCAACGAAGGCACCGAGCGCGCCGGCACGAGCCCGCTCAACAACGAGAAGCGCGCCGGGATCTACGCTTGCCTGGGCTGCGGGCTGCCGCTCTTCACCTCCGAAATGAAGTTCGAGTCGGGTACGGGGTGGCCGTCCTTCTTCACCACCATCCCGGGCGTGTTCGAGACGAAGAAAGACTTCTTTTTGATCTACCCGCGCACCGAGTACCACTGCGCGCGCTGCGGCGGGCATCACGGGCATCTCTTCGACGACGGCCCGCCGCCCACCGGCCAGCGCTGGTGCAACAACGGGGTGGCGCTCAAGTTCATTCCTCGCGAGGGCGGCAAAGCCTAGGCGCGGGAGGGCGGTGCCAGGGAGAGCGGCACCTTGATGGTGACCGCCCGCTCGTGGTCGATGTTGCGGGCAAGCTCCTCGCAGCGCACCTTCTCGACCGACGGGTAGCGGATGCGGAACTCCGCCGCGAGTTCCGCGTCGTGCATGGCAAGCTTCGCCTCATCCCATTGCATGGCGCGCGCCGCGTGGCCGCGCACGTTGTCCAACCACGCGCGCCGCTCGCTCGTCAGCTCCCCGCAGCGCTCCAGCAGGAACGTCATTTCCGAGACGACGTTGTAGCGCATCGCCGGCGGCACGGGCTTCACCTGCCCCATGGCGGCCCAGGACACGAGCACAAGGCAAAGGCACCCGAGCGCGGCTCGCATGCCGCCATTCTCGCCCATCAGCGCTTCGGCCGCCGCGCACGCCAGGCTTCGAGCGCCGCGCGACGCTCCCGGCTCATCTGCTCGAGCCTCGCCCGCCAGCCCTTGCGATGCTCGCGCAGCGCCTCGTAGATGGACTCGGCGACCACGAGGTTGCGGTACCACTTCCGGTTCGCCGGCACGACGATCCAGGGCGCGTGCTTCGCCGCGGTCTTCGAGATCGCGTCCTCGTAGGCGCGCGTGTAGGCGCCCCAGTGCTCGCGCTCCTTCCAGTCGCCGGCGTTCAGCTTCCACGCCGCCTGCGGGTCGCCCTCTCGCTCGAGCAGGCGCCTTTTCTGCTCTGCCTTCGTGATGTGCAGGAAGTACTTGAGAACGATGGTGCCGTGCTCGGCGAGGAGCTGTTCGAAGTCGCGGATGTGCTCGTAACGCGCCTGCCAGAGCTTCTTCGGCACGAGTCGATGCACGCGCACCGGCAGCACGTCCTCGTAGTGCGAGCGGTTGAAGATCGAGAACTCCCCCAGGCGCGGCGCGTGGCGATGCACGCGCCAGAGGAAGTCGTGCTGGCGCTCTTCCTCGGTCGGCACACCGAAGGAGGTCACGATGACCCCGCGCGGGTTGAGGCAGCCGACGACGTGCTTGATGGTGCCGTCCTTTCCGGCGCCGTCGCGGCCCTGGAGCACGACGAGCACCGCGTGCACCTTGGCGCCATACATCGCATCCTGGAGCTGGAAGAGCGCCTCGCCAAGGACCGCGAAGCGCCGCTCGGCCTTCTCCCGCGTCATGCCCCGAGGCGGGTCGGCCGGAAGCGGGTCGAGGCGCACCCTGCTGCGAGGACTGTCGAAGACGGTCTTGGGCATGGTCGCCGGATTGGATAGTATCGCCGGGCGGCCCAACATGAGCGCCCTCCTGCAGCGTTTCGGGAACGTACGGCGCGAGGAGGCGGCCGGAGCGCTCGTCGCGGCGCTCTTCTTCTTCTGCATCCTCAGTGCGCTGATGGTGGTGAGACCGGCGCGCGAGGCGCTCGGCATGCAGCGCGGCATCGAGGCGGTGCGCTGGCTCTTCCTCGCCACGGTGCTCGTCACGCTTGCGGTCAACCCGGTGTTCGGCTGGCTGGTGAGCCGCTTCCGCCGGATCACGTTCGTGGCGGCGACCTACCTCTTCTTCGCCCTGGGACTGGTCGCCTTCTACGCGCTGCTCGCGCTCGCGCCGGCCGCGGTGGGCGAGCGCTCGGGCCAGGTGTTCTACGTCTGGTTCAGCGTGTTCAATCTCTTTGCCACGATGCTCTTCTGGGCGCTGATGGCGGACCGCTTTTCCCTCGAGCAATCGAAGCGCCTCTTCGGCGCCATCGCCGTGGGCGGCACGCTGGGCGCAATCTTCGGGCCGTGGCTCGCGAGCGTCCTGGCGAAGCCGCTCGGCACGCCCGCGCTGCTGCTCGTCGCCGCGGCTTTTCTGGTGCTCGCGCTGGTCCTCGCTTGGTGGTTCACGACCTTCAATCCCGAGACACATGAGAAGGCCGAGCCATCGGTGATCGGCGGCAGCGCCTGGGAGGGCTTCAAGGCGGTATCCGGTTCGCCCTACCTGCTCGGCATCTGCGCGTACGTCCTCATCCTCGCGGTGATGGCGACCTTCCTCTACTTCACGCGGCTGCAAATGGTGGCGGCGCTCGGCACGGATATCGACCAGCGCACCACGACGTTCGCTCGCATCGACATGATCACGCAGGTGGCCACGCTCGTGCTGCAGGCTGCGGTCACCGGCCAGCTCATGAAGCGGCTGGGCGTCGCGGTGACGCTCGCGCTGCTGCCGGTCACGGCGGCGCTCGGCTTCCTCGGATTGGCGATGGTCGGCTCGCTCGCGGTCCTGGTCGCCTTCGAGGCCACGTTCCGCGCCGTGCAGCGCGGCATCATGCGCCCGGCGCGCGAGACGCTCTTCACCGTGGTCTCGCGCGCGGAGCGCTACAAGGCCAAGGCATTCATCGATACGTTCGTCTACCGCGCGGGCGACGTGGTGGGGGCGCAGACCGAGGGGCTGCTCGGGCGCCTGGGCATGGGCCTTGCGGCGCTCGCCGCCTTCGCCGTGCCGCTCGCCGCGGCATGGATGGCGCTCGGGCTGTGGCTGGGCTACGCTCAGCGTAGAAACGCATGACGACACGCCGAGAATGGGTCGCTCGGATGGCGAGCGCCGGTGCGCTGCTCGCGCTGCAGCCTCGGCTGGCGCTCGGCGCGGACGAGCCCATCAGCCGCGCGATTCCGTCGACCGGCGAGCGCGTGCCGATCATCGGCCTGGGCAGCTCGGCCACGTTCGCGCAGGTCGCGCGCACCGACGACATCGCCGCGCTGCGCGCGGTGCTCGAGCGCCTGGTGTCGCTGGGCGGCAGAGTGTTCGACACCGCGCCCGCCTACGGCGCCGCTTCGGCACTGCCGACCCCGAGGCCGCGCGCCGACAGCTCGAGACCTCCTTCCGGCGCATCGGCAAGCCCGCGATCGACCTCGTGCAGGTGCACAACATGGGGGACGTGCGCACTCAGCTGCCGATCCTGCGGGAATACAAGGAGCAGAAGCGCGTTCGCTACATTGGGGTGACCACGACCTTCGAGCGGCAGTACGACGATCTCCTGAAGACGATGCGCGAGCAGCCGATCGACTTCATCGGCACCGACTATGCCATCGACGAGCGCCATGCCGAGAAGGCCATCCTGCCGCTCGCGCAGGAAAAGGGCATCGGCGTCCTCGTCTACGCGCCCTTCGGCCGTACGCGCCTGTGGGCGCGGGTCAAGGGCCGCCCGCTTCCCGACTGGGCGCGCGAGCTCGGCGCGAACTCCTGGGCGCAGTTCTTCCTGAAGTTCGTGGCGAGCCACCCCGCGGTCACCGCCATTACGCCCGCCACGAGCCGGCCGGCGAACATGGCCGACAACATGGGCGCGGCGACCGGCCGGCTGCCGGACGCCGCGATGCGCAAGCGCATGATCGATTTCGTGGAGTCCCTGCCATGAAACGCCGTTACGCTCTGAAACTCCTCGCGGCAACCATCGTCTCGATCCCTTTGCCGGTCCTTTCCGCCGACAAAACCCGTATCGGCATCATCGGCTCGGGCCGCGTCGGCGGCACGCTCGGCACGGTCTGGGCGAGGAAGGGCCACCAGGTGATGTTCTCCTCGCGCACCCTGGAGAACGACAAGGCGCTCGCCGCGCAGGTCGGGCATGGCTCGCGCGCGGGCACGCCGCGGGACGCGGCGGCGTTCGGCGAGGTGCTGCTCGTGTCGGTGCCCTACCGCGCGCTGCCTGACGTAGGCAAGGAGCTCGGCGACCTCATCAAGGGCAAGGTAGTCATCGACACGTGCAACCCGTTCCCGGGGCGCGACGGCGAGATCGCGGACTGGGCGCGCAAGAAGGGCGCCGGCCTCGCCTCGGCAGAGCTCCTTCCCGGGGCGCGCCTTGTGCGCGCCTTCAACGCCGTGGGCGCCTCCCGCATGGGCCAGGTGCACCAGGAGCCGGGCCGCGTCGGCATGCCGATCGCGGGCGACGACGCCGGCGCGGCGAAGGTGGCCTCGGCGCTCATCCGCGACATCGGCTTCGAGCCCGTCCTCGTCGGCGGCCTCGCGCTGGGCAGGTACCTCATGCCCGGCACCGAGCTCGCCGGCGAGCGCTCTCCGGACGAAATCCGCCGGATCGCCGCAACGCTCAAGTGAGCTATCCCATGAGCGGCGAAGCGAGCACCTCGCGCAGCGCCCCGTAGGGCACCGGCTTCACGAGGTGCGCGTCGAAGCCCGCGCCGAGGCTGCGCCGGCGGTCCTCGTCCTGGCCCCAGCCGGTGAGCGCGACGATGACGATGCCCTTGCCCCACGGCTTGCGCCGGATGAGCTGGCAGGCCTCGAAGCCGTTCAGGTTGGGGAGCCCCAGGTCGAGCAGGATCAGGTCGGGCTTGAAGCGCTCGGCCTTCGCCACCGCCTCGAGCCCGTCGGCGGCGGTCTCCACGATGTTGCCGTCGTTCCGCAGAAGTGCGGCGAGCGAATCCACATTGTCCGGCACGTCGTCCACGACCAGCACGCGCCGCACGGCGCCCGAGTAGGCGGGACGGGGCGGCTGCGGCGGCAGCGCCGCCGGGTCGGGAAGCGCAAGCACCGGCAGACGCACGATGAACTCGGCGCCCTTGCCGGGGCCCTCGCTCCTCGCCTCGATGGCGCCGTCGTGCAGCTCGACGAGCGAGCGCGCGAGCGACAGGCCGATGCCCAGACCGCCCTTCGAGCGCTCGAGCGCCGGTTCCGCCTGCGAGAAGATGCGGAACAGATTCGGCAGCTGCTCCGGCGCGATGCCCACGCCGTTGTCGCGCACGCGGATCACGACGGTGCCGCCCTCGAGCGCCGCCGTGAGGTCGATGCGGCCCGATCTCGGCGTGAACTTGGCGGCATTGTTGAGCAGGTTCGCCAGCACCTGCGCGAGGCGCACCGGGTCCGCGTCGAGGCGCACGGGGTCGCTGGGCAGCGCGACCGTGAGCTGCTGCGCGATGTGCGGCCGCGAGGTCTCGATCGCCTGCTCGACGATGCGCGAGAGCTCGACCGGCTCGCGGCGCAGCTCGAGCTTGCCCCGCGTGATGCGGCTCACGTCGAGCAGGTCGTCGATGAGCCGCACCATGTGCGTGACCTGCCGCTCGAGGATCTCCTGCGCCGCGCGCATGGTGGGGTCCTCGGCGGGGCGCAGCTGCAAGAGCTGCAGCGCGTTGCGGATCGGCGCAAGGGGGTTGCGCAGCTCGTGGGCGAGCGTGGCGAGGAACTCGTCCTTGCGCCGGTCGGCTTCCTCCAGCGCCTGGCGCGCGTCCCACGCGTCGTGGATGTCGACGCTCACCCCGAACCACTGGTCGAGGCGCCCGGCCTCCGAGGGCAGCGCGCGGAACGCGTGCCAGCGATAGGCGCCCTCCTTCGCCCGGTAGCGGATCTCACCCTCATAGGGCTCGCCGGTGCGCCGGCAGCGCTCGCGATAGGGCCGCAGGCGCTCGCTATCGTCGGGGTGCACCGCACGGGTCCAGCCCTGCCCCTGCGCCTCTTCCTGGCTTTGCCCGGTGAGCTCCGTCCAGCGCCGGTTGATGAACACGATGCCCTTGTCGTCAGTGACCCACACGATCGCCGGCGCGGCGTGCGAGATGGTGCGGAATTTCTCCTCGCTCTCGCGCAGTCGCGCCTCGGCTTCCTGGCGCGCGGCCATATCGCGCTCCAGGCGCTCGGCGCGTGTCGCGAGCTCCTCCGCGGTCGCCTGCGCCGCGTCCATCGCGGCCTGGACCTCCTTCACCGGACTCGCGAGCGCCGGCAGCCGGCGCGCATCCTTCAGTGCCTCGAGCGCCTCCTGCAGCGCCCGGATGCCGCGCGTCAGCACCGACACGCGCGAGAGCGTCAGGGCGATGGCGACGGCGAGGGCGGCGAGCACCGCGAGCGATACGGCGAGGGCCGTGCGCAGCATCGGTGCATCGACCGCGGCGCCCGAGGTGAGGACATTGATGTGCCAGCCTGAGAGCGCCGAGCGGTCGAAGGCGCTCACCACGTCGGCAGCCAGCGCGCCGCGCCCCCGCACGAGTCCGGCGGGGCTTGCGGCGAGCGCTTCCCGGTACCAAGGCTGCACCAGCTGGCCGGCCAGGCGCTCTCCCTCCTCGGTGCGCGCGATGAAGCGGTAGTCGCGATCGATGATCGCCGCGATGCGCCCGGGCGAGGTGCGCTCGCCCAGCCACTTTGACCAATAGCGGTAGTTCATCGTCGCGCCGATGACATGCGTCACCTTGCCCTCCTGAACCACCGGGTAGGCGATGTACATCAGCCAATCGGTCTCCACGCGGCCGCGCAGCGCGTTCGAGACGTAGGGCTTCATCGTGCGCGCCGCTTCGAGCGTGCCCTCGGGCTGGGGCACCGCCGGCAGCCGCGTGCCGTAAGGGCGCATCAGGTTCAGCAGGTGCTCCGCGGAAGGCGAGAGCAGCAGCAGGTTGTCCCACAGGCCGAGCGCGGCGCGCACCTCGCTTGCCTCATCGTAGAAGGACTTGAGATCGCCGCGCTGCAGGGCGTCGCTCCGCGAAAGCGCATGGAGCGCGGCAAACGAGCGCTGCAGCTCGGCGTCGACCGCCTGCGCGAGGCGCTGCGCGCCCACGCGCAGCTCGCCCTCAGTCGCCTCGCGCTCGCGCTCGACGAGCAGAAAGGCAAGCGCGACGGCCACCGCGAGCAGCGGCACGAGCGCGCTCAGCACGACGAGCAGCACGTGGCGGTTGAGCGATCTCATGCGCCGCCCATCCTAGCCGGATTCGCCCTGCTCCACGCTTCCCGCATCGGCTCGCCGACGCTCTCATGGAAGAGCAGTCCGCGGCCGTGCCCCTTCACGTAGAAAGCGACGTACTTGCGAAACCACAGAGGGGTGCGCTCGCAGTGCTCCACCTCGGCCCAGGGAATGACGAGCGGCGGATGCAGGAACCGGAGTGGAAAGAAGACCGAGAGGCCGAACGCGTGGGCGTCGAGCGCCACGCGCACCGTGCCACCGTAGCTCATCGGCAGGCCGCGCCAGCCCATCGCAGTGGCCCGGCAGCGCTCGCCCTGCCCGCCGACCGGCGCGTCGCTGCTGAAGCGGCGTGCGAGAGCATGCCAGCCCGAGAGCAGGGAGAGCAGCGCGCAGATGCCGAGCCAGGCGAGCGCCAGCGTTGCGATGAAGCCCGGGTCCATCTAGAGATGCGAGGAGAACGCGGGCGGCTCGGCCCAGCGCTCGTGCAGGCCGTCGACGCGGGTAATGGGGACCTTCGAAAGCTCTTCCTCGCTCACGCCTTGCAGGCATCCCACGTTGACGCCGACCACTGTGCGCCGGCAGATCACTCCCTTATTCACGGCCCGAGCGCCAGATGCCGTAGGCGATCCACAGGCTGTTGAAGAAGGCGAGGACGTAGCCGAGCAGGCCGAGCGCGGGCAGCACCGGGATGCCGAAGAACTCCGGGCCGTCCCGCACGGTGAGGACGATGGCCGAGCCGATGACGAGCGAGGCGGTAAGGATGCCGACGGTGGCGCGGTCTATCGTGCGGTCCAGCTGCCGGCCGAAGCTGTCGAGGCGCTTCAGGTCGAGCTCGACGCGCGCCTTGCCGCGGCGCGCTTCGCGCAGCAGCCGCGCGAGGTCGCGCGGCACGGTGCCCACGCTCTCGATGAACTCGCGCAGCGCGCTGCCGCCGCGGCGCAGCAGCACGGCGGGCTGGTAGCGCTCCGCGAGCGCCCGGCGCACGAGCGGCGTGATGTGGCTGACGATGTGGATATCGGGGTCGTATTGCCGTCCCAGCCCCTCGAGGGTCACGAGGGCCTTGAGCATCAGCGAGAGGTCGGGCGGCAGCACGATGGAGTGCGCGCGGATGATCGCGGTGAACTCCCGGATGACGTTGCCGATGCGGATCTCCTTCAGCGGCAGGCCCTCGTACTCGAACACGAGGTCGTTCACGTCGGCAGCGAGGCGCTCCTCGTCGAGCACCGCGTCGCCCGCCCAGTCGTGCAGGACGGCGAGCATCGGCTCCTCGGCCATGCGCGCGAGGCCGGCGAGAAGGTCGACCACCTGGGCGCGCCGGTGCGGCGTGAGCCGGCCCACCATGCCGAAGTCGATGATCACCAGGCGGTTGTCGGTCAGGTAGAACACGTTGCCGGGGTGCGGGTCGGCGTGGAAGAAGCCGTCGATGAGGATCATCTTCAGGAAGAGGTCCACGCCGCGCGCCGCGAGGAGCTTGCGGTCGAGACCGGCGAGATCCACCGACGTGGTGTCGGTGGCCGGAATGCCCACGACGTGCTGCTGCACGAGCAGGGCGTCGCTCGTGTACTCGGGGTAGACGCGCGGGATAAGCACGTGCTCGTGCCCCTCGAAGTTCTTGGCGAAGCGCTCGGTGTTGCGCTGCTCGCTGGTGAAGTCGACCTCGCGCTCGAGCGAGCGGGCGAACTGCGCCGCGATCTCGACCGGGCGATAGCGGCGGATCTCCGGCATCTCCGACTCGACGAGCTCCGCCAGGCGCCGCAGCAGCCGCAGGTCGGCCTCGATTTTCTCGCGCACGCCCGGCCGGCGGATCTTCAGCACCACGGGCGTGCCGGGCTCGCCCTCGCCGGCATCGTTCAGCCTCGCGCGGTGCACCTGGGCGATGGAGGCGGCGGCGTAGGGCCGGGTCTCGATCTCGGCGAATACCTCGAAGGGCGAGCGCCCGAGCGAGCGCTCGAGCTCCGGGAGCAGCGTCTCGAAGGGCACGGCCGGCGCCGCGGCGTGCAGCTTCTCGAACTCCGCGATCCACGAGGGCGGGAAGAGATCCACGCGGGTGGCAAGCACCTGCCCGAGCTTGATGAAGGTCGGGCCGAGCTCCTCGAGCGCGCGGCGCATGCGCTGCGCCGGATCGAGCCGCTCGGCCTCCTTGGCCTCGCTCCAGTGCACGATGCGCCCGGCGCGCTCGAGCACGCCGGCGATGCCCAGGCGGCGCACGAACTCGCCCAGCCCGTGGCGGATCAGCACCGCGGCGATCTCCTGCAGGCGCGGCAACTCCCGCATGAGACCGAGGGTCTCCCTGAGCATTACTGGGGCTTCGAGTCCGTGTCTTTCCGCTTGTGCAGCGCGTCGGCCATGCCGGCGAGCACGCCGCTAGCCATGTCCGCGAACCGCGCGCTGAACTCGCCCGCGATCTCGAGGCTCGTGACCGCGAACTCGCCCATCAGCTTCGCGGCCTGCCTCCCGGTCTCGGTGCCGGCGTGCAGCGTCTGCTTTAGCGCCTCCTTGAGCTCGGGGCGCAGGCGCTGGTTGGCGGATTCGGCCACCTGGCTCACCGTGTCGACGAAGTCGCGCTCGATCTTCCTGATCCCGGCGACGCCCTGCTTGAGCTCGTTCTCGGAGAAGCCGCGGCCGGTCGCCGCCATCTGGCGCAGCGCGTCGCGCCCGGCGTGCACCGACCGGGTGAGCGCCTCATCCATGCCGCGGAAGGCTTCCGCCAGCTTCTCGCGCACGCCGCTCGCGCCCGGCTCGGCGCCCGCCGTGACGCCCTCGGACACCGCGCGCACCACCTCGCGGATCGCCTCGCGGTCGAAGCGGCGGTTCTTCAACGCCTGCAGCGTCACGTCGTGCACGCGGCGGCGAATGTCCTCGCCGCGGCGCATCGATTCCTCGGCGGCCTTCCTGAGAATTGCACCAGGGTCCTGCTCACGCATGTGGCCTCCTTTGCAAGAATTGGGCGATGCCGAGCTCTTCCTCGAGCGGCGGCGCCGGAAAGTGGAAGCGCACCGGCCCGTCGGGCAGTGCGTTCACGAACTGCTTGAGGTAAGGGTCGGCGGAGCTCTCGATCTCTCCGGGCGTGCCCTTGCCGAGCAGCACGCCGTCGCCGATGACGTACACCAGGTCGGCTACCTTGAGCGCCTCCTTCACGTCGTAGGTCACGACGATCGAGGTGAGGCCGAGCGCCTGGTTGAGCGTGCGGATCAGATCGACGATCTGGTTGAGCGAGATCGGATCGAGGCCGGCAAAGGGCTCGTCGTACATCATCAGCTTCGGGTCGGTGGCGATCGCGCGCGCGAGCGCGACGCGGCGCGTCATGCCCCCGGAGAGGTCGGCGGGCATCATCGCGTGCGCGCCGCGCAGGCCGACCGCGTGCAGCTTCATGAGCACGAGCCGGCGCACGATTTCCTCCGGCGCGTCGAAGTTCTCGCGGATGGGGAAGGCCACATTCTCGTACACGTCGAGGTCGCTGAAGAGCCCCGAGGTCTGGAACATCATGCCGATGCCCAGGCGCAGCCTGTAGAGCGCATCGAGGTCCAAAGCGTGGACGTTCTTGCCCTCGATCGTCACCGACCCGGCCTCGGGACGCAGCTGGCCCCCGATCAGCTTGAGGAGCGTGGACTTTCCGGAGCCGCTGCCGCCGAGGATGGCCACCACGGCGCCGCGCGGGATGTCGATCGACAGGCCGCGCAGCACCTGGAGGTCGCCGTAGGAGAATTTCAGGTCGGAGACCTGCACGGCATGGTCCATGGCGGAAAATTGTAACCGTGGACGCGCATCCCTATTCGCGACTTACCCCCGACGTGGTGCTCGACGCGGTCGCGACCGCCGGTTTCTCGCCCGACGGGCGGCTGCTGACGCTGAACAGCTACGAAAACCGCGTCTACCAGGTCGGCATCGAAGATGGGCCGATGGTTGTCGCAAAGTTCTACCGCCCCGGCCGCTGGACCGACGCGCAGATCGAAGAAGAGCATGCCTTTGCCTTCGAGCTGCGGGATCACGAGATCCCGGTCGTCGCGCCTTCCCATTCCCTCAGGCACGAGGACTTCCGAGTCGCGATCTATCCGCGCCGCGGCGGCCGCACGCCGGAGCTCGGCGACCCGAAGACCCTCGAGTGGATCGGCCGCTTCATCGCGCGCATCCATGCGATCGGCGGGACCAAGGACTTCAAGGAGCGGGAAGCGCTTTCGGTCGAGACCTTCGGCCGCGCCCCGCGCCAGTTCCTGCTCGACAGCAGTTTCGTGCCGCCGGACCTCCTGCCCGCCTGGGAAGCGGCCACCGGACAGGCGCTCGAGGGCGTCGCGCGCTGCTACGAGCGCGCCGGCGCCGTACGGGCGATCCGCCTGCACGGCGACTGCCATGTCGGCAACATCCTGTGGACCCACGAGGGGCCGCACTTCGTCGACCTCGACGACGCGCGCATGGGCCCGGCGATCCAGGACCTGTGGATGCTCCTGTCCGGGGACCGCGGAGCCATGACGCGCCAGATGCTCGACGTGCTCAGGGGCTATGAAGATTTCGCGCAGCTCGACAGACGAGAGCTGCCTTTAGTCGAAGCGCTGCGCACGCTGAGGCTGATCCACTATTCGGCCTGGATCGCGCGGCGCTGGGACGACCCGGCCTTTCCCGCCGCCTTTCCGTGGTTCGGCACTCAGCGCTACTGGCAGGACCGGATCCTCGAGCTGCGCGAGCAGATCGCGCTCATGGAAGAGCCGCCGCTTGCCATCGACTGAGGGCGTCGGCTACCTCGCGCAGCACTTCGGCATCGGTTCTGCCGGAGCTCTTCAGCACGTGAAACGAATGGTCGGCGCCCTCCAGCCAATGCATCGTCCACGGCGCGCGCACCGTCTCCAGCGCCTTCTCCATCAGATCCTGACGGCAGAGCGCATCGCGCGTGCCGTTGAGACAAAGCACCGGCACGCGGAGATCCGCAAGGTGCGCGGCGCGCAGCTTTTCGGGCTCTCCCGCCGGGTGCAACGGATAGGCGAAGAGCGCGAGCCCCTCGCATGCAAGGCCTTCGGCGGCGAGCATGGTCGCGACGCGAGCGCCCATCGACCGTCCGCCGACGAGCAGGCGCTTCGGCGCGAGCCTGGCGCGCACCTCCTCCACCACTGCGCGCATGCACGCCTTGAGCTTCGGCATCGGGTCGATGCGCCTCGAGCCTCGCTCCCGGTAGTCGAAATTGAACCGCACCATGTCGATGCCCGTTCCGACCAGGACATTGCTCAGGGAGAGCATGTGGCGGTCGTCGCGGTGCCCGCCGGCGCCGTGGGCGCACACGAGCAGCGCCCGCGCCTCGGGGGCCGCGTCGTGCACCCAGGCTACAGCAGCGCTCTGCGCCATGAAGCGCCGGCGAGCTGTTTGTACGCAACGACGGGGCGCACGCTCACGCCCCCCGCTGGTAGGTCTTCTCCCAGTTCCGCCCGTCCTTTTTCACGACGTTCATCGACTCCACCGTGCCTTCGTCGAGGCAGCGCGCGTTCACGCTGAACGCGTCCGGGTGGGAGCGCGGCACGTAGAAGGACTTGATGCCGCAGGTCTTGCAGAACAGATGTTTCGCCGTGCCGGTATTGAACTGGTAGGTGCTCAGGGCGTCCTCGCCCGACAGCAGCTTGAAGCGAGCCCTGGGAACGATGAGGTGCAGGTAGCCTGCCTTGGCGCACATGGAGCAGTTGCAGTCGGTGACATCGATCTGCGCGGGCGCCGTCACCTCGAAGCGCACGCGACCGCAATGGCAGCCGCCGGTATGGGTCTTCATGCGGACAATCTTAGCGCGGAGCGTTTCTTGCTCGCTGGGCGCCATGCTGCGCGCCCTGCTCGCTGCCCTGCTGCTCCTGCCCGGCCCGGCCCCCGCCGGTAACGCCGAAGCGCTGCAGGCGCGCCACGAGGCGCTGCGCGACAAGCTGGCCAAGAACCCGTTCGGCCGGCCGCTGCACATCGAGTCGAACGGCGGGGAGAACGCGCACCAGGGCGACGTGTACGCGGTGCTCGACGAGCCCTACGGCCGCGTCGCGCCGGCGCTCGCGCGGCCGGACAACTGGTGCCGTATCCTCCTGCTGCAGGTGAACGTGAAGCGCTGCGAGGCGCCGGGCACTGGCGCCGGGCCTACGGTCACCGCGTTCATTACCCGCGAGCCGCGCCAGGACGTCCAGGACGCGCATCGCGTCACGTTCGACTACGAGCTCGCCACCACCGGGTCGGACTACGTACGCGTCGCCCTTACCGCCCGCTCCGGGCCGCTCGGAACGCGGGACTACCGCATCCGGCTCGAGGCGGCACCACTCGGAGCCGAGCGGACCTTTCTGCACCTCTCCTACGCGTACGAGCTGGGGCTGCTCGCGCGCATGACGATGAACGCTTACCTCGCCACCAGCGGCCGCGACAAGGTCGGCTTCAGCGTGGCGGGACACGGCGCGGACGGCGAGCCGCGCCACGTCGCAGGCGTGCGCGGCGTCATCGAACGCGGCGCCATGCGCCATTACCTCGCGATCGAGGCCTTGCTCGAATCGCTCGAGGAGTCGCCTTCGCAGCGCCTGGAAGCGCGCCTGCGTCGCTGGTACGCGGCCATCACGCGCTACCCGCAGCTTCGCGAAGCGCTGGGCGAGGAAGAGTACGTCCGCATGAAGCTGGGCGAGGCATTCGTCACCGAACGCGGCGGCGCATGACCGGCCGGTCGCGCTTTCGCCGCACCACCTCGACGAAGCCGGCGCGGTCGTACATCGATTTCGCGCCGAACCACATCGCGTCGTCCCGCGAGCGGGCGGGCCGGTCGACCGGGTAGGCCTCGAGCAGGCGCGCCCCGCGTTTTCGCGCGTAGGCGATCGCCCCGGCGAGCAGCGCGCGGGCCACGCCGCCGCTGCGCCTGTAATACATGCACCAGCAGCGCCGCGCAACGCCGCATCCCGGTGCGCCGAAGAGCGCTTGGAGATCCGACCAGCGACCGGGCGTGAGCGGCCGTACCTCCAGCCTGCGCATGTGTCTTGCCTCCGGCTTCCATCATGGACGCCCCGGCGCGCGCGCGCAAACCGATCGAGCCGATGCTGGCGAAGCTCGCCGACAAGCTGCCGGCGGGTGAAGGCTGGCTCTACGAGCCCAAGTGGGACGGGTTCCGGGCGATCGTGTTCCGCAATGGGCGCGAGCTTTTCATCCAGAGCCGCGACCTGCGGCCACTCGATCGCTACTTCCCGGAGCTGCACGACGCGCTCCTCGAGCGGCTGCCGCAGCGCTGCGTGCTCGACGGCGAGATCGTCATCGCCACGCCGAAGGGCCTCGACTTCGATGCGCTGCAGCTGCGCCTGCATCCCGCCGGATCGCGCGTCGCGAAGCTCGCGAAGGAGACGCCCTCGTCCTTTGTGGCTTTCGACGTCCTGATGACAGGGGGGAAGGACCTGATGCGCGAGCCCCAGGCGGAGCGACGCGAGCAGCTTGAGAAGCTGCTCGCCCAGGCGAAGCCGCCGCTCTACCTTACGCCGGTGACGCGCGACCGCGAGCTCGCGCTGGACTGGCTCGAGCAGTTCGAGGGCGCGGGGCTCGATGGCGTCGTTGCCAAGCCCGCCGGCGCGCCCTACCTGCCGGGCAAGCGCGCGATGGTGAAGGTAAAGCACGCGCGCACCGCCGATTGCATCGTTGCGGGCTTCCGCTGGTACAAGAAAGCGCCCGGCGCCGTAGGCTCTCTCCTTCTCGGCCTCTACGATGATGCGGGCGAGCTGCACCACGTCGGCGTGACTTCCTCGTTCGACATGGCGACGCGCAAGAAACTGGCGAAGGATCTTTCCCGGCTTCGGAGTTCGATCGACGAACACCCGTGGCGCCACCGCGACATCGGCGCGACGAGCCGCTGGAGCGCGGGAAAGGACCTGTCGTGGGAGCCGCTCGCGATCGAGCGCGTCGCGGAGGTGAAGTACGACCACATGCAGGGCGAGCGCTTCCGCCACGCGGCAATCTTCCTGCGCTGGCGGCCGGACAAGCCGCCAAGCGAATGCACCTATGCCCAGCTGGAGACGGCTACGCCCTACGAGCTGAAGAAGATCTTCCGGTAGCGCGCTTGCGGTAGTACGGCGGCCAGGGCGCGTCGCCCTGCCCCTGCCGCTCGAAGAGATCCAGGAGAGGATCGAGCGGAAACGCCCGCGCGTCGATGGCGGCGTGCGGGTCGCCGATGCGCTTGAAGCGCGCCGGCATGCTGGCCAGCGTGAAGTCGCCCGGCTCGCAGTCCGCGACCTCCTCCCAGCGCAGCGCGAGCGCGAGCGCGGCGCGGCGCACCTCGTCGAAGCCCCAGCGCGGCTCGATCCGCACGTAGATGTGCAGGCCCCGCTTGCCGGACGTTTTCGGGTACCCGGCCAGCGAGAAGTCTTCCAGGAGGGATCTCGTGATGACCGCGACTTCGCGGACCTGTCGCCATCTCACCCCGGGCACCGGATCCAGGTCGATGCGCAGCTCGTCCGGATGGTCGAGGTCCTCCGCGCGTACCGGGTGCGGATGGAGCTCCAGGCACCCCAGGTTCGCCATCCAAGCGAGGTCCTCGGCGCAGCGGGGCACGACCTCGTCGGCGCTGCGTCCCGAGGGAAAGCGCATGCGCGTCACCTCGATGGATGCAGGCCGCTTCGCCTGCCCGCGCCGCGCAGCGCGCCTTCCGCCACGGCGAGGTAATACTCGACCAGGTCGCGCTTCGTGTACCCCGGCATCGGGAAGAGGATCTTGTCTGGATTGGTGACTATGGGCGCGCCTTGCGCTTGCGCTTCGCCGCCTTGGCGCCTTCCTTGCCAAGCGCGCGACGGGTCTTCTTCGGCAGGTGCTTGAGCGTCTTCTTGCTCTTTGCCGCCTTTTGCGCCTTCTTGACGTTCCGCCGGGCGGCGGCCTTCTGTTTCCTGCTTGCCATGAGATCTCCTTAGCGTTGGGGCGCGACCTGGAGGCGGTTGATCACCTTGTCGACGCCGGAGAGCGACCAGGCGCCGAGCTCGGCGCGGTGGCGCTGCTCCTCGGTGGGAACGGCACCCTCGAGCGTCACCACCCAGTCGCGGCACTGCGAGCGGATCTGGTCGGCTTCGAGCAGCGGGTCGGCCTCCAGCGCGAGGCGGAGCGCCTCGGTCACCTCCTCGTCGCGCTCCTCGTAGGGCGGCACGACCTCGAGGGCGTTGATCACATCGCGCCGTCCCGGCGTCCACCAGGCTACCGCGCCGGCGAAGAGCCGGTGCGGCACGCTGATCATGCGGCCTTCGAGCAGGATCACGCCGTCGGTCACCGAGATCTCGATGTCGCCCGCGCCGTCTTCCTTCTTTCTCAGCACGGCGCTCTTCTCGTTGGTACGCACGCGTACCGTGCAGTTCAGGAACTCCGCCTGCTCGAGCAGCAGCCGCGCGAACGAGTCGCGGATCGCCCCGTCGCCGCGCGCCTCGCCGGGATCGACGCGCAGCCGGTCCACTACGCCGCTCACGCCCTCGGCCGCCGCCGCCGCTTCCAGGGCCAGCTTCTTCGCGGCCACGTCGGCCACCTCGCCTTCCAGGATGACGGCGCCGTCCTGCGCGTGAATGCGGATGGGTCGGCGGTGGAGGTTGACGCGCGGCTCGCGCTCGAGCGCCGCGTGGACCTTGCGGGCGGTGAGCTCTCGGGGGTTCATGCCCCCCCGCAGGCAAGTTTCAGGCCGTGCGCAGGCGCAGGAGCCGCACCCCCGCGACCACGGCGAGCGGCACGAGGAGCGTCACCACCGTGACGGAGATGAGCAGGATCCCAAGCTCACTGTAGTCCTGCGCCACTTTGACGGCGCCGGTGGCGCGGTCCTTCACCTCGCGGCTCACGGTGAAGACCTGGTTCGCGTATTTGGTGCCGAGCTGCGCCGCGGAGAGCGCCAGATTGGAGAAGGAGGCCATCACCGCGAAGTAGGTCGCCTTCATGTGCGCCGGGGCGGAATTGGCGATCCACGCGAGCATCGGGATCATGGCGATCTGGCCGAGCGGCGACTCGAGCGCGGTGTCGATGATCGCGATGAAGCGGGCGCCGACCACGCCGCCGGTGTGGCGCGCGGTCCACTCATGCAGACCGTAGTACATGCCGATGTTGGGCAGCGACAGCACGCCGCCCACGATGCTGAGCATGACGATGATGCTCGAGATCGGCTTGTCGGCCATGTAGCGGCGGAACACGAACATGCCGACGAGCGTGAGCGCGTAGGCGATGAGCTGCAGCCGGGCGAAGAAGGACTCGTCGAACCTCAGGATGTCGATCGACCACCACTGATACCCGGGGCCGACGGTGGGCATGGCGCGGAACACGAAGATGATGAGCGCGGTCGCCACCAGCGTCTCGCGCGCTACCGGCGAGAGCTCGCGGGCGAGCCGCCATAACAAGAACAGGATCACCGCGAATGACCCGGCGAAGATGATTTCCTGCGCCGCGGCCACGCCGCTCAGGGCGACAGAAAGCGTGATGGCGACGAACACCAGGCTTCCGCCGAGGATCCACCAGTTGGGGCGCGTCTTGTCCCCGGCCGGGGTCGCATCGCGCGCGCGCGTGAAGCGGTGCACGACGACCCCGGTCACCGAGAGCGCCGGGATGACGAGCGCGAGCCAGTAGACGCGAGCATAGAGCGCCCGGCGCTCGGGTTGCGGCAGCTGCTCGGTGCCGTAGAAGAGGTAAACGTTGGCGAGCGCCACGAGCGCGAGGCCGCCGATGACGGCGACGCGCCCCAGCGTCTGCATGGTGGTGTGCATCGACTTCAGCGCCACCTGGTCGTAGGGCCGCCCGTTCTCGTCCACGCGCGGCACTGCCTCGACGGTCATCGCATCGGCCACCGCGTCCTGGATCATGTAGCCAGTGGGCGCGACGAGCGACGCGGTGACGAACCAGGCGGTGGGGCTCATCACCGCACGCATCGCCTCCATGTGGCTGATGAGGCCGATCATGATGAGCAGGCTCGCCGCGATCATCCCCGCGCCGAGCCAGACAAGCGCCGCCTTCCAGCGCCAGATGAGGTCCACGAGGTGTCCGACGGGCATCTTCAGCGCCCACGGGATGCCGGCCCAGAAAGCGAGCCCGGCGAGGAATGCCGCCGTGACGTCGAGGTAGTCCTTGACGAAGAAGGCGCCGACGATGCCCGTCAGCCCCGAGACGCCGTACGCCGCGTAGACGAGCAGCGGCGGAAGGTAGGAAAGCCTGAACAACCGGGCGCGGTCCTCCGGCGCTCAGTCCACCTTCACGCCGTGGTCGCTCACCACCTTGCCCCAGCGCTGCATCTCTGCGAGCAGGAACCGCTGCGTCGCCTCCGGGCTCGCCGCGATGATCTCCATGCCCACGCCCTCGGAGAGCGACTTGCGCACGTCGGGCTGGTCGAGCGCCTTCTTCAGCTCGGCCCAGAATTTCTGCATCACGGGTTGTGGCGTACCGCCCGGCGCGAAGATCCCCCACCAGGCGAGCGCCACCACGCCCGGGATGCCCTGCTCGGCGAGCGTCGGCACGTCGGGAAGCGACGCCGCGCGCTTCTCCCCGGTGGTGGCGAGCGCGCGCATCTTGCCGCCGCGCACGTGCGGCGTGAGCAGCGCCGCCGAGCCGATGCCGAGCTCGATGTGGCCGCCGAGCATATTCTGCGTCATCGGCCCGCCGCCGGCGAAGGGCACGTGGGAGAGCTTGAACCCCCCCTGCTGTTGCGCGAGCAGCGCGGTGAGGTGCCCGAGCGTGCCGTTGCCGATGGAGCCGATGGTGACCGCTTCGGGCTTCGCCTTGGCTGCCTGGATCACGTCGCGGAAGGACTGGTAGGGCTTGTCCGCTCGCGTGGCGATGGCGTAGGGCGCGGTGCCCACGAGCATGACCGGCGCGAAGTCGCGCACCGTGTCGTATGGCAGGCTCTTGATGAGCGCCTGGTTGACGCCGTGCGAGTCGAAGACGAAGACGAACGTGTAGCCGTCGGCCGGCGCCTTCGCGACCTGCGCCGTGCCAATCGAGCCGCCCGCGCCCGGGCGGTTCTCGACGATGAACTGGCCCTTGAGCGACTCGCCCAGCTTCGCCGCCATGAGCCGCGCGAGCGGGTCGACCGTGCCGCCCGGCGGGAACGGCACGACGAACTTCACCGGCTTCGCCGGCCAGTCCTGGGCCGTGGCGGCCGCGCAAAACCCGAGGATGACAAGTAACTGGAGAATCCTAGAAAGCCACATTCCTGCCCCCTTTCAGTTTGAGCATCTGCCGCGCATCGTCCGGCGTCGCGACCACCAGTCCGAGCTCCTCCAGGATGCGCCGCGCCTTGGCGACCTGCTCGGCGTTCGATTTCGCGAGCTGCCCGCGCCCGAGCCAGAGGCTATCCTCCAGCCCGACGCGCACGTTGCCGCCCATCACGGCGCTCATCGCGGCGATGAACATCTGGTTGCGGCCGGCGCCGAGCACCGACCAGTAGTACGCGTCGCCGAAGAGCCGGTCGGCGGTGCGCTTCATGTGCATCACGTCCTCGGGGTGCGGCCCGATGCCGCCGCGGATGCCGAAGACCGACTGGATGAGCAGCGGCGGCTTCACCAGCCCGCGGTCCAGAAAATGCGCCGCGGTGTAGAGGTGCCCGATGTCGTAGCACTCGATCTCAAAACGGGTCTCATTCTGAGAACACGATTGGAGGATGTATGCGATGTCCTTGAAGGTGTTCTTGAAGATCCTGTCGTCGCTCGCGGCGAGGTAGGGCTTCTCCCAGTCGTGCTTGAACTCCTTGTAGCGCCCGAGCATCTCGTAAAGGCCGAAGTTCATCGAGCCCATGTTGAGCGAGGCGACCTCCGGCTTGAGCTGCAGCGCGGGCTGCAGGCGCTCCTCGATCGACATGGTGGGCGCCCCGCCGGTGGTGAAGTTGAGCACGACGTTGCTCGCCGCCTTGATCTTCGCTCCGAACTCGCGGAAGTACTTCGGGTCCTGCGTCGGCCGCCCGTCCTGCGGGTCGCGCGCGTGCAGGTGCACGATCGCCGCGCCGGCCTCCGCCGCGCCGATCGCCGCCTCCGCGATCTCCTCGGGTGTGATGGGGAGATGCGGCGACATGGTGGGCGTGTGGATCGAGCCCGTCACCGCGCACGTGATGATGACTTTGCCTTGCGCCGCTGACATTAAACGAGGTACCTCACGTCGGCATCGACAGGAATGGCCTGTCCCGTAATGCGCTCCCCCGGCTTCGTGCACAGAAAGAGCGCCATGTTCGCGATGTCCTGCTGCGTCACGGTGGAGCGCAGGCTGGTGGTCTCGAGGAGCTTCTGCCGGAATTCCTCGTGGCTCACGCCGGTCGCCTTCGCCTTCGCGGCGATCACGCGCTCGATGCGCTCGCCTTCGACGATCCCGGGCAGAATGGCGTTGACGCGCACCTTGTCCGGCCCCGCCTCCACCGCGAGGCTTTTCGTGAACCCGACCACACCCCACTTTGCGGCCGAATAGGGCGTGCGCTGGGGAAAGCCGTGCCGACCGGCGGCGGAGGACAGGTTGACGATGCTGCCGCCGCCCGCGCGCTTGATCATCGGCATCGCCTTGCGCGTGCAGTAGAACATGCCGGAAAGGTCGATGGCGATGGTGCGGTCCCAGTCCTCGGGGCTGATGTCCTCGACCTTGGCCGTCGGGCCGGCGATGCCGGCGTTGTTGACGAGCACGTCCAGGCCGCCCAGGGCCTTCTCAACCTGCTCGAAGAGCCGGTCCACCTCCACCAGCTTCGACACGTCGCAGACGGTGTCCGGCTTGGTCGAGGCATCCACGTCGCAGGTGTGCACCAACGCACCATGCTCGCGGAAGGTTTGCGCGATGACGCGGCCGATTCCCGCGCCGCCCGCCGTAACGAGCACGCGCATGCCTTTCGCCGAGAGGTCCACGCCTCCTCCTAGAGTTCGAGTTCCCAGTATTCTCCGGTCAGATGATAGCCGAACGAGCCGTGGCGCTCGGTCCGGGTGCGCCGGAAGCCCGCCGCCTTGTAGATCGCGCGCGCGGCCGCCAGGCAGGATTGGGTCCACAGGACGAGCCTGCGGTAGCCCTTGGCGCGCGCGAAGGCGATGCACTCGTCGACGAGCCGGCGGCCGAGCCCCTGCCCCCGCGCTTCCGGCTCCACGAGGAGAAGGCGCAGCTTCGCCACCGTTTTTGACTGCTGCACGACGAAGACCGAGCCAACGGGCCGACCGCCCATCTCGGCGATCCAGCAGCGCTCGCGCTCGGAGTCGAGCTTCTCGATGAAGTCTTTGGCGATGCCGGCGACGAGCGCCTCGAAGCGCTCGTCCCAGCCGTATTCCCGGAAGTAGAGCACGCCGTGGCGATGCACCACCCAGCCCATGTCGCCGGGACGATGGGGACGCAGGGAAACGCCCGGCGCTTCTTTCTCTATGAGTCTCTCGACCTCCGCCATGGCGCTCGCCAGCTGCGTGCGGGCGGACGCGGGAACCTCCTCGAGCATGGCGCCAACCTCCTTGCGCGAGCGCGCCTCGAGCGCCGCGCAGGCCTTCTTCCCCGCCGGCGTGAGCGAAAGCGGCCGGCGGCGCGCGTCGCTCGGCGCGCGCCCCGCGCTCACCAATCCGCGGCGAGCGAAGGCCTTGAGGATGCGGCTCAAATAGCCGGTGTCGATCCCGAGCTCCTGCGCGAGCGCGCCGGCAGTGGGGGCGTCGCGATGCCCGAGCTCGTAAAGCACCCGCGCCTCGGCGAGCGAGTACGGGCGGTAGAGCGAGCGGTCCTGCAGCACGCCGATGCGGCGTGTATAGAATCGATTGAAGCGGCGGACCGCTTCCACCGGGGTTGCCATTCTGCTAAATAGTTGACTTAGTCAAGTATCGAGAGTCTACCCATGAACATGTTCGATCTCAAGGGCAAGGCCGCGCTGGTCACCGGCGGCAACGGCGGCATCGGCCTCGCGATGGCGCGCGGCCTGGCGCAGGCGGGGGCGGCGATCGCGGTCGCCGGCCGGCAGGAGGAAAAGAACGCTGCGGCAGCGAAGGAGCTCGCCGGCCTGGGCGCGAAGGTGGTGGCGATCCGCGCCGATCTGTCGCGCGAGACTTCGTGCCGCGCCATGGTCGATGAGGCGCGCGAGCGCCTCGGGCGGCTCGACATCCTGGTGAACAACGCCGGCATCAACATCCGCAAGCCGCCGCAGGACTACACCGTGGACGAATGGCGCCTGGTGCTCGACACCAACCTCACCAGCGCCTTCGTCGCTTCCCAGACGGCCTATGGGCACCTGCGCGCCGCGGGCGGCGGCAAGATCGTCAACGTCGGCTCCATGATGTCGCTCTTCGGCGCCGCGTTCGTCGCGCCCTACGGAGCGAGCAAAGGCGGCATCGTGCAGCTCACCAAGGCGCTCGCCTGCGCCTGGGCGCGCGACAACATCCAGGTAAACGCGGTGCTGCCCGGGTGGATCGACACGGCGCTCACGCAGCGCGCGCGCCAGGACGTGAGCGGGCTGCACGAGCGCGTGCTTGCGCGCACGCCCGCCGGACGCTGGGGCGAGCCGCGGGACCTGGAGGGCATCGCGGTGTTCCTGGCGAGCGCCGCCTCGGACTTCATCACCGGCACGGCGATCCCGGTGGACGGCGGCTACTCGTCCTCGGGCTAGAACCAGCTCTCGACGTGGGTGTAGATGTAGTTCGAGCCGCCGTTCACGTTGTTGAAGAGCTGGGAGGAGCCGAAGATGCCCGAGCGGTGCGAAACGCCCAGTCCGACGTAGGTCTTCTCCAGGCTCTTCACGCCGATCAGGTCGCCCAGGCTGACGTCGATGGAGGGGTCCATGTAGTTGAGCAGCTTCGAGGTCTCGCGCCCGCGCGCCTCCTGATCGCGCTGCTCCATGATCGGCACCTCCTGCGCGTAGGAAAGCCCGACGCCGAAGGCGATGCGCGTCTTGACCCGGTGCGACCACGGAAACCCATAGAAAACGGCCTTGATCTGGCCGTTCACCTGCCAGAAGTCCTCCTGGAGACCCTTCTCCTTGTGCCGCAGCAGGCCGACGAACGCGACGATGTCGAGCGGCCAGTCGTGCAGCCGCAGTACCACCGGCCTCCCCACCTCGAACCCGGCCACGCTGGTCGGGTCCAGCGTGTGCGTCGACGTGCAGGCGAGCTGCACGGTCTGCATCACGTCGCAGTCGCTCGAGTTGCCGTAGAAGGCGCGCAGGATCACCGGACGGCCGTCGGACCAGGCCTTGGGCTGGTAGGGCGTGAAGTCATACATGATGCCCAGCATCGCGCCGAAGTCGACGCCCCTGTCCTCGACCACCGGGCTGTCGAGCACGCCCTGCGCTCGTCGGGTGGCCGTGAGGCCGGCGAGCACCTGCCAGCCCTCGGTGAGGCGGTAGGCGGCCTGCGCGCCCACCTCGATCTGGACGCCCGAGCCAGGGGTGTAGCGAGGCCGGTCGGCGGTCGCCTCGGAGGGCTCGACGCCGTAGTAGTAGTTGTTGAGCGTGCCGTCGCGCAGGCCGATCGCCACCGTCGGCCACAGGCGCAGCCGGCCGCGCTCGATCTCGTGGCGGTAGCCCAGGCGCAGCTCCGCGCCGTGAGAGACGGCGCTCGCGTCGCGCAATGCCTCCACGTATGCCCGCCCCGCGCCGATCCGTCGCGACACGCCGAGCCCGGCGTCGGCGCCGAACTCGCGGCGCTGCATGCCCTCGAGCGCGGCGGGGATGTCCTCGGTCGGGTAGCCCTCGAAGCGCCGCTGCAGGAACAGATCGAAGCGCCAGCCCGCCGCGTCGAGCTTCAGGCCGATGCGCGAGGAGCGCAGGTAGAGTGGGCTGCCCTCGTAGAGATAGAGCGGCAGGAAGTCCAGGCGCACGCCTTCGCCCTCGTAGGGCGATTGCTCCGCGCGCACGGCGAAGCCGACGCCGTGGCCGTCGTCGGCCACCGCGCCGCCGATCGGGTCGACCTGCGCGTGCGCAGCCGCCGCCGCCGCGAGGCTCAGTGCAGCCGCAAGTCGAGCCGCGGCCCGCGCGGAACGATTCCCGTCGGGTTGAGGTGCCGGTGGCTGCGGAAGTAGTGGTCCTTGATCTCGGCCAGATCGACCGTACGCGCCACCCCTGGGAGCGCGTAGAACCTCCGCGTGTAGCGCCATAGCCTCGGATAGTCCACCAGCCGCCGCAGGTTGCATTTGAAGTGTGTGATGTAGACCGCGTCGAAGCGGATCAGCGTGGTGAACAGGCGAACGTCCGCCTCGGTGAGACGCGCGCCGCAGAGCCACCGGCGCCCCGCCAGGCGCCGCTCCAGCCAGTCGAGCGTCGCGAAGACGCCCTCGACCGCCTCCTCGTACTTGTCCTGCGCGGTGGCGAACCCCGCGCGGTATACCCCGTTGTTGAGCCCCCGGTACACACGCTCGTTCACGGCATCGATCTCGCGCGCGAGCGCAGGAGGATACAGGTCGGGCAGCCGCCGGCGCGCGAAACGGTCGAAATCGCGGTTCAGCATGCGCAGGATCTCGGCCGATTCGTTGTTGACGATGCGCTGCGCCCGGGTGTCCCAGAGCGCCGGTACGGTGACCCGGCCGGTATATCCCGCGCGCGAGGCCGCGTACGCCTGGTGCAAATAGCGAAACTCTTCGCCTGCCGGGAATTCCCAGCCGTTTGCGCCCATATACGGCAGGACGTATCGCACCGGGAGGGCACGCTCCAGGCCCTTCAGCGCGCGCACCACGAGGGTGCGGTGCGCCCAGGGGCAGGCGCGAGAGACGAACAGCACGTAGCGTCCGGCCTGCGGCTCCTCGACCCTTTCCCGGAAGACGCTTTCGGCACGGACGAATGCCCCGCCGCTCGACGCGGTGTCGCGCGCAATGTCGCGCCATACCCCGTCGACCATCATCCCCATGTCATCGAACCTCTACAGCTAGCGCTGCCAGTCGGCGCGGCGAAAGCGCTTGCGGCGCGAGGTGACGGCAATGCGGCTGCCGGCGAACTCGTGCATCTTCTCGCGCACCTCGCGCCGGATGTCCTCCGGAAGCTGGGCGGCGGCGTCGTCGAAGCGTGAAACCACTTCCTGCGATGCGGGAGGTCCGTCGTGGAAGAAGCCGCGCTGGGCGTCCCACACCAGTGCACGCTCGCTCGAGTCCATGCCGTAGCAAAGCTGAAAGAGCGTCACGCGTCCCTCGGCCTGCCACACGAACAGGTCGAAGTACTCGTCGTGGAACCAGCGCCGCCGCGCCGGCGGATCGTCAGCGACGCCGTGAATTTCTTTAAGCATCGCCGGTCAACGCTAGACCAAGTGGACCGTTGGAAAGGATAAGCATGCGCTAGTGGGGCTGCAACAAATTGTGACAAAAGGAACGCTTCGGGACAAATCTTGCTTTGAACCCGACGGAGGATTCACATGATTGAGGAGATGCTCGTCATGAAGGACCATGCGCTCGCCGAACGGCACTCCGGGTTTCTCAAGTCGCTCGCGCACTTTACCAAGGAACACCGCGCCGCGCGCTGGAGCGGCACCCTCGCCGCGTTCCTCGAGGGGGTTTTCCCGACCGATTCCAAGGGCATCACCCGCACGAGCCACCAGTACATCTGGGACATGATGCGCGCTGAAGGTCGGCTTTTCGGCGACGAGCTGTACGGGATCGACGAGACCATCACGCGCGTGCAGGACTACTTCAAGGCCGCGGCCTCGGGCTCCGAGGTCGGCAGGCGGCTGCTGCTGCTGCTCGGCCCGCCCTCGGGCGGCAAGTCGAGCATGGTGATCCTGCTCAAGCGCGGCCTGGAGGCCTACAGCCGCTCGGACGCCGGCGCGCTCTATGCCATCCACGGCTGCCCGGTGCACGAGTCGCCGCTGCACCTCGTCCCGCACACCCTGCGGCCGCAGTTCCGCCAGGCCTACGGGGTGGAGATCTCCGGCGAGCTCTGCCCTTACTGCGCGCACCGCGTGCAGCAGGAGTTCGCCGGCGACTTCATGCAGATGCCGGTGGAGCGGATCTTCATCTCGGAGGCCGGACGCATCGGCGTAGGCACCTACGCGCCGCACGACCCGACCACCGCCGACATCGCCGACCTGGTGGGCTCGGTCGACCTCTCCAAGGTCTCGCAGTACGGCGACGAGGGCGACCCGCGCGCCTGGTCGTGGTCGGGCGCGGTGTTCGCCGCGAGCCGGGGCCTGCTCGAGATGATCGAGATCCTCAAGGTGAAGCGCGAGTTCCTGTACCTGCTGCTCACGCTGACGCAGGAGAAGAACGTCAAGGTGTCGCGCTTCCCGCTCATCCACCTCGACGAGACGATCGTCGCGCACACCAACCTCGCCGAGTTCCGCAAGTTCCTGCAAGAGGCGGAGAACGAGGCGCTGCTCGACCGCATGGTCATCATCCAGGTGCCCTACACGCTGCACTACAAGGAGGAGGCGCGCATCTACCGCAAGCTCTGCTCCTCGACCCAGGCGTTCCGCGAGGTCCACCTGGACCCGCACGCGCTGCACGTGGCGGCGGTGTTCGCGGTGCTCACGCGCCTCGCCGAGGGCGACGAGCGCGAGGCCGAGAACGTGAAGAAGGTGCGCATGTACGCGGGCGAGGACGTGGAAGGCATCGCCACCGCGGAGGTGGAGAAGATCCGCGCGCGCAACCCGGAGGAAGGCCTCTCGGGCGTCTCGCCGCGCTTCATCATCAACGCGCTGTCGAACGCCATCATCCAGTCGCAGGCGAAGAGCCTCACCACGATGGAGGTCCTGATCGCGCTCAAGGACGCGATCGAGTCCGACGTGCGCATGGACGGCAAGAAGAAGCGCAAGTGGGTCGACTTCCTCGTCGCAGTGCGCAAGGACTTCTACAACCGCTGGGTGAAGGAGGACGTGCACAAGGCGCTGTTCGTGTCCTTCGAGCAGGAAGCGCAGGAGCTGCTTGACAAGTACCTCGACGAGGTCGAGGCGACGCTCGACAACCGCACTATCCGCGACCCGATCACGAGCGAGGATCGCAAGCCCGACGAGCGCTTCCTGCGCTCGGTCGAGGAGAAGATCCGCATTTCCGAGTCGGGCAAGCTCTCCTTCCGCCAGGAGGTGGTGAGGAAGGCGATGGGCGCCTACAAGCGCGGCGAGAAGTTCACGCTCGACTCCCACGCACCGCTGCACGACGCGGTAGAGCAATACCTCTTCGAGCAGCGCCGTGACGTGCTGCGCCTGGTTTCCTCCTCCGCGCGGCCCGACGAGGAGACGCGCCAGAAGATCTCGGTGGTGGAAAAGCGTCTCGTGGACGAGTACGGCTACGACGCGCACAGCGCGCGCGAGGCGCTCAACTACGTGACCACCCTGCTGGCGCAGGAATGAAGCCGCTATCATGACCATCCGCATCGCCGCCGAGACGCCCTGGTACGAGCTCTTCTCGCGCGGCGCGCGCGACTGGCTGCGCCACAACGAGAAGGTGCGCGACGCAGTGAGGGAGACCCTGCCCGATCTGCTCGCCGGCGCGGATCTGATGAGCCGCCCGGGGAACCGCACCGTGGTAGTGCCGGTCAGGTTCCTCGAGCACGCGCGCCTGCGGCTCGCCGACGCGGCGGTGGCGCAGGGCGCGGGCCAGGGCCGCGGCGAGCCCGGCGACATCCTGCAGCCGGGACGCGAGGAGGCGGAGCGCGGGGCGCAAGCCGGCGGCACGGGCGACGGCGAGATCCGCTTCGTCGTCGAGCTGAAGATCGACGAGATCGTCGACTGGCTTTGGGAGGAGCTCAAGCTCCCGGAGCTCAAGCCCAAGCGCTCGGCGGTGATGGAGGAACCCGACTACGTGCGCGAGGGCTGGGATAAGCGCGGCGCGCGCGCGCGGCTCGACCGCCGGCGCACGCTGAAAGAGGCGGTCAAGCGCAGGTCGATCCAGCAGGGGGACGCGCTCGCGTTCACGAACGACGACCTGCGCTTCCGCCAGCTCGTGCGGCGCGCCTCCCCGGCGACCAACGCCGCGGTGATCTTCGCGCTCGACGTCTCTGGCTCCATGGACGAGGCGCAGCGGCGGCTCGCCAAGCAGTTCTTCTTCTTCGCCCTGCAGGGCATTCGCCGGCAGTACGCGAAGGTGGAGACGGTGTTTCTCGCCCACGCCGCGCAGGCCTGGGAGTTCGAGGAGAGCCAGTTCTTCCAGGCCTCCTCGAGCGGCGGTACGGTCACCTCCAGCGTCGCGCAGCTCGCGCTGGACGTGATGGCCGCGCGCTACGACCCTTCGCGCTACAACGTCTATTTCTTCTATGCCTCGGACGGCGAGAACGCCGCCGAGGACCGCGAGCCCGCGGCCGCGGCGCTCGCGGCGATCGCCTCGCAGGTCAACTACGCCGGCTACATCGAGACCGGCGGCATCGCCACTTTCCGTCCGCGCGACACGCAGCTCGTCGAGATCTTCCACGAGCTGAAGAGCCGCAGCCACGCGATCGGCGTGAGCCACGTGGCGAGCCAGGACGACGTGTGGCGCGCGATCCGCGAGTTCTTCCAGTCGCAGGCCGCGCATGAGTGAGCTGCGCGAGTACGCCGAAGGCATCGAGGGGCTGGCGAGGCGCCTGGGCCTGGATTACTACCCCGTCGACTTCGAGATGGCCCCGGCGAGCCTCATGACCGAGATTGCAGTGTACGGCCTGCCGATCCGCATGCCGCACTGGTCCTTCGGCGTGCGCTACATCCACCAGCTGGTGCGCCAGAGCATGGGGCACTCGAAGATCTTCGAGGTGATGTTCCCCGGCGATCCCTGCCGCGCCTTCCTGATGGACGGCAACTCGCTCGCCGAGAACTCGCTGGTCACCGCGCACGTGCTCGGCCATGCCGACTTCGCCAAGAACAACCAGCTCTTCGCGCGCTTCCATCGTATGGCGGGCGGCAACATCGTAGAGAAGGCCGCGGCGCACGCGCATCGCATCCAGCTCGCGATCGAGGCGGTAGGTGTGGAGCGCGTCGAGGCGGTGCTCGACGCCGCCCTCGCCCTCGAGTCGCATGTGGACGTGGACGGCGAGCTGCACCGCACGCCGTACCCGGAGTTCGTCCCGGAGAAGGGTTTGCCCAGGAAGAGCGAGTTCCAAGCGCGTTTCGGCCAGTTGCCTGGCGAGGAGACGCCGCCGACGCCCTATCTCGGCCCGATCCGCGCGGCGGTGCCGCCGCATCCCGAGTACGACCTGCTGTGGTTCATCGCGAACTACGCGCCCGAGCTCGAGCAGTGGGAGCGCGACATCTTCCTCGCGGTGCGGGCGGAGTCGCTGTACTTCTATCCGGTGTTCGCCTGCCAGATCATGAACGAGGGCTGGGCGTCCTACTGGCACGCGCGGCTGCTGCGCGAGGCCGATTTCCTGCCGCAGCCAACCTACCTCGCGGCGATCAAGGCGCACTCCGACGTGGTGCGCCCCTTCGCCACGGGCGAGCAGACCGCGCTCGGGATCAATCCCTACCACCTCGGCTTCACGCTCTGGGAGCACATCATCGAGCGCCAAGGCATGGCGAGAGCGATGGAGGTGCGCCGCGAGGAGGACGATTTCGGCTTCATCCGCAACTGGCTCGACCGTGAGATCGCGGAGAAGTCGGGCCTGTTCGTCTACGAGACTCGGCCGGGCGACGAGATCCGGGTGGCGAGCCGCTCGCTCGAGGCGGTGCGCGAGGCGATCCTCGCGCCCAAGTTCAACTTCGGCGCGCCGCGCGTCGCGGCGGTCGACCTGCACCACGACGGCTCGCTTGCGCTGCAGCACGACGCGGGGAGCGACGGGCGCGGGCTGGACATCGCCCGGGCCCGCAAGGTGCTCGAGTACGTGCGGCGCGTGTGGCGCCGACCAGTACGGCTCCACACGGTGAACGACCGCATGGAACCCGTAGAACTCGCGGCTTGAAGCCGCCGCTAAACTCGCCGCCTAGAGGAGCAGCAGCAGCAGGAGGATCAGGACAATCAGGATGAGCAGTCGCTCGTTCTGCGTCTGCCCGCCCGCCATCGCCGCGTCCAGCCGGCCGGCGACCTGAAGCACCTCCTCGTCGCTCATCGCGTCGACGCGCGCCGTCGCCTCCTGCGGCGGGATGCCCATCTTCTGCAGCTCGGCGCTAACCTCGGGGCGCTCCACCATCGCTTTCACCCGGGCGCGCTCGTCCTGCACCGGCGTGGCGATCATTCCCGCCGCCGCCGGAAAGGCGAGGGCGAGCCCGAGGATCAGAACGGTCACGCCCTTCATTTTCTCCATCATCTTCGACTCCTTAGAATGCGCACCGGGAGAGAGACTACATGAAAGCCTATTACATCGAGTCGAGGGACGGCGGGACCACGCTGGAGCTGCGGGACGTCCCGCGCCCCGAGCCCAGGGCCGGGCAGCTCCTGGTGCGCGTGCGGGCGGCGAGCCTGAACCGTGGAGAATTCCTCGCCGGCCACGGGCTTACGAAGCCGGGCGCGGCCAAGCCCGCGGGCACCGACGGCGCGGGCGAGGTCGAGGGCACCGGCGAGCGTGTGATGGGCCGGCTGCCGGGGTCCTTCGCGGAGTACGCGCTGATGGACCGGCACGATGTGATCCCCGCGCCGCCCTCGCTCTCGTGGGAGCAAGCCGCGGCCGTCCCGGTCACCTTCATGGTGGTGCACGACATGCTCCTCGAGCAGGGCGATCTCAAGGCCGGCGAATGGCTGCTCGTCACCGCGGTCACCTCCGGCGTGGGCGTCGCGGCGCTGCAGGCAGCAAAGGCGCTCGGGGCCAAGGTGATCGGCACCTCGGGTTCTTCTCAAAAACTGTCCCGCTTGAGGACGCTCGGATTGGATGTCGGGATTCAAACCAGAAAAGCGGACTTCCACGACGCGGTAATGAAGGCCACCGGCGGCAAGGGCGCGAACCTCGTGGTGAACAACGTCGGGGGCACGGTGTTCGCCGAGTGCGTCCGGTCGCTCGCCTACATGGGGCGCCTCGCCACGGTGGGCTATCTCGACGGCACCATGAAAGCCGAGATCGACCTCGACGCGCTGCACGCGAAGCGCCTGAGGCTCTTCGGCGTCTCCAACAAGCACCGCACCGGCGAGCAGCGCGCCGTCACCGTGCAGGGCTTCATCAAGGACTTCCTGCCGCTCTTCGCCGGCGGGAAGCTCAAGCCCCTCGTCGACAAGGTCTACGCCTTCGAGGAGCTGCCCGCGGCGAAGGCGTACATGGAATCGGACGCCCTCGTCGGCAAGGTGGTGGTGCGGATGCCTAGCTGAGCCCCGCCTCGCGCAGGCGCCCGAGGATACGCTCGAGCACCGCCGCGTCGCGGTAGGGCTGGCGCGCGGCCCAGGCGTCGAGCGAGAACTGCGGCTGCAGCTTGCGGATCTCCTCGACATACTGCCCGGCGCCTGCCTTGTCGCCACAGGCGAGCGCCGCCTCGATGAGCACGAGACGCGCGTCGGCATCGTCCGGCTTCATGCGCAGGAGATCCTTCGCCGCCTTTGCCGCATCGTCCCACTCGCGCAGCTCCTTGCAGCTCGCCGCGAGCACCGCCTTGAAGAACGGCGGATGCACCGGCGAGAAGCGCATGGCCTGGCGCACGCGGTCGGCGGCCTCCGCGGGGCGGCCGCAGTAGTAGAGGATATTGCTGAACTGCGCGTTCGAGTTCGCGCACGAGGGCCGCAGGCAGGTGGCCTGCTCCGCAACCTCCAGCGCCTTCTCGTGCTCCCGGCGCAGCAGGTGGATGTGGCCCATCACGGCGTGCGCCTGGCCATCGGCGTCGTCCATCGCCATCGCCGGGCCGGCGGAGTGCGCGGCGAGCTCGAGGGACTTCTGCGGTGAGGGCGACCAGCCGCGGAATACGTCGAGCCAGTGCGTAAAGGCCACCATGGTGGGGCCAAGCGAGCTCTCCGGCGCGAGCTTCGCCACCCGCTCGAAGTCCTCGCGCGCCGCCGCGTTCGCCTCCTTCTGCCCTTTCATGAACTCGTGGATGCCTCGGTACCAGTGCTCCCGCGCGCGCGGCTGCTTCAGGTTCTTGCGCCATACCCGCGCCTGCTCGCCGCTCATCAGCCTGACGTCGAGCGCGGTGACGACCTTCTCCGTGATGTCGTCCTGCGCCTCGAAGGTCTCATCGAGCACGCAATCGTAGTGCTCGCTCCAGATCGCCCGCGCCGCGGGCCCGTCGGTGAGCGTCATGTGGATGCGGGCGCGCTGCCCGGCCTTCTGCACCAGGCCCTCGAGTATGTAGCGCACGCCCATCTCGGACGCAGCCTGCTGAGGCGACACGTCCTTGTTGCGATAGGTGTTCGTGGTGCCCACGGCCGTGAGCGCAAGACCTGCGATCTTCACCAGCGCACCCTGGATATCGACGCGCAGGCCATCGGCAAAAGCGCTCTCCCCGGCATCCGTGCCCGCAGCCTTGAAGGGAAGAAGCGCGATCGACGGCAAGGCGGCGACCTCCCCGACGGTTCTCGCTCGCGGATCCGGCAGGCCGCCCATCGCGTGCGGCGGGACGACGCTGTACCAGCGCACCGGCGAGGGAATGTTCTTCACGGCCTGCTCGCCCTGGTCGACGAAAAGGGCATCCACACGACCGCGCACCGCCATGCGGACCGCATCTGACACCGCGACTTCGCCCGGCTTGGAGAGCGCCTGCAGGCGCGCCGCGACGTTGACGCCGTCGCCGTACACCGAGCCGTCGTCCTTCTCGGCCACGTCACCGATGTGAATGCCGATGCGGTAGCGCAACTCCGGCGCCGCAGCCTCGAGCTGCTTCTGGATAGCGAGCGCGGCGAGCACCGCCTCGGTGGCGCTGTCGAAAACCGCGAGCACCGAATCGCCCGCGGTATCGACAATGCGCCCGGCGGGCGCCTGAACCAGGCCGCGAAAAACGTCGCGGCATGCATCGAGCGCCGCAAGCGCGCGCTTCTGGTCGGACGCCATGAGCCGGGAGTAACCGGCCGCATCCGCGGCCATGATGGCAGTGAGCCGCTGCTTCATGGCGGGAAGTCTAGCGGCTGCGCCCCCTTACTGCGCCTTGATATTGGCCTCCTTGACGACCCTGGCCCAGGTCTCCGACTCCGACTTGACGAAGGCGGCGAGCTGCTCGGGCGTGCCGGGCGCGGCCTCGAGGCCCTGCTTGCCCAGGAGATCCTTCACTTCCGCCGACTGCAGCGCCTTCACGATCTCGCGGTTCAAGCGCGTCACGATCTCCTTTGGCGTCTTCGCCGGCGCGAAGTAGGCGTACCAGTTGGTCGCCTGGTAGCCGGGATACATCTCGGCCACGGTGGGCACCTCGGACATGAAGGGATCGCGCTTCGGTCCGGTGGTCGCAAGCGCTTTCGCCTTGCCGCCCTTCACGTGCGGACCCGCGGCGACGGGCGTCGCCATGTAGGCGTGGATCTGGCCGCCGAGCATCGCCTGCATCGCCGGGCCGCCGCCCTTGAAGGGCACGTGGGTGAGGTCGATCTTCGCCATCATCTTCAGGAGCTCGCCGGCGAGGTGGCCGGCGCCGCCGATGCCCGAGGAGCCGTAGGTGTACTTGCCCGGCTCGTCCTTGGCGAGCTTGATGAACTCGGCGAGCGTGTTCGCCGGCACCGAGGGGTGCACGACCACGAGGTTCGGGAAGATCACCGCCATGGTGATCGGCGCGAGATCCTTGAGCGGGTCGTAGGCAAGCGGCAGGAGGTGCGGGTTGACCGCGATTGCGCCGACGTTGGCGAGATAGATCGTGTAGCCGTCGGGCGCGGCCTTCACCACGTGGTCGCTGGCGATGTTGCCGCCGGCGCCCGCCTTGTTGTCGGTCAGCACCTGCTGGCCGAGCTGATCGCCGAGCGTCCTCGCGACGATGCGCGAGACGGTATCGGTGCCGCCGCCGGGGGCGAAGCCGACCACGGAAGTGATCGGGCGTGTGGGGTACTGCGCGAAAGCCGTGGTGACGCTGAGCGCCAGCACGGCGAACAGGGCTGCTCCTCTGCTCATGGTCCTCTTCCCTTTCTCGATTGCCTGCCTAAACGACCTTCTCCTCTCGAAAGCGCGCGATCTCGGCGTCGCCATAGCCGAGCTCCCGCAGTATCTCGTCGGTGTGATCGCCGGGATCGGGCGTGGGCGCCACCACGGCCGCCGGCGTGCGCGAAAGGCGCGCAGGCTGCGCGAGCAGCTTGTAGCGCCCGAGCTTCGGATGCGTGACTTCCGTTGCCGCGCCCAGGTGCTGGACCTGCGGATCAGCGAAGACCTTGTCCACAGTATAAATCGGCCCGCACGGCACGCCCGCCGCGTTGAGCGCTGCGATCCATTCATCCGAGCTCTTTTTCGATAGAGACTCGTTGATGGCGGCATTGAGGGCCTTGCGGTTCTTCGCCCGGGCCTCGCCGCCCTTGAAGCGCTCGTCCTCGAGCAGCTCCTCGCGGCCAAGCGCCTTGCAAAGTGCGCGCCACTGCCCCTCGCCCGAGGCCGCGACGTTCATGTGGCCGTCGGCGGTGCGGTACGCGGATGTGGGCATGCTGGTGGGATGATCGTTGCCAACCTGCGGCGGCACCTCGCCCTTGACGAGGAAGCGCGCCGCCTGGAAATCCAGCAGGGCGATCCCCGCCTGCAGCAGGGAGCTCTGCACCCACTGTCCCTTGCCCGAGTGCTCGCGCTCTAGGAGTGCGGTCATCACGCCGAGCGCGGCGAAGAGTCCGGCGGCGAGGTCGCAGATCGCGGCGCCGGTGCGCATCGGTCCTTCGCCCGGCGCGCCAGTGACCGACATCAGCCCGCTCATGCCCTGCGCGATCTGGTCGAAGCCCGGGCGGTCGCGGTACGGGCCGTCCTGCCCGAAGCCGGAGATGCTCGCGAGGATGATGCGCGGGTTGATCTTCGCGAGCGAGTCGTAGTCGATGCCAAGGCGGTATTTGACATCCGGCCGGTAGTTCTCCACCAGCACGTCGGCGGTCTTCACCAGCTTGTGCAGGATCTCGCGCGCCTGCGGCTGCTTCAGATTGAGCGTCAGGGAGCGCTTGTTGCGGTGCAGGTTCTGCACGTCGGGGCCGTGGCGTGGCCCGCCCATGCCCTCGTTCGGGTCCACCCCCGGGGGTGATTCCACTTTTATCACGTCGGCGCCGAAATCCGCGAACTGGCGCACGCAGGTCGGGCCCGCGCGCACCCGGGACAGGTCTAGAATCCTCAGGCGTGAGAGCGCAGGCGAGGCGGAGATCCTTGGCATGAGGAATATTCTAGCCGCGCCGGTGTTTCGCCCAATCAAGGAGGTTCGACCATGAACAACGTCACCAAGGCAACGCTTCTCGGCATCACCGTGCTCGCGCTCGGCGCCTGCGCGACCTACCAGGAACACGCGCCGAGCTGGATGCCCGGCAGCGGCGCGGTGAGCGTCAAGCTCTCCGGAGCGGAGGAAGTCCCCCCGGTGAACGTTCCGGGGTCGGGGAGCGGCAGCTTCCGCCTTGCGGAAGATGGCAGTTTGAGCGGCAGCGTCACCACCAAGGATGTGCCGGGCACGATGGCGCACATCCACCAGGGCGCGAAGGGCCAGAATGGCCCAGTGATCGTCCCTCTGGACAAGAAAGGCGACACCTACAGCGTTCCGGCGGGCCGCAAGCTCACGCCGGCGCAGATCGAAGCCTGGAAAGCCGGCAACCTCTACGTGAACGTGCACAGCGACCGCAACAAGGGCGGCGAGGTGCGCGCGCAGATCGCGCCGTAACGGTGCGGCGGCCGCTCTAGTTGAGCGGCCAGGGCAGCTCCACGACTTCCTGCAGGAGCCCGCGCGGGAAGTCGAGGCTCAGCGCGTGGCCCAGGGCGAGCACGCAGCCGAGCACCGCGATGGTGAAGGCGACGGTCAGCGGCCAGCCCCGGCGTGCGCGCTTGCGCACGAAAACGGCGAAGAAAGCCAGCACGGCGAGGATGTAGCCGACGAGCGCCGCAAGCGCGAAAAGCGCGGCGAACCAGGCGACGCTCGTCCAAGGGCTCGCAACGCCGGCGGCGCCGACGTGCGCGCCGGTGACTTCCTGGTCCTGGTTCGCGGGGTGCGCGACGCGGCGCCCGGTCACTGCCCATAGCACGTAGCCCCCGGCGAGCAGCGAGGCCGCCCCCACCACCACCGGGAACACCGCCGCCAGGAACGACTGTCGCAGCCCGTCGACCACGGCGAAGGCGAACAGGGCGAGAACCGCCGACGTGAAGATGACCTGCGGCTTGCGCTGCGTCGCGCTCGGGTGCGGAGCACCCGTCGCGCCACGCACGACGCCCTCCTCGCCCACGCGCGAGCGCGAGCCGAGGAGCACCGACACTGCGGTGATCGCGACGATGGCGAGCACGCCGGGGCGCGCCAGGAATCCCCACGAGTAGAACTGCATGGCCTGGTAGAAATAGGTCTCCGCCTGCGGGGCGAGCACGAAGCCGATCAGCACCGCGGGACGCGGCCACCCGAAGCGCCGCAGCAGGATGCCGAGGAAGCCCACGCCGAGCAGCAGCACAAGGTCCGAGAGGTCCCGGCGCGCCTGGAACGCGGCGAAGGTGATCACCACCATCATGAAGGGCGCGATCAGGGTGAACGGGATGAGCGTCAGCCGCGCGATCGGCCCGGCGAGCGCGAGGCAGATGCCCGCGCCGATCACGTTGGCGATGGCGAGCGACCAGACCACCGTGTAGGTGAGCGAGAGGTTCGCGTCGACCATGCTCGGGCCCGGCTCGATCCCGAGCAGCACCAGCCCGGCGAGCAGCACCGCCATGCTGCCCGACCCCGGGACGCCGAAAAGCAGCGTCGGCATGAGCGCGCCGCCCTGGCAGGCGTTGTTCGCGGACTCCGGAGCTAGCACGCCGCGGATGTCGCCGCTGCCGTACTTCGACTTGTCGCGCGAGGTCTGCACCACGTGGCCGTACGCGATCCAGTCCACCACGCTGCCGCCCAGGCCCGGGATCGCGCCGACCAGCGCCCCGAGCCCCGAGCAGCGCAGGCAGATGAACCAGTGGCGCAGCGTGTCGCGAAAGCCCTGCAGCCAGCCCGCGCCCAGCTTCCTCGCCTGGGCGATCGGCCGATTCAGGCGAAGCAGGTCCACGATCTCCGGAAAGGCGAAAAGGCCAAGCGCCACCACGACCAGCGGCAGACCGTCGCGCAGGTACTCGATGCCGAGGTGCATGCGCTCCACGCCGGTGGCCGGCGCCGGCCCGATCGAGCCGAGCACGAGCCCGATGCCGCACGCGCCGAGCCCCTTGGCGAGGCTCGCGCCGGCGAGCACGCCGACCATCGACATGCCGAACACCGCCAGCATGAACATCTCCGCCGAGGTGAACGAGAGGATGACCGGGCGCGCGACGACGACGGCGCCGGTGAGGAGCAGCGCGCCGAACAGCCCGCCGAAGAGCGAGGCGGAGAACGACGCCCCGAGCGCGCGCGCCGCCTGCCCCTGCTGCGCGAGCGGGAAGCCGTCGAGCACCGTGGCCTGGCTCGCGCTCGAGCCCGGGATGCCCATCAGCACCGAGGTGAAGGTGTCCGAGGTGTTGATCACCGCGATGAGGCCGATCAGCATCGCGAGCGCCGAGACCTCGTCCATGCCGTAGAGGAACGGCAGCAGCAGCGAGAGCCCCGCGATGCCGCCCAGCCCGGGCAGGATGCCGACCGCGAGGCCGATCGTCACCCCGAGCGCCATGAACAGCAGGTGCTGGGCGGTGAAGAGGCCGGCGAGCGCGGCGAGGAGCGTATCGAGCATGGCGTCCGCCGCCGCGCGCGCGGCCGGCTACTCGAACTTCACGTTGTAGTTCTTCGACAGGTGCTCCCGCACCCAGAACTTCGAGGCCGGCGACACCTCCGTGGCGACGCGATAGAGCGTCTCGGCGGCCTTGCCGGTGGCCTGGGGATAGTCGCCGAGCACCTGGTCCTTCTTCGCCACGAACTCCGGATCGGCGGTCATCTTGCGGAAGGCCTGCGTATAGGCGTCGACGATGTCCTTGGGCGTGCCCTTGGGCAGCACCACGAACTTCTGGGCGGCGAAGCCCGCGGTGATGAAGGCGAGCAGCGTGTTCCACTCGAGGCCCCGCGGCTTCTGCCCGGTCGCGCGCTCGATCACCTCGCCCACGTGCGGCAGGTCGGGAAAGGTCGGGTCGCGAGCGAGGTTGCCGTTGTCGTCGAGCACGCCGAAGGTGAACAGCGGCACCGCCTTGCCGGCCTTCACCAGCGGCACCACGCTCGCCAGGTAGGCCGACGAAGTCTGGTAATCGATCGTCGACTCGCCGCGCTCGAACGCGAGCCTCGCACCGCCGCGGGACTTCATGCCGAACACGTACTGCACCGGAAGGTCGAGCTGGCGGAACGCGAGCATCGGGACCAGGCTGAGCGAGGTCGCGCCTTCGCTGCCGTAGATGAGCCTCGCCTTGCGCAGCACCGCCAGGTCCGCGGCAGACTTTGCGCCGACATCGGCGTTGACGAAGACCACGCCGCCGGTGGGCGAGGCGAGGACGACCTTCCAGTCCTTGTACTCGTAGCGCACGCGCGAGTCGCCGAGGAGGTACGGGAACTGCGTCGAGCCCGAGGTGCCGAGGAGCGTAAGGCCGTCGGGCTTCGCGCGCGCGGCGAACTCGTTCGCGCCGCGGGTCGAGCCCCCGCCGGGAACGTTCTTCACCACCACCGTGGGATTGCCCGGAAGGTACTTGGTCATGTAGGGCGCGTAGAAGCGCGCCCAGACGTCGGAGCCGCCCGCGACCGGGAACGGAATGACGAAATCGATCGTCTTGCCGCGGAAGTCGGCCGCCTGCGCGGACAGCGGCAGGGCAGCGGCGAGCGCTGCGGCCACCGCGGCGCGCACGAACGCGCGCCGGCTCGAATGCTGGAACTGATCCATGATTCCCTCCTCGTTTGTTGTCGGAAAACTAGGTTGAGTGTAGCGCAGCGCTCGCGCCCGCCCTGCGCCCGAACACCGCGCCGTTCGTGAGGCCGGTGCCGCCAGGGTAGTTGAACCAGAAGATGCCGCCCACGAGCTCGCCCGCGGCGTAGAGCCCCGGGACGGGCGCGCCCTCGAGGTCGAGCACCTGCGCCTCGGTGTTGATGCGCAGGCCGCCGAAGGTGAAGGTGATGCCGCAGGTCACGGCATAGGCCTCGAAAGGCGGCGTGTCGAGCGTGTTGGCCCAGTTGGTCTTGTCGATCTTCAACCCCTGCGTGCGCCTTCCATCCTTGACGTTCGGATTGAACGGGATGTCGGTCCGCACCGCGGCGTTGTAAGCCTTCAGCTCCTCGAGCGCGGCCTTGCCGTCGGTGTCCTCGAGCTTCGCGCAGAGCTCTTCCAGCGAATTCGCCGTCACCTTCGTCACCTGGCGGATCTTGTACTCGTCGCGCAGCTGCGCCTTCACCTTGGCGTCGAAGACCTGCCAGGCGAACTGTCCCGGCTGGGAAAGAATCACGCGCCCGTACTTGGCATAGGTGTAGTTCCTGAAGTCGGCGCCCTCGTCGACGAAGCGCCGGCCGTGCGCGTTCACATATACGCCCCAGGGATACGAGTGCTTCTGGAACTGGTCGCCCACGGCGAGGTCGCCGAACTCGGGGGCGTTCCTCTCCCAGGCGACCGCGTGGCAGCCCGACCAGTTGCCCACCGGCGCGGCGCCGATGTCGAGCGCCATGCGGATCACGTCTCCGGTGTTGAAGCGCGTGCCGCGCACCTTGGCGAGCTCCCAGCCGGGTCCGAGATAGCGCGCGCGCCACTCCGGATTCGCCTGGAAGCCGCCTGCAGCGAGCACCACGGACTTGGAGCGGATTTCCTTAGTTTTCCCCTGGTGTTTGACCCTTACGCCATGAACACCATCATCATCGGCGAGCAGCGAAACCGCCCGGGCACCGTACCAGATCTCGACACCGTTCTTTCTCGCGGCATTCGTGAGCGACTCGACGAGCCCCGGCCCGCCGCCCACCGCCTCGACCGTGAGGCCGCCCCAGAACTTGAACTTGCCGCCGATGTTGAACGCCTGCCGGCCCCAGGCGGCGGTGAAGCGCACGCCCTTTGACCGCATCCAAATCACGGCCGGAAGACTGTTCTTGACGAGCAATTCTGTTAGGTCGGGATCGCAGCGGTACTCCGTGACGCGCGCCATGTCGTCGAGGAACTGCTCCTCGGTATAGGTACCGAAGTCGGTGCGCTCGATCTCCTGCGGCGAGAGTTCGATCACCTTCTTCAGATCCTCGACGCCGGTGTACGCCACGCGCATCAGGCCAGCCGTGAAGCGCGAATTGCCGCCCGCCTCTTCCTCGTGTGATCTTTCGAGGACAAGAATTCTTTTCACCCGCTCCGAAGCGGACAAGGCCGCGCACAGCGCCGCGTTGCCGCCGCCCACCACGATCACGTCGTAGGGATCCTTGGTCACGCTACCCATGGCTTGCCAAAGATCGGTTCCTTGTAAGGCGTCGGCGGCAGCTGCCACGTCCCGGTCGAGGGCGGGCGCACCTCGGCGTCCACGTGCACGTCGAGCACGCAGGGACGCTTGTTGCGGATCGCCTGCCGCAGCGCGCCGGCGAGGTCCTCGCTTTTCGTGACGGTGACGCCGTCGGCGCCACACGCCCGGGCCCACGCAGCGAAGTCCGGGTTGTACTGCTTCTTATTCCTATAGAAAGCAGTGCCCAGCTCTCTTGCACCGAACATTCCCATCTGGATATCGCGGATCGCCGCCCAGCTGAAGTTGTTCCACACAAGCCATATGCAGGGGAGGTCGTACTCGACCGCGGTCGCCACGACGTACGGCGTCATGGAGAAACCGCCGTCGCCGCACACCGAGATGCACGGCCGCTCGGGCGCGGCGAGCTGCGCGCCCATCACGCTGCACACGCCGAAGCCCATCGAGGAATAGCCCCAGCTGTTCAGCATCGATTGCGCGCGCCTGGGCTTCCAGAACTGCATGAGCCAGTTGTGATGCACTCCGGAGTCGCAGGTGAGGATCGCGTCCTCGGGCAGCACTTTCATCATCGCGTCCACCACATATTCAGGCCGCAGTGGCGTGGTCGTCTTCGAGAAATGGGGACGCACGAAGGCTTCCCAGTCGCTTTGCCAGCCGGCGACCTCGGCGCGCCATTCCGTGAGCTGCTTCTTCAAGGGCGGTGCGCCGCGGCCCTCGCGCAGGGCGAGCGCAGCGAGAAGCTGTGCCGCGAAGACTTTCGCGTCGGCGACGATGCCGAGGGTCGGCGGGTAGTTGCGCCCGAGCTCCTGCGGGTCGAGGTCGACGTGGATGAGCCTCGTCTTCGGGAAGTTCCAGGAGTAGCCCGCGTGCCATGAAGACGAGGAGCGGTCGTCAAAGCGCGTACCGATGGTGAGGACGAGATCGGCGTGGCGCCCGGCCTGGTTCGCCGGGTAGGCACCGTTCCTGCCGATGAAGCCGAGCGTGAGCGGGTCGTCCGCCGGCACGCAGCCCATGCCGTTCGGCGAAGTGATCACAGGAATGCCGTAGGTCTGCTGGAGCCGCGTGATTTCCGGTCCCGCTTCGGACAGGGTCGCGCCGTGGCCGATGAAGAGGACCGGCCGCATCGCGTCCGCCAATAGCGCTACGACTTTCGAAAGATCCTCTTCAGACGCCCCCGGCCGTACCTGGCCCATGACATGCGAGGCTGGCGGCACCTCGACCTCGTCCTCCTCCTGGTAAACGTTGTACGGGACATCGATGTTCACCGGGCCGGGGCGACCGGTGACCATGGTATCGAACCCCTGCCGCAGCGCGAGCGGCAGCATGTCGACGCGCGTCGGCTGGAAGGCGCGCTTGACCACCGGGCGAATCACGGAAGGGAAGTCCGCCTGGTTGTGCCTGTAGATTTCCTGGAACGGCGCGCGATTCATCTGCGAGGTCGGCACGTTCGAGGTGATGGCGAGGAACGCGGAGGAGTCGGACAGCGCCGTGGCGAGCGACATGATGAGATTCGCCGAGCCCGGCCCGGTCGAGGTGAGCGTCGCCACCGGTTGATGCTTGACGCGGAAGTAGCCGTCCGCCATGTGGCCGGCGCACTGCTCGTGGCGCGGCGAGACGAGCTTCAGCCGATCGCGCGCGGCATAGAGCGGGTCCAGGATGCCGACGTTGCCGTGCCCGCAGATGCCGAAGATGTACGGCACCTTCTGCCGAATCAGGTACTCGGCGATCAGCTCGCCGCCCTTCATCTTGGCCATGCTATGCCGGCCCGTCTTCGGCGGGCGTAGTCACGACGAGAAAAACCAGCCCTGCGATTCCCGTATTGGTGAAGCTGTGCCGCACTCCCGGCGGCACGTAGACGTAGTCGTGCGGGCGCATGAGGTGCCTTTCGCCGTCCACCTCGAGCAGGCCCTCTCCCTCGAGGACGTAGTAGATCTGCTCCTGGATCTCGTGCGAGTGCTCGGCCACGTACGCGTTCGGCGCGTAGCGCGAGATGCGGAAGTCGATCCGTTTGGAGCCCACGTTCTCCGGGCCAGCGAGGATCTTGGACAGCGCGCCCCCGAAGTGGCCGGGGAATTCCTTCCATGGCACGCGCGCCATCGCCTCAATGAGTGCGGCGGGACGTTTCTTTCCCTTCACAGGAGTGCGGCTCATCCGTAGAGGCGTCGGGCATTGTCGACGAGGATAGCCTGCCGCAGTCCGGCATCGCCGGTCCAGCGGAGAAATACTTCGAGCAATCGAGCCGCATCGGGCATTGGGCCCTCGGGGCGCGGATGCGGCCAGTCGCTGCCCCATATCAGATTGCGCGGATTCGCTACGATGAGCGCGTCGTGGAAGGGACGCGCCTCGCGGTAGTCCGGCGGCGTTGCGCCCAGCCGATAGGTGCCGGAAAGCTTCGCCCACAGCCTGCCCTCCCCCACAGCGCGCACGAGAGCCTGGAACCCCGGATGCGCAACGCCGTGGTGATGCTCCATGCGCCCCATGTGATCGACGACGACCGGCACCGGCAGGCGCGCCAGGGCCGGGAGCAGATCGGGAAGGTCGCGTGCGTCGATCCAGAGCTGGAGGTGCCAGCCGAGCTCCGCCATGGCGGGAAGGAGCGGCTCGATCTCCGAAAGACGCACGCCGTTCTGGTAATAGGGCTTGCCGTCGCGGCGGAATTCGTTGGCGCGCAGCCCGCGCACGCCGGCTGCGTGCCAGGCGCGCAGCGCGGCGGGCGTGAACTCGGCGCCGCCGACCGCCACGCCGCGCAGGCGCCGCGGCTCTCGCGCCAGAGCATCGAGCATGGCGCGGTTGTCGCGCCCGTAGGCGCTTGGCTGCACCAGCACGCCGTGCTCGAATCCGAGATGATCGAGAAGCGCGAGGTAGGCCTCGAGCGGCGCGTCCTCGGGGGTATAGCTGCGCGGCTCCGCGTAGGGGAACCGCGCCGCGGGACCGAATACGTGGCAGTGGCAGTCCCAGGCGCCCGCTGGAAGCGGGACCGTCATTCCTTCTTCAGGCCGGCGATGCGAGCGGCTTCGCGGGAGCTTTCGTATTCCTGGCGGATGAAGTCCCGGAAGCCCCCGGCGGTCCTCTGCTCCGGCGCAGCCACCTCGACACCCAGCTCTTTCATGCGGGAGAGCACCTTCTCCGACTTGAGGGCGGCGCCGAGCGCCGCCTGCAGGCGGGAGAGCGCCTCCTCGGGCGTGCCTGCTGGGGCGAGGATGCCGATGTAGCTCGCGGCGGTGAAGCCGGGGACGCCGGCCTCGGCCATGGTCGGCACGTCGCTCGCCTGCGAGAGCCGGCTCTTGGAGGCGATCGCGACGAAGCGCGCCTTGCCGCTGCGGTGGTGCGGCAGCGCGCTCGAGAACTCGGTCATTGCGCCGTGGATCGTTCCCGCCACGAGGTCGGGAAGCAGCGCGCCGCCGCCGCGGTAAGGAACGTGCAGCAGGCTCGCGCCGGCTTGGGCGTTGAAGCGCGCGAGCGTGAGGTGCGTCGCGCTGCCGACGCCGGCGGTACCTACGCCGACCTGCTGCTGCTTCGACAGGGCGACGAGCTCGGGCAGGGTCTTCGCGCGCAATCCGGCATTGACGATGAGCGCGTGCGGCACGAGGCTCGTGAGTCCCACGGGGGCGAAATCCTTGAGCGGGTCGTAGGCGAGATCGGCCTGCACGAACGGATTGACGGTGAGCGGGCCGTTCGAGCCCACCAGCAGCGTGTAGCCGTCGGGCTTCGCGCGCGCCACCTCGCTGGCGCCGAGGCTTCCGCCGGCACCGGCGCGGTTCTCCACCACCACCGGCTGACCAAGCGCCTGCGAAATGGCCTCGCCGACGAGCCGCGCCATGATGTCGGCGTTTCCGCCGGGAGCGAACGGAACGATCAGGCGCACCGCGCGCTCCGGGTACGCCGCGCGCGCGGCGGATGCCACAGCGAGCGCCGAAACCGCGCCCAACGTCTTCAGCAGCTTGCGTCGCGAGGTTCGCATCGCGTCTCCTCCCCTTTCCCGGTTCACGCGGCTGCCATAGTACGATGCGCAGGCGGCAAGATGAGCGAAACGATTGCCTTCATCGGCTTCGGCGAAGCCGGCCAGACGTTGAGCCGTGGCCTGCTCGGCGAGGCCGCGCGTCCGTCCATCCGGGCCTACGACATCCTGCTCGGCACACCGCCGGGCGCGCTGCTCGAGCGGGCGGCAGAAGATCTCCGCCTCGGCATGGCCGGCAGCCACGCCGAGGCGGTGCGCGGCGCGGACATCGTCTTCCTTGCCGTGACCGCGAGCTCCAGCCTCGAGGCGGCGCGCGCCTGCCTGCCGGGCCTCGCACCGGGCCAGCTCTTCCTCGACATCAACTCGGTATCGCCGCGGCGCAAGATCGAGGCCGCGGCGCTCGTCGCGCCGACCGGCGCCGCGTACGTCGACGTCGCCGTGATGGCGCCGGTCGCCCCTTACCTGCACAAGGTGCCCTGCCTCATCGGCGGGCCGGGCGCGGCGAGGCTCGCGCCGCGCGCGGCGGCGCTCGGCATGAAGATGGAGCTCGTCTCCGCCGAGGTCGGTCAAGCCTCGGCGATCAAGATGTTCCGCTCCGTGGTGGTCAAGGGGCTCGAGGCGATCCTCGTCGAGTCGATGGTGGCCTCGAGCGAGTACGGCGTCGAGGCGCGCGTGCTCGCCTCGCTGCAGGAGAGCTTTCCGGGCATCGACTGGGAGAAGCTCGCCGGCTACATGCTCGAGCGCGTGGCGAGCCACGGCAAGCGCCGCGCCGCGGAGATGCGCGAAGTGGCCGCGACGCTCGAGGGCATCGGCCTTGAGCCGCTCATGGCGGCGGCGACCGCCGAGCGGCAGCAGTGGGTCGCCGACCTGGGCGTGAAGGCGCTGCTCGCCGGCCGCAAGACCGAGAACCGCGCGGAGCTCGTCCGCGTGATCCGAGAGGCGATGGACGCTAAAACTGGTAGCGCCGCATCCCGCCGTCGACGGGGATGACCGTGCCGGTGATGTAGCGCGCGCGCGGCGAGGCGAGGAAGCACACCAGGTTCGCGATGTCCTCGGGCCTGCCGTACTCGCCCAGCGGAATCTCCTCCCGCTCTTCCTTCGCGCGCCGCTCCGGGCTGTAGTTGCGCCGGATCTGCTCGCTGTCGATGCGCCCGGGCGGGATCGAGTTGACAGTGATGCCCAGGCGACCGACTTCGCGCGAGAGCCCCTTCGCCCAGGCGTGCATGGCCGCCTTCGCCGAGAAGGCGCCGTTGATGCCTTCCGGCTCGGACTTTCCGGTGATGTTGATGATGCGACCCCACTTGCGCGCCATCATCTGACCGAGGAGACAGTGGGTGAGCTGGCGGTGGCGGGTGAAGTTGAGCGTCATCGCCTCCTCCCACTGCGCTTCCGTGGCTTCGAGGGTGAAGCGGCGGCTGCCGCCGGCGTTGTTCACGAGGATGTCGACCGAACCAAGGCCCTCGAGCGCGGCGCTTGCGATGCGCTCAGGCGCGCCCTCTGCGAGGAAATCGGCTTCGATGAGAAGCATCTTGGTATTGGATTCTTTCTCCAGCTCCTGCAGCAGATTCCGGCGCCGCGCCGCGACGGCGACCCTGACGCCCTCGCGCGCGAGGGCGAGGGCGATGCCGTAGCCAATGCCCGTGCTCGCGCCGGTGACAAGCGCTGTACGGCTGGAAAGCTCGAGATCCACGGGGCGCCATGCTAACCGAAGCAACCGCGACCCCCGGCACGTCCCTTGCGGCTCCATAGCGGACTGGCAAGTCCAGGACTTCGTTAGACCTTTTAAGGAGATTGATACATGAAACTCAAGACTCTCATCGCCGTGGCGGTCGCCGGCGCCTTCGCCATGCCATTGGCGGCGCAATCGGTTGACAACGACAGGATGATCCTGGCGCAGGCGGGCGGGTCCGCCGGCGGGTCTGGCGGCGGTTCCGCGGGAACCGGCGGCGCGAGCGGCGCCGCCGCGGCGCAGGGCGCGCAAGGTGATGCGGGCGGCGCGCAGGGTGCCGCCGGCGGAACCACGACCGGGGGCAATCCCGCCGGCGGTCCCGGAGCCGGCGTCCCTCCCTCGGACATCACGCAGCGCGACCAGGTTCACCCCCAAGCGAGGGGCGCGATGGGCGTGCGGGGCTTCGATGAGCTCGACGCCAACAGGGACGGAATGATCTCCCGTCAAGAGTGGGACTCGGGCTCCGCCGCGACCGGCAGCACCACGCGGTAGAGCACCAGGAGGCGGGCGCCCGCGGTCCGTGGGCGCTCCGCCAGACAGGAGAGATCATGCTGCGCTACACGATCGGCGCCGCGCTGGCGGCGGCGCTTCTGCACACAACCGGCGCTTCGGCCGCGACGCGGGCCGAAAGCGCGCTCGAATGCGGCATCGCCGCCGACATGGCCGTCGTCGCGCACTCCCTCGCCCGCGAGGAAGTGCAGCGGTCCAAGGCCGACGCCATCATGGAGCGCATCTATGATGTCGCGGCGTCGGACCGCGGGCAGCGGCTCATGGCCGACATTGTGGCCGCGGCTTACGCGCTGCAGGGCAGCGGGTCGAGCCAGAAATTCGCCGAAGACCTCTTCGCCGCTTGCCTCAACAGCGGCGGCAACATGGACACGATCCTGGGCAAGCGCCTGTAGCGGAAAAGGGGTCAGGACCCTTTTTCTGACCCTTTTCCTAGCGCGCGATCCGCGTATTCGCGAGCGCGAGGCGCTCGGAGACGTTGCGCACCAGCGCGCGCGTGAGCTGCAGTTGCGCCCCGAGGCTCATGCGCTCGAGCGCCGCCGGCTCGAACTCCGCGACGAGCAGCTCCGTCGACGATTCCACCGTAGCGTGACGCGGCTGCTCCCCGCCGGTGATCCACGCCATCTCGCCGAAGCACTCGCCGGCGCTCACGATGTTGAGCAGCCGCCCTTGCTTAGTGACCTTGGCCTCCCCCTTGGCAAGGAAGAAGAACGTATTGCCGCGGGCGTTCTCCTGCACGATCACCTTGTTTTTCGGCACGCGCGACCACTTGCCGGCGCGCGAGAGCTCCCAGAGCTCGGCATCGGAAAGCGTGGCGAGCATCGGCACGTTCTTCAGCGTCACGTAGCGCTCGCTCTCGGGGATCGCACCCGGCGGCAACACGAGCGCCCCGACATTCGAGAGCTCAAGCGCGAACTCGCGCCAGGTCGCGTAGCGCTGCCCAGGTGACTTCTTCAGCGCACGCAGGATCACCGCGTCCAGCGCCTTCGGCAACCCGGCGCGCGCCTCCGAAGGCGCCAGCGGCTCGAGCTTCACGATCTTGTCGAGCAACGCCTGCAGGTTCTGGGCGATGAACGGCCGCTTGCCGACGAGCAGTTCGTAGAGCACCACGCCGAGCGAGTACATGTCGCTGTGGAAGGTTAGCGCGCCGCCCTGGATCTGCTCGGGCGACATGTAGTAGGGGGAGCCCATGGCCTGGCTCTGCGCCACCTGGCTCCTCTTCAGCGACGCGGCGCCGAAGTCGGAGATCTTCACTTCGGTGCCCGAAACCACCAGGATGTTGGCCGGCTTGATGTCGCAGTGCACGATGCCTTCACGCGCCGCGTAGTCGAGGGCGCCGCAACACTTGAAGCCGATCTGCGCCACGTCGGACACCGGCAGGAGCGTCTGCGGCGTGCAGTACTTCGTCAGGTCGCCGCCAGTGACGAGCTCCATCGCGATGTGCCCGGAGTCCTCCCCCACCACCGCGTCGAGGATCGCCACGATGTGCGGATGACGCAGCTTGCCGGCGAGGGAGGCTTCATTGAGGAACTGGGAGCGGTATACCGTGCCGAACTCCGCGTCGCGGAACACCTCGGGCTCGATGGTCTTGAGCGCCACCTCGCGCCCGGTGAAGCTGTCGCGCGCGAGGTAGACGGTCCCGGTCGTGCCCTTGCCGAGCAGCTTCTGCACCTCGTACTTGCCCACCTGCAGCGAGAGGTCGAGCTCGACCTTCGGCTCCAGCTCGAACCTGGGCTTCTCCTCGAGCTCGAATTTCGGTTTCTCGTTCACGGATTCGGTCTTATGCTTGGCGCCACGGAATGTACCTCAAGACAAGGCGTGTGATGAGAGCTACTGCGCTGCTTGCTTTCCTTCTCCCGCTCGCGGCGTACGCCCAGGAAAAAGTGCCGCAGGTGAGCGTGCAGGAGTACACGGTGCCGCCCGGGCACCGCGTGCACGATGTCTGGGCGGATCCCGCACCGGACGGCCCGGTCTGGATCTCCGCGCAAGGCAGCAGCAACCTCGGCATCCTCGACCCGAAGTCGGGAAAGCTCGAGTTCGTGCCGCTCGGGCCGGGCTCATCGCCGCACGGCGTGATCGCAAGCGCCGACGGCGCGCCCTGGCTCACCGATGGCGGCCAGAATGCGATCGTGCGGGTCGATCCGCGCACGCGCGCGGTGAAGGTTTGGAAGCTTCCGGAAGGCGCCGGCTACGCCAACCTCAACACGGCGATCTTCGACGCGAAGGGCATCCACTGGTTCACCGGGCAGAGCGGCATCTACGGCTCGCTCGACCCGCGCTCGGGCGAGATGCGGGTCTTCGATGCCCCGCGCGGCCGCGGTCCCTACGGCATCCACGCCACGCCCGACGGCAGTGTGTACTACGCCTCGCTCGCCGGCTCGCACATCGCGCGCATCGACAGGACGACCGGCAAGGCCACCGTGATCGAGCCGCCCACGCCGCGGCAGGGGGCGCGGCGCGTGTGGTCCGACTCCAAGGGCAACATCTGGGTGGCGGAGTGGAGTTCGGGCCAGCTCAGCCGCTACATCCCCGGCTCCGGCGCCTGGAAGGCATGGAAGGCCCCGGGTGAGGATCCGAAGGTCTACGCGGTCTACGTGGACGAGACCGACAAGGTGTGGGCCTCGGAGTGGAGCGCTCAGGTGATGCTGCGCTTCGATCCGGCGACGGAGCGGTTCGAGACGTTCAAGTCATCGAGCGCACGGCCGAACGTAAGGCAGATCCACGGCCGCAGGGGCGAGGTGTGGACGCCGGAGTCCGGCGCCGACAGGATCGTCGTGTACCGCTACTGAACGGCAAAATGGGGCCTGACCCCATTTTCCTCAGTGGATCGTTCTCGCGAAGGTCCGGCCGCGCAGGAAGTCGTACGCGTGCGGCTGCTCGTGCACGAGGTCGGAGATCGCGAGCGTAATCTCGTCGTAGATCTCCTCGTACTGGGACTCGAGCTTTGGGAACACGCCGATCTCGGTGACGAAGAGATCGGCGTCGGGGATGCGATTCTTGTCGATGCCGCTCGGCAGCATCGCGCGGTCCTGCACCGAGAAGCCCGCGAGGGTCGGGCAGCGCGCGAAGAGCGTGCGGATCTTCGCCTCGACGCTCGCTTCCAGCTTGCCCAGCAGCGATTCCGGCAGGCCGGGCTTGAATTCGAAGGTCTTCATCTGTAGCTGATTCTCCAGTGTGCCGCGTCATGGAGAACACTACAGAGCTGTCGCTATTCCACCAATCGGGGATTCCCCGATAACAACGACAGCGCGAGCCTTAGTCAGTGCAGCCGGCGGGCAAAAGTCCTGCCGCGCAGCCATTCCGAGGCCTGCGGCTCCTCGTCGAGCACCTCGGAGAGCGTCGTGGCGATCGCCTCGAAGATTTCGCTCGCCCGCTCCGGCGACAGCCGCGGCGAGACACCCACGTCGCTCACGAAGAGGTTCTCGCTTTCGCCGCGCACGGCGAAACCGCACAGGTCCGGACAACGCGAGAAGAGCGACTGAAGCTGCTCTTCGACGTGACGGCTGGTTTTCATGGGGTCCACGCTATTCCTCCCAGGTTTCAGCCGGGCGACCCTCCCCTGGGTCCGCCCGGTGTAGTCTCACCCCTGACACGTCGCTATTACGCGACAATCAGCGCGCGCACGGGCAGGAAACTTTCTCGCTTTGACGAACTTTCACGGAGAAAACGATGACGAAGTTCGTGATCACGCCGCACTTCCGGTTGCAGGAATGGGTCGCCGAGGAAAAAGGGTACTTCCGGGCCGAGGGCCTCGACTACGAGTTCCGGGCGATCTTCAGCAACCACGCGCTGCCTGACCGCGTCGGCGCATACTCGAGCTTCGAGAAGGGCCGCGAGACCAACGTGAGCTGCGCCTGCCACTGGACGGTCAACGTGGCCGCCTCGAAAGGGCACGGCAAGCTCTACGCGGACTGCTACTCGGTCGCGCCGGCGGCGGTATTTGTGCCGCCGGACTCCCCGGTACGCGAGCCGGCCGACCTGCGGGGCGTGCCGGTCTCCGTCGGCCACCAGTCCGGTAGCCACTACTCGACGCTGCAGGCGCTCGAGCAGGTCCTGCCGCGAGAGCACATCCGGCTCTCCTTCGCCGACGGCATCCTCTTTTCGCGCATGGAGAAGCTGATCGACCGCAAGGTACCGGCCGCCGCCGTTTTCAGCGGCCCGTACTACTTCCTCGAGCAGCTCGGCTTCCGCAAGGTGATCGACACCACCTTCATGATCGCCGCCATGCTGAACGGCGACCCGGACCCGGAGGACGTGAAGAAGTACTTCCGCGCACTGCGCAAGGCGCAGCGGGACATCGACCTGCGCCCGGAGCTCCATACGCATCACTACCGCCGCGAGTTTCCGGCGCGCTTCCTCGGCGAGGCCGACACTCGGCGCTGGGGCCCTGGAGAACGGCTGGTGTTCGAGCCTTATACCCGCGAGGTGTTCGAGCAGTCGTTCGACTGGATCCGCGAGCGCGAGATTTTCGAGCCTGCGGCGATGGGGCCGGGGCGCTACGAGGACGCCTGCGTGTCGCTTGGCTAGTGCAGCGTGCGCGCGAAGGTGCGGCCGCGGAGCACTTCCTTGGCGGAAGGCCGCTCGAACATGAAGTCGAGAAGCGCCACCGCGATCTCGTTATAGATCTGCTCGCACTGGTCGATGTTGAGGAAGGGGTAGACGCCGATATCGGTGACGACGAGCTCCTTCTCCAGCGCAAGCGAGCGCAACTCCTCGGGAAGCGCGGCGCCGTCCTGAACGCTGAACCCGTGCAGCGCCGGGCAGCGTTCGAAGATCACGTCCACCCGGGCGGCGAGGTCTTCCTCGATTGGCGGCAGGTCGGGATTGAGGCGGCCGAGCTGAGGGGTCTTCATGCCTTCAGGCTGCCGCAAGGTTCAGGCCCGCCGGCCCCCGCTGAAAATCCTGCCTAGTGAAGGGCCCTGACGAAGCTCCGTCCGGCGAGTACCTGCTTCGCCCCCGGGATGGCCAGGACCACCGCAGCGATGGTGGCGGCGATTTCCCGGTAGACGTCGTCGTACTGGCGGCCGCCAAGGCGCGGCGAGAGGGCGATCTCGAAAATGAAAAGCTCGCCCTCGAGCGCGGTCGGGTCGACGGTGTCCGGCAGCCCGGATCGGTCGCGCACCGTGAATCGGTGCAGCGCCGGGCAGCGGGCAAACACCGGCTGCACGGCAGCGTGGAGCTGCGTTTCAATGCTCAGTTTCTTGAGCCTCCCTTGCGGCCACTATACTCCTGCGAACTTCGGCATGCTGCTCGCGCACCCGCTGCTCGTGCCGCCTTTATACTTTCGCAGGACGGGAATCTCAGGGGAACACAAGAAGGGAGTTACCAATGCTTTATGTTCGATACCTCGCGCTCGTTTCGGTCGCGCTCGCTGGGTGCCAGACCGGCGTCAGCCCCGAGGAGCTCTCGTCGATCAACTACGGCCCCAAGCCCGGCACCTGGCAGCAGGAAATCCGCAGCTACCTCGCGCTGCGCGTGCCCGATCCGACGACGATGACGATCGAGTACAAGTCCGAGCCCAAGCAGATGGTGCAGAAGGAAACCGCCGTGCGCGACCGCCAGTGGGGCTGGGCGACCTGCGTGTTCGTCGACGAGAACCACCCGCGCGGCTACCAAGGCCGCTATCCGATGACGTTCTTCTTCCGTGAGCACCAGATCGTCGCGGTGAACGGCGGACCGGACGACGGGAATGTGATCGGCGCCAAGTACGCGAGGGAGCAGTGCGAGCGCCTCGGCTCGCCGTTCAAATCCTAGGAGGGTGAAGCGGCTCTTCTACGGCTGGTACATGGTGGCGGCCGGATCCGGCCTGCAGTTCCTGCAGTCGGGACTCATGACCCAGTCGTTCGGAGCCTATCTCGCGGTGCTCCAAGCCGAGCGCGGCTGGAGCAAAACCGCCCTTTCGGGCGCGGCGGCGCTGCAGCAGTTGGAGTCGGCGATGCTCGGGCCGGTGCTCGGCTGGTTCATCGATCGCTTCGGCCCACAGGGCATGATTCGCGTCGGCATCGTGGTGTTCGGCAGCGGGCTTATGCTGCTCAGCTTCACCGACACGCTACCCGGCTTCTACGGCGCTTTCGTGGTCATCGCGCTCGGCGCGAGCCTGTGCGGCTTCTTCCCGGTGAACGTCGCGCTCATCCACTGGTTCGAGCGCTGGCGCGCGAGGGCGCTCTCGTCGCTCTCCCTCGGCATCGCCTTCGGCGGCATCAGCGTGCCGCTCGTGGCATGGTCGCTTCAGGCCTTCGGCTGGCGCGCCACGGCGTTCGTCTCGGGGCTCATCGCCATCGTGGTCGGGCTGCCGCTCGCCATGGTCTTCCGGCGCCGGCCCGAGGACTACGGGATGGTGGCCGATGGGACCTCCACCGCGGCAGTTCCCCAGGTCGAAGTCGTTGATGGGAAGACCGCCCTGCGCCGCGATTTCACGGCGCGCGAGGCGCTGCGCACCAGCGCGTTCTGGCTGCTCTCCGGGGGCCACGGCTTCGCGCTCCTCGTGGTCCACGCGGTATCGGTGCACGCCATCGCACACCTGCACCAGGGGCTGGGCTACAGCGTGGCGCAGGCGTCTCTGGTGTACACACTGCTCACGCTCTCGCAGATCGGCGGCGTGGCGCTCGGCTGGCTGGTCGGCGACCGCTACGACAAGCGCTTGATCGCCGGCGCCTGCATGCTCGGGCACATGTCCGGCCTGCTGCTGCTCACCTACGCGGACGCGCTGCCCGCCTCCACGCCCATGGTGCTCGCGTTCGCGGTGCTGCACGGCGCGGCATGGGGTCTGCGCGGGCCGTTCATGCAGGCGCTGCGCGCCGACTATTTCGGCCGCAGCGCGATCGGCATGATCCTGGGGCTGTCGGTGATGATCATCGTGGTGGGCCAGGTCGGCGGTCCGCTGCTCGCCGGCATCCTGGCCGACGCCACCGGCAACTACCGGTTGGGCTTCACCATCCTCGCGCTGCTTGCCGGCGTCGGGTCGCTGTTCTTCTTTTTCGCGAAGAAGCCGGAGAGGCCCACGGTGATACGATGACGGCTCCATGAGCGCTCCCGAAAAGTCCGGTCAGGGGCAGGCTCCCGATCGCGACCTCTACACCAAAATTGCGTTCGAGGTGTTTGTCGGGATGGCGAGCCGCATTTATTCCGCGCCAAGCGTCGCCGGGCAGTCCAAGCCCGACCCGAAGGTGCTCGCGCTTCTCTCCTTCAAGCTCTCCGAGGCTTTCCTCGCCGCGGAGAAGGAGACGCCGCGCGCGAGGGCCACGGCCGAGGCGCTCTCGAAGGCGAAGGTGAACCTCGACGAGGTCGACCTCTCGGCGGTCTTCAAGTCGGCCGGCAAGCCCTGAAACGCCGAGACCTCCTGCGGCTCGCCTCTCTGGGGGCGCTCCTTCCCGCGGGCGCGCTCGCGCAGCCCGCGCCTAAGGGCAAGGACAAGAGCGAGCCAGAGGGCGTGTCCGTCAACGATGCGCATTCGGGCCTGAACTCCACGCTCGTCTCGCAGATCCTCACGCCAGCGTCGGTCGACGACGTGCGCCAGGCGCTCAAGCTCGCGCGCGAGGAGGAGCGCGCGATCTGCATCTCCGGCGCGCGCCACGCCATGGGCCAGCAGGCCTTCGCCACCGACGCCATCCTGCTCGACATGCGCAAGATGACGCGCATCCTGGGGTTCGACACCGGGCGCGGGTTGATCGAGGTCGAGGCCGGGATGCAGTGGCCACAGCTGCTGAACGAGCTCGCCGTGTCCCAGCGCGGCGACGCGACGCCTTGGACCTTCGCCCAGAAGCAGGCGACCGTGGACCGCGTCACGATCGGCGGATCGCTCTCGGCGAACATCCACGGCCGCGGCCTCGCCATGGCGCCCTTCATCGGCGACGTCGAGGCCTTCCGCATGGTCAATGCGCGCGGCAATCTCCTGCGCTGCAGCCGCGAGGAGAACCCCGAGCTCTTCGCGCTCGTCATCGGCGGATACGGCCTGTTCGGCGTGATCACCTCGGCGACGCTGCGGCTCGTGCCGCGGCGCAAGGTGCAGCGCCTGGTGCAGATGCGCGGCGCCGAGGGGCTCGCGCAGGCCTTCGACGAGCGCGTGCAGGACGGGTTCCTGTACGGCCACTTCCAGATGTCGGTGGACGAGACGAGCGGCGATTTCCTGAATCGCGGCGTGTTCTCTACCTACCGCCCGGTCACCGACGACGTGCCGCTGCTGCCGATCCAGCGACAGCTCGGCGAGAGCGATCGCCGGGAGCTGCTGCTCCTCGCTCACACTGACAAGGCCGAGGCGTTCCGCCGCTACGCGCGCTTCGCCCTCGCGCAGAACGAGGAGGTGACCTACTCCGACGAGCATCAGATGGGCTCCTATCCGGCCGCCTATCACCGCCACATCGATCGGCGCACCGGTACGCGGGGGACCGAGGTAATGACCGAACTTCTCTGCGAGCGCATCGCGCTCGAGCCCTTCCTCGCGGAGGTACGCGCCTACGCCCGGCAGGCCGAGGTGCGCGTCGTGTCGGCGGCGGTGAGCCTGGTCGAGCGCGACGGCGAGAGCTTCCTCGCCTGGGCGCGCCGCCCGTATTCCTGCCTGACGCTCGACATCCACGTCGATCGAGGCACGAGCAGCCTCATTCGCGCCGGCGACGCCCTGCGCCGCCTCATCGACATCGCGCTGCGCTACGGCGGCGGCTACTACCTCGCCTATCACCGGCACGCGATACGCCGGCAGCTCCTCGCCGCCTATCCCCAGTTCCCGGTGTTCGTGCGCTACAAGAAAAAGTACGATCCGGGCGAGCTTTTCCAGAGCGACTGGTACCGCTACTACCGCGACATGGTGGAGAGATGAGCGTCACCGAAGCCGTGCGGGACGACCGCGCTTCTCTTTGGGCGCTTCGCTAGCGTCCGAACGCGCCGGCCTGGTAGTCGAGGATCGCCTGCTCGATCTCCTCGCGCGTATTCATCACGAAGGGGCCGTACTGGACCACCGGCTCGCGGATCGGCCTGCCGGCGAGCAGCAGCAGCTTCGCGCCTGTCGCGCTGTGGATGATCACCGCGTCGCCCTCGGTGAGTATGCCCGCAGCCCGGTGCGGCAAGACCTTGCCGCCGACTTGCGCCTCGCCCTCGTAGGCGTAGACGAAAGCATTATGGCCAGAAGGCAGCGCCGCCTCGAACGTCGCGCGCGGCTCCAGGCGGACGTCGAAGTAGTACGGATCGGTGGAGCCGCCGTGGATCGGGCCTTTCGTGCCCTTGTATTCCCCGGCAATGATTCTCACGCCATCGATGGACGGAATCTCCCTCGCGGCGATATCGCGGTACGCCGCCGGCTTCATCTTTTCCTCGGCGGGAAGGTTCAGCCACAGCTGGAAGCCGCGCATGCGGCCTTGCGTCTGCTGCGGCATCTCGGAGTGGATGATGCCCCGCGCCGCGCTCATCCATTGGACGTCGCCGGGCCCGAGGTCCCCGCGATTGCCGCGGGTGTCCTCGTGGCGCATGTGTCCATCAAGCATGTAGGTGACGGTCTCGAAGCCCCGATGCGGGTGCGAGGGAAAGCCGGCGAGGTAGTCCTCCGGATCATCCGAGTAGAACTCGTCGAGCATCAGGAACGGATCGTGGCGCTGGAGCTGGCTCGCGCCGAGGCTGCGGCGCAGCTTGACCCCCGCGCCGTCGGACGCTGGCACGGACGGGATCACCTTTTGCAGTACGCGGTTTTTCATCCCGGGCAGATGAGGGCCGAGGGTCGGGCTTGCAAGTCCTCTCCGGGAAACGCCCCGGATATGGTATAAGAGGGCATCCACCGAAGCGCCCGGGCCCCCAAGAGCAGTCCATTCCCCTGCCGATCCCGCTGCTTCGCTCCAATTTCTTGACCGAGGAGATTTTTCGCAATGGCGAAGCAGCAAGCCTCCGCAAAGCCTACCGACAGACGCCAGTTCAAGATCGGCAAGTACGACATCATCGCGCAGCCGGCGAGCGGCTCGGCGCACATGCTGCGCTACACGGTAATGCTCAATGGCAAGCGCCTGGGAGCGCTGCTCTCGGTGCCGACGGAGTCGGACTGCCGCTTCCTCGAAGCGCCGCCCAAGGTGCCGCCGCTCAAGATCTTCCAGGTCACCTACCGCCCCGGTCGGCCGAAAAAGAACGCGCAGACCAACAGCGAGGAGGCCGGCCCGACGATCCCCTGGTCAATTAAGGGGCAGCAACGCTACTAGGCTTCATCGGCCTGGGCGTGATGGGCGCGCCCATGTGCCGTAACCTCGAAACGAAGTCCGGTCACCCGGTCGTGTCCTTCGACCGGGCAGTCAAAACCGATACGTCCGTCCGGGAAGTTTCACGGGCGGACGTCGTCTTTCTATCCCTCCCGGGCGAGCCGGAGGTGCGCGAAGTGTGCGACGAGCTCCTCGCGCACGCCCGCCCGGACCAGATCGTCGTCGACTGCAGCACTGCGCCGGTGGCGCTTGCGCGCTCGCTCGCGCGGGAGTTCGCCGTGCGCGGCGCGCACTTTGCCGACGCGCCGGTCGCGCGCACGCGGCAGGCGGCAATCGAGGGCACGCTCAGCATCATGGTCGGCGCGGACGAGGAGGTTCTCCGTCGCATCGAGCTCCTCTTGCGCTGCATGGCGAGCGAGGTGACGCACTGCGGCGCGCCCGGCGCCGGCCAGGCGGTCAAGTTGCTGAACAACCTGGTGCTCTCGATGACGGTGGTCGCGCTCGCCGAGGCACTCGCCGTGGCGAAGGCAAGCGGGGTCGTCGACCCCAAGCTTCTCTTCGAGACGCTTGCGAAGGGCTCCGCGGACAGCTTCGCGCTGCGCAGCCACGGCATGAAGGCGCTCCTGCCCGAGGCGCATCCCGGGCGCGCCTTTCCCGTGACCTACATGCTGAAGGACGTCTCGTACGCGATCGACCTCGCGCGCGGCGCAGGGCTCGACCTGCAAGGCGCGGGAACGGCGAAGCGTCTCCTCGAGGAGACGGCCGCACTAGGGCTGGGCGAGGCCTATCACACCGCCCTCATCGAGGCGGTGCGGCGCCACCGCGCCGGCTAGCGGCGCAGCGACAGTCCCGCGAGCAGGCCCAGCAGCATCCCCGTGCCGAAGGCCACGCCCACGGAGCTCCAGGGATTGCCGTAGACCGTGCGGTTCGCGTAGCGCGCGGCCTCTCGCGTCTTCTCGGTTACCGCGGTCTTCGCATCCTCGATGCGGCGGATTACGGCGCGGCGCTCTTCCTGCTGCAGGCTGGCGGGGGAATCCCCCGGCATGCCGGTGGGTGTGCTCGAATATTCGATGGCCATAGTGTCCTCGCGTGTTGGCGTGCGAGTCGGAGCAAAAGCCGTGCCTCGCGCGGGGTTCGCGCCGGCGTATGCTGGGCGCGTAGGAGGCTCCCATGGATCTCGACCCTGAAGGCACGCGGCTTCCCATCAAGCTCGATACGACGACCAACGCCGAGTTCGCGCCCGTTCCGCTCTCGCCGGCGAACCGCACCGCGAATCGTCTGGCGCGCGAATCGGCGACGCTTCACTCCAGAAAGCTCAATCTGAAGAGGCGTAGGTTTCTCGTCTCGTCCTGCGGTGCGGCGAGCACGCTGCTCGCCTTCAACGCCGCGAACGCCGCCGGCGGCAGAACCGGCGGCTTCTTCGACCTGCCGCGCGAGGCGGCGCGCGAGCCCGAGCTCGCCCAGGCGTCCGTCGGCGGCAAGGGCGAATTCATCTTCGACGTGCAGGGGCACTTCGTCGACCCGAAGGGCGCCTGGATGAAGAACGCCTCGCCCGACGCGTTCAAGTGGTCGCCGAAGGCCTCGTGCGGCAAGGCGAACCACCTCGAGTGCCTCGGTCCCGACGAGTTCGTGAAGGACGTCTTCATGGACTCCGATACCGACCTGATGGTGCTCTCCTTCGTGCCCTCGACGCCCGATGCGGAGCCGGTCACCATCCAGGCCGCGGACGCGGTGCGGCGCATCGTCGACCAGATGCCGCGGCACCGGCTGCTGCTGCACGGGCGGGTGAACCCGAACCAGGCGGGCGACCTCGAGCGCATGGAGGAGCTGAAGGAGCGCTGGGGCGTCTCGGCTTGGAAGACCTACACGCAGTTCGGCCCCGGCGGCCGCGGCTACTTCCTCTCGGACGACATCGGCTCTCGGTTCATCGAGAAAGCGCGCGCCCTTGGGGTGAAGGTGATCTGCGTGCACAAGGGCCTGCCCTTCGGCCGGCGCTCCTACGAGCACAGCCAGTGCAGCGACATCGGCGTCGCGGCGAAGCGCTTCCCCGACGTGAAGTTCCTCATCTACCACTCGGGCTTCGTCTCGAGTGTGAAGGAGGAGCCCTACGACCACGCGGCGCAGCGCGACGGCATCGATACGCTGATCCGGTCGGTGCTCGACAACGACGTCAAACCCGGTAGCAACGTCTATGCGGAGCTCGGCTCAACGTGGCGTTTCCTCATGCGAGATCCGGAGCAGGCCGCGCACGCGTTGGGGAAGCTCATCAAGCACTGCGGCGAGGACAACGTGCTGTGGGGCACCGACTCCATCTGGTACGGCTCGCCGCAGGATCAGATCCAGGCCTTCCGCGCCTTCCAGATCGCGCCCTCCCTGCGCGAGAAGCACGGCTATCCCGAGATCACGCCGGCGCTGCGCGCGAAGATCTTCGGCCTGTCGGCCGCGAAGGTGTACGGGCTCAGTCCCACTGAAGTGAAGCAGTACACGAAGCGGGACGCCGTCTCGATTGCCCGCGCCTCCTACGAGCCGAACCCGGGATTCCTCACCTACGGCCCGAAGACCCGCCGCGAGTTCCTGCTATGCCGGTCAAGCTGAACCACACCATCGTCCACGCCCGCGACAAGCGCGCCTCCGCCGACTTCTACTCCGAGGTGTTCGGCCTGCCCAAGCCCGTGCCCTTCGGCCCCTTCCTCGACGTCGAGACGGCGAACGAGGTGACCCTCGCCGTGCTCGAAACCGACGAGGAGATCCAGGTCCAGCACTACGCCTTCCTCGTGACGGAAGGCGAGTTCGACCAGATCTTCGGCCGCGTCAAGGCACGTGGCCTCGACTGGTGGGCCGACCCCATGCTCAAGCAAAAGGGCCAGATCAACCGCCACGACGGCGGCCGCGGCGTCTACTTCAAGGACCCCTCGGGAAATATCCTGGAGATCATCACTCGACCTTATGGAGCAGCCGATGGCTAGACGCGCGCGCAACGCCCCTGCCCGAAAAAGCAGGGCCTACACCGAAGGACTCAAGATACGCCGGCGCTGGATGGGCGGGGAATACGTCGAGCGCGCCTTCCGCGACGCCGACGCCTTCACCATCGACCTGCAGCACTACGTCACCGAGCACGGCTGGGGCGCGAGCTGGGCGCGCGGCAAGCTGCCGCTCAAGATCCGCTCGATCATGAGCCTGTCGATGATCTTCGCCCTGAACCGGCCGCGCGAGCTGGAGATCCACCTTCGCGCGGCCCTGCGCAACGGCATCACGAAGGACGAGATCAAGGAGCTCTTGCTGCACGGTGCCGTGTACTGCGGAGCGCCGGCGGCGCTCGACGGCTTCCACGTCGCTAAGCGCGTCCTCGCAGAAGAGATCTCAGGTAGTCGGGGCTGAGGGGCTGGCGGTCGGCCACCACTCCGAACGGCGCCAAGGCGTCGTTGACCGCGCTCATGATCACGCCCACTGCGCCCATCACGCCGCCCTCGGCCATGCCCTTGGTGCCCACGGGATTGCCGCTGCTTCGGGTGTGCATCGGAATGACCTCGAAGTCCGGCAGGTCGGTGGAGGTGGCGACGAGGTAGTCGGCGAGCGAACCGGTGATGTTGTTGGCGTTCTCGTCGTAGCGCATGTGCTCGAGCAAGGCGCCCGAGAGGCCCATGGCGATCGCCCCGTGCTGCTGCCCCTCGACGACGGTCGGGTTGAGGACCTGCCCACAGTCCTCGGCGACGACGTAGCGCAGGATCTTCAACGCGCCGGTCTCGATGTCGAGTTCGACCTCGCAGGCGTGACAGGCGTTGGAGTAGGTCATCGGCGGCGGGTCGTAGGTCTTCGAGAAGTCCAGGCCCGGTGCCATGCCGGGGGGCAGCGCGGTGGGATCGAGGTATGCGGTGCGCGCGATCTGCGCGAGCGTGAGGTCGGTCTTCACACGCTCGCCGAGGATCTCGCGCTCGACGCACCCGTCGACGAGGTGCAACCCCTCGGCGGAGTCGTAGCCGAGCATCTTGGCCGCGATGGCGAGCACTTTCTCGTTCGCCTCGCGCGCCGCAAGGAAGATGGCGGTGCCGCCCGCCGTGCCGCCGCGCGCACCGCGACTTCCCATGCCGTAGGGCGCGACGTCGGTGTTGCCCATCAGCACCCGCACTTGCGAGGGCTCGACGCCCAGGCCCTCGGCCGCCACCTGCGCGAACGCAGTCTCGTAGCCCTGCCCGCTCGCGCCCAGGCCCACCGAAGCATTCACCGCGCCGCTCGGCTCGATGCGCAGCCACGCCGCCTCATGCCCCGAGCCCGGAATGCCAGCCGCCTTGTAGAACTTCGATCCGTAGGTAGTCGACTCGACCACCGAGCAGAAGCCGATGCCGAGGTGGCGCCCGGTCTTGCGCGCGCTCGCCTGGCGCTGGCGAAAACCCTCGTAGCCCATCGCCTTCACCGCTCCTTCCAGCGTCTCGCGCGGCGTGATGTCGCGGATGATCTCGCCGGTGGGCATGGCATAGGGAAGCTCGCTCGTCTCGACCATGTTTAGTCGGCGCACCTGCAGTACGTCGAGCCCGAGCTCACGGGCGATGGCGTCCATGGTGCCCTCGATCAGCCAGCTCGTGATGGCCATCGGGGCACGCATCGGCCCGTTACCGCACTTGTTTGTGAGGACCACCTTCACTTCGAAGGCGTAGTCGCGCACCTTGTATGGGCCGGTAAGGATCATCGCCACGACGCGCGCGAGGTAGTTCGCCGGATAGAAGCAGTAGGCGCCAAAGTCCTCGAGGATTTCAAGCTCCAGCCCGAGCAGCCTTCCCTCCTTCGTCACCGCGGCGCGCGTGCGGCAGCTGTCCTCGCGCGCATGACTCGAAGCGAGCAAGTTCTCCATTCGGTCCTCGCGCCAGCGCACCGGGCGCCTGAGGGCGCGGCTCGCGGCGCACACGGTAAGCTCCTCTCGGTAGAGGGCGATCTTCTGGCCGAAGCCGCCGCCGACGTCTGGCGACACCACCGTCACCTGCGACTCTGAAAGCCGCATGCGCGCGGCGAGCTGCGAGCGGTACGGATGCGGCACCTGGTTGCCAACGTGCACGGTAAGGTGCTGGCGCCCCTCGTCCCATAGGGCCGCGAGGCCGCGCGTCTCGATGGGCAGGTGCGTGAGGCGGTTCTGGTGAAACTCGCGCTCAACCACCTTGAATGCTTCCCGCTTCCGCGCTTCTACGTCTCCAGCGGAAAACTTCTGAAGGGACACCTGATTGGAAGGAAGCGACGCGTCGACCTTCGGAGCATTCTCACGCAAGGCCTGGAAGAGGTCCGCAACCGCAGGCAGCGGCTCGTAGTCGACCTCGACCTTCTCCGCAGCATCCTCGGCGAGGTAGCGGCTCGTGGCGATGACGCAGGCCACCGGGTCGCCCTGGAAGCGCACCTTGTCGACGGGGAGCGTGGTCATCTCCACCGGCAGCAGCCCCTCGATGGGCGGCGCCATGCGCAGCGGGGTCGTCCACTGGTTCACCTCGGCCCCGGTGTAGACGGCGACGACACCGGGCATTTTCTTCGCCTCGCCAAGATCTATCTTTCTCACATGCGCGTGAGGGTGAGGGGACCGGACAAAGCAGGCATGCAGCGCGCCCGGGATCTCGATGTCCTCGACGTAGCGGCCATGCCCGGTGAGCAGGCGCAGGTCCTCCTTGCGCGCGAGCGGCGCGCCGATATGGCGGAACCTAGCCTTTGGCATCCGCGGCTTTCAGGATTGCCTGCACGATATTGTGGTAGCCGGTGCAGCGGCAGAGGTTCCCCGAAAGCGCTTCGCGTACCTCTTCCGGCGTGGGGCGTGGGTTCTCCTTCAGGTAGGCCTCGAAGGTCATGACGATGCCGGGCGTGCAGAACCCGCACTGCAGCCCGTGCGACTCGTGCAGCGCCTGCTGGAGCGCCGAGAGCGTCCCCGCCTTCGCCACCGCCTCGATGGTGGTGATCTCGTGACCCGGCATCTGCGCGGCATAGATCAGGCAGGAGCGCGCCGGCCTGCCGTCGATCAGCACCGTGCACGCGCCGCACACGCCATGCTCGCAGCCCACGTGCGTGCCGGTCAGCCGGCAATCTTCGCGCAGCACGTCACAGAGGAGCTTGCGCGGCTCGACGCGCACGGCATGGCGCTCGCCGTTGACCGTCAGCTCGAGCTCGAGCATCGCGCAACTGCCCGCTTGACCAGGATTTCGACCAGCTCGCGGCGGTAGATCGCCGGCACGCGCGGGTTCTCCGCGGGCTCGACCGCATCGCGGATCTTCCTCGCCAGGGACACGGCGTCCGTCGCCGCTTGCCTGAAGACCAAAGGCTTGTCCTCGGCGCCGCCCACGCCGATATGAAGAGCTTTTTCATCAAGTACTGCAGCAACGGCGACGATGGCGAAGTCCCCACTGCGGCGGCTGAACTGCTCGTAGGCGTGCCGCGCGCCGGCCGGAGCCTTCGGGAAGCGCGCGGCGACGACGATCTCGTCGGGCGCGAGCGTGGTGGTCATGAGCGAGAGGAAGAACTCCGCGGCCGGAACGATTCGCTCGCCGCGCCTGTCCTTGACTACCATCTGCGCCCCGAGGGTGACGGCGACGAGCGGGATCTGCGCCGCCGGATCCGCGTGCGCCAGCGAGCCGCCCAGCGTTCCGCGCGTGCGGATCGCATAGTGGCCGATGGTGCCGGCCGCCTCGGCCAGCAAAGGGCAGAAGGACCTGACCAGAGAAGAGCTCGCCAGCGCCTGGTGACGCGTCATGGCGCCGATCTCGACGAAACCTGCGGATTCCTGGATACGGTCCAAGCCCTCGATGCCGTTCAGGTCGACGAGCTCGGTCGGGCTGACCAGCCGCATATTCATCATCGGCGCAAGGCTTTGCCCGCCGGCAATGAGCTTCGCGCCTTCGCTTGAGAGCATTTCCAGTGCTTCCCCCAGCGACTGCGGGCGGTGGTAGCGGAAGGGTGCCGGCTTCATTGCCAGAGGAGGCTCGCGCCGGAGACGGCGTCGAAGACCTGCAGGCGGCCTGCGTTGACCGGCAGCGAGATGCTCTCGCCCTCGCGCGCGCGCACCTCGCGCCCCACGCGGAAGAAGAGCGTCGCGCCGTCCAGCTCGACGCCCAGGAACTGGTCGGAGCCAACCGGCAGCACCGAGGAGATGCGGCCGGAGAGCTGCTCGCCGGTGCCCCGCAAATCCACGTCCTCGGCCCGGATTCCGAGCTTCACCGGCCGGCCGGCTTGGGCCGGCATGGGAACCGGCACCGGCAGCGACAGCGCGCCCCGCATGAAGCGCCTGCCGTCGTGCGAGAGCGCGCCGTCCAGGTAGTTGATCGGTGGATTGCCGAGGAAGGAGGCGACAAAGGTGTTCCTCGGCCGGTCGTAGATCTCCTCGGGCGTGCCGATCTGCTGGATCACCCCGTCGCGCATCACCACGATGCGGTCGGCGAGCGTAAGCGCCTCGGCCTGATCGTGCGTAACGTAGACGAAGGTCGTGCGCATCGTCTGGTGGAGCTTCTTGATCTCGGCGCGCATCGCGATGCGCAGCGCCGCGTCGAGATTGGAGAGCGGCTCGTCCATCAGAAAGGCCTGCGGCTGGCGCACGAGCGCCCGGCCAAGCGCCACGCGCTGGCGCTGCCCGCCGGAGAGCTGGTGCGGACGGCGCTCAAGGAGCGGCTCGATCTCGAGCGTGCGCGCGGCTTCGCGGACCCGCCGTTCGATCTCCTTTGTTTCAAAACCCCTCATCCGCAATCCGAAGGCGATGTTCTCGTACACCGATTTGTGCGGATACAGCGCGTAGCTCTGGAACACCATGGCGACGTCGCGCTTGTGCGCCGGCATCACGTTCATGAGCGTCTCGTCGAAGTAGAGCGAGCCCGCGGTGACGTCTTCCAGCCCCGCGATCAGGTTGAGCGTGGTCGACTTGCCGCAGCCCGAGGGGCCGAGCAGCACCACGAACTCGCGGTCGGCGATCTCGAGCGAGAGGTTCTCGAGCGCAACGAAGCCGTTGGGGTAGGTCTTGCCAACCGAGTCGAAGCGGATCCTGGCCATGCGCTAGCCTCTCCTCTACCCCTTCACGGCGCCGGCGGTTAGGCCGGAGACGATGTAGCGCTCGAAGATCACGGCCATCAGCACAGGCGGGATCACCGCCAGCACGCCCGCGGCGTTGATGAAGGCGAAGCTGATGGTGAAGTCGGAGGCGAACGAAGCGACGACGATCGGCATGGTCTGGGATTTCGGCGTCTGCGTGAACATGAGCGCGAGCAGAAACTCGTTCCAGCTCGTAAGGAAGGTGAACAGCACCACCGCCACCAGCGCCGGCAGCGCGAGCGGCAGGTACACGCGCATCAGCGTCTGCAGCCGCGAGCACCCGTCCACGCGCGCCGCCTTGTCGAGCTCGTCGGGCAGCGACTCGAAGTAGCTCACCAGGATGAAGATGCTGAAGGGCACGGTGATCGCGAGGTAGGTGATGACGAGCGACCCGAGGTGGTCGAGCAGCCCGAAGGTGCGGATGAAGAGGAAAAAGGGCACCACCAGCGCGATGTCGGGAATGACGCGCGTGGTGAGCATGAAATAGATCGAGGTCGAGCGCCCGATGAAGCGGATTTTTGCCATCGCGTAGGCAGCGGGGACGGCCACCAGCAGATTCAGAAGCACGACGGAAACGGCGACGACGAAGCTGTTCCACATCGAGGGAATCAGGTCGCGCGCGGTCGAGGGGATGAAGCCCCCGGTGGCCGGGTCGCCCTGCCTGCGATTCTCGTAGGTGACCTGCCGGTCGCGCGCCTGGAAGATCGCGGCGAAGTTCTCGAGCGTCGGCTCGTGCGGGATCCAGTGCGGCGGCCGCGAAGTGATCTCCGACTCGCCCTGGAAGGAGGACGACAGAAGCCAGGCGACGGGCGCGAGAATGTAAATCAAGAATACAAGAGAGGAAAAAAACAGGAATATTCTCCGGCTCACAGCTTCCGACCCAGGGTGCGGATGAGCCAGAAGGCGAGGAGAAAGGTGACCAGCGCCATGATGTAGGCGAGCGCCGAGCCGGTGCCGAAGGAAAGCTTCCGGAAGGTCTCGACGTAGACGTGCCAGGCGAGCACATGCGAGGCTTCCGCCGGCCCGCCTTCGGTGAGGATGAAGAAGAGGTCGAAGTGGCGGATCGCCATCATCGTCTCGTAGATGACCACCAGCATGAAGGCGGGCCGCAGCGACGGCAGCGTGATGTGGACGAAGCGCGCCCAGAGGTTAGCGCCGTCGACGCGCGCCGCGCCGTACAGGTCGGCGGGGATGGACTTCAGGCCCACGAGGATCAGGATGGTGGCGAGCGGCACCTCCTTCCACACGAAGGCGTTGGCGATGAGCCACAGCGTCTTCTGCGAGTCGCCGAGCCACACCATGTACTTGTCGATGAAGTCGAGCTGGAACAGGATCCCGTTCAGGGCGCCGTACCCCGAGTCGTAGATCCACTTCCACATCAGCCCGTTGGCGACGTAGGGGATGGCCCAAGGGACGAGCAGCATCGCCGAGAGGAACCGCCGGCCGCGGAAGTCTTCGTTCAGAAGCAGCGCCATCCCGAGGCCGATCGCCATGATCGCCGTGACCGACATGACGGTGAACGAGGCGCTGCGCCACACCGATTGCCAGAAGAGCTCGTCCTGGAAGATCTCCTGGTAATTCTCGAACCAGACGAACGGCACGCGGTGCGGGCGCGTCAGCCTCAGATCGAAGAAGCTGATCCACAGCGAGTAGAGCACCGGGAACACCGCCACGACCAGAAGCACCCCGAGCATCGGCGCGAGCAGCCACAGGGCGCTCGCCTGATCGTAGCGGCTTACCGGCGCCCCAAAGAGTCCCCTAAGGGCGCCGACCCTCGCGGCCATCTCTTTCTTCTTAGGCCCGGCGGCGCAGCTTGTTCCAGGTATCGGCCGAGCGCTTGAGCGCGTCCTCGATGGAGCTCTTGCCGACCACTGCGGCCTGCCATGCCGTGCCGTTCACCTCGTCCCACTCTCCGAACCAGGGAGCGACCACGTCCTTCTTCTGCGCGAGCGCCTGTTGGCGCTCGTACATCTTGATGTCCGAGAACTCATTGTAGGTCTTGATGATGTCGGGGTCCTTGAACAACGGCTTGACCGCGAAGCCCGCGCCCACGTCCATGAACATGAGCTTCTGGAACGCGTACTTGCCGTCCGCCTTGCCACCGAACCACTCGATGAGCTTCACCGTGTCCGCGGCCTTCGCCTTGTCCTTCGCCGCCGTGGCGGTCAGCCCGTAGAAGCGGTTCCAGCCCACGGTGGCGTTCTTGCCGTTGGGCCCGGCCGGCATGAGCGCCTGACGCGCGCGCGGCGCGATCTGCGACTGCTTCGGGTCGTTCAGCGTGCGGATGCGGTAGCGGCCGAGCATGGCGAAGGCGTGCTGCCCCGAGGTGAACGACTTCAGGCCGTTCAGCTCGCCGATCTCCACGCAGGCGGGGGACACGATCTTGTGCTTCTGCACCGCGTCGACGATCCAGCGCAGCGCCTCGTGCGCGCCCTTCTTTTTGTCTTGCATAACCGCAGCGCCGCCGTCGTCGACGAAACGCCCGCCGTGCGAGAACACCATAGCGGACAGGAACTCGATCAGCCAGGTCTCGCGCGCCATCGAGAGCATCATCGGGTACTCGGAAAGACCCGCCTTCTTTATCTTGCGCGACTGCTGCACCACCTCGTCCCAGGTCTTCGGCGGCGCGGAGATGCCGGCCTTCTGCAGCATCCCCTCGTCGTAGAAGAAGCCCATGTAGTCGGTGTAGTAGGTAAGCCCGTACTGCCGGCCCTTCCACATCATCGACTTGGTGCTGAAGTCGTCGACGTCGCCGTTGTACTTCAGCAGCTCGGGATACCCGTCGATCGGCGCCAGCCAGCCCGCCTCCGCCCACTCCGGCAGCCACGCGTCGGAAACCCAGAGTGTGTCGAGCGGCGCCTTGCCGACGAACTTGGTGATCAGCGTGTCTCGGTACTGCGCCCAGGGTGCATTGCCGTAGTTGACCTTGATGCCGGTCTTCGCCTCAAAGGCGGCGATGTGCGCCTTCACCTGGTCCACGCCCGCGGACCAGGCGAAGAAGTTGACTGGGGCGGCCGCGAGCGCCCGCCCGAGCGCGCCGAAGGTGCTGCTGCCGGCGAGCGCCGCCGCCGCGGATGACTTGAGAAAGTCGCGCCTGTCGAACCGCTTCATGGGAACCCCCTCCTGGCTGATCGGAAAGCCACGATATCGCAGGGGCTACTTGGTCGTCAATCGACGACTTACTGTCGCGGCAGCACGCGCTCGAGGCCGGCGAGGAAAATGCGCACCTGCAAGGCGATGACCTCCTCCGCCGGCGTGGGGTTGGTATTGGCGTAGATGTGCCGGCGGATCGCGAGGTGCGACACCGCACCGTGCAGCGTCCAGCCCAGCTCGTGCTTCTGCGCGCGGGACACCGGGGCCCTGACGCCCAGCGCGCCGCAGGTCTCGGCGACGACCACCTCCAGCATGCGCGTGAGCACCTCCGCGATGTAGGTGGGCGCCATGTCGATCTCCGCGAGCGAGGCATAGAGGAAAAGGCGCAGCCAGCGGCGCGTCAGGACCGCATCGAAGTACGCCTGATAGAACTCCGTGAGCCGCTCCTCTATGGGGCGCGCGCGGTCCTCGAGCCGGGCGAGCCACGCCGCCTGGAACGGCCCGGCGATGTCGCGGCGGTAGACCTCCTGGATGAGCGCGCCCTTGCTGGGGAAGCAGCGGTAAAGCAGCCGCTGCGAGATGCCGCACGCGTCGGCGAGCGCGCGCGTCTGCGCGGTCAGGCCGTATTCGGCGAAGAATTCGCCCGCCTGCGCGAGGATCAGCTGCCTTCTCTCGCGCAGTGGGATGCGGCCGTTCGTTTTTCTCGCAACCCTCTTCTCGCTGTTGCGCCTGCGGTCGGCGAGCAGCTCGGATTTCGCCTTCATGTGGAGCGGGCTGCGCATCGCGCGCATCCTAGCATGTCGTCGCTTGACGACTTGTCGCGCTATTCCCTGCGCAGCACCTGCCCCGGCCGCGCGCCGGTCGGCTTGCCGTCGCGCCAAACCGTTTCGCCGTTGACGATCACGGTTTCGATGCCTCGGGCGGGTTGGATGGGCTTCTCGAACGTCGCGGATTCGGAGACCGCATTTTCATCGAACAGCACGACATCCGCGGCAAAACCCTCCTTCAGCACGCCGCGGCCGGCGAGGCCGAAGGTCTTGGCGGTGAGGCCCGTCATCTTGTAGACCGCCGTCTCCAGCGGGAACAAGCTCAACGCTCTCGAGTAGTGGCCGAGCACCCGGGGGAAAGTCCCCCACAGTCGGGGGTGCGGCGCGGCGTCGTGCGGCAGGCCGTCGGAGCCGATCATGGTGTGCTCGAAAGCGAGGATGCGCTGCACGTCGGCCTCGTCCATCGAGAAGTAGATCGCGCCGGCGGGCAGCAGGCGCTTCACGGTTTCCTCTTTCGGAAGGTTCATGCGCCGGCACACCTCGTCGAGATCCATCCCCTGGAACTCGGGATGCGGCACCGACCAGGTCACGAGCGTCTTCGACGCCGGAAGCGTGCGGCTGTAGGACAGGATGGTCGAGGAGGCGCAGTAGGGATAGCAGTCCAGGCCGATCTTCTGACCGCGCATCGCCTTCTCGATGAGCGGCAGCGTCTCGGCGGAGCGGCCGTGGTTGGGCTTGCCCGCCACCTTGTGGTGCGAGATCACCACCGGCACGCCGAGCTCGCGCCCGACGCGGAAGGTCTCCTCGAGCGAGTCGACGATCCTGTCCGCCTCGTCGCGCATGTGCGTGCAGTAGAGCGCGTTGCGCTTCGAGAGCGGCCGGAATACCTCGATCACCTCCTCGGTGCTCGCGGCGACGGCCGGCTCGTAGTACAGGCCGGTCGAGCCGCCGATCGCGCCCGCCTGCAGGGCTTCTTCCACGAGCTCCCGCATCCGGGAAACCTCTTCTGCCGATGCCGGGCGTTCCAGATCCGCCATCGTCTGCACGCGGAGCACGGAGTGCCCGACGAGCAGCGCGCAGTTGGTCGCCGGCGGGTCCTTCTCGAGCGCCGCGACGTATTGCCTGAACGTCCTGAACTTGAACCAGGTCCCGGTGGGGTCGAGCAGGTCGATGGGCGGGGTGACGGCGCCCGCCATGCCCTTGGGCGCCGGGGCGAGGGACACGCCGCAGTTTCCCGCCACCACGGTGGTGACGCCCTGGCTCGCCTTGGGCGCCATGTCGGGCGCCGAGAGCATCAGCCGGTCGTCGTGCGTATGCGCGTCGATGAAGCCGGGGCAGACGATCTTCCCGGCCGCATCGATCTCGGCCTTGCCCCTTTCGGAAACCTTGCCGATGGAAGCGATCTTTCCGTCATGGATGGCGACATCGGCCTTGAAGCGCGGCGCGCGCGTGCCGTCGATGACGATGCCGTTGCGAATGATGAGGTCCATGGCGGACGATTATCCGCCTGGTCCGTTCGGACCGCTGGAATGCCTTTTGCAGGCCACACGCCACCACGCCACATGGAGAATCCTATGCTCTCACGAGTTCTACAGGGCTTCTGCGCCGCGGTCGCGGCTGCCGTCGCCCTCACGCTCGGCGCCCATGCCGCAGACACGGCCGCCGTAACCACGGTGAAGCTCGCGCAGGAGCAGCTCCACCACCTGGGTTTCTATTCCGGCCTGATCGACGGCCGGCTCGAGGGCGACGCGCAGGCCGCGCTCGCGCAGTTCCAGCTCTCGCGCAATATTCCCGCCAGCGGGACGCTCGATGACGTCACGCTCGCCGCACTGCGCATCGAGCGCCAGGCTGATGACGCGGCACTCGCGCAGTCCGGGGAGGCGGGCGCCGCCGCCGGCGGCTCCAACCCCGACTAGGCTATTCCGTTCTTGACTTCGGAGAGCGCCGTCAGGAGAATGCGCGCCCTCTCAGCTTGAGGAAGCACATGCGTCGAAGCGTGCAACTGAAATCCATGCGGAATCGCCGGATCTGCGGCGAGGGAAGCATGCGTCCGGACGAGGGAGACTGCTAGCGCCATAGCGCCCGCTCTCCTTCGAGCCCGGACCGCGTGAGCGCTCCGGGCTTTTTTTGTTTCTGGAGAACCAACGAGAACGACCGAAAGGAGGGAAGAGCGATGCTGGTGTTCGTGCCGCAGGGCTTCGTCGCGCTGGTCTTCGCGGACGGCAAGCTGCTCGACGTCGTCGAAGCCGGCGTGGGCGTCGTCGAGCGCTTCGGCGAGCTGCAGGTCCAGTTCGTCGATCTGCAGCCGCAGCCGGTCGCCCGCGTCGCCGAGCCCGACGAGCTCCCGGAGGAGTGGGACGCGTAGCGACTGACTTGGTCAGGCCCTTCTTTCGCCACTTCGGCGAAAAAGGGTCCTGACCCCTTTCTTCCAGCTTCGGCTATGTTTCCGTCCGGCATGCGGCTTCCGTTCTTCTACGGCTGGGCGATCGTCGGCGTGGCATTCGTCACGATGGCGCTCGGCGTGAACGCGCGCACCGCGTTCTCGCTGCTCTTCCCGCAGATCCTGGGCCAGACGGGCTGGGAACGCGCGACCGTCGCCGGCGCGTTCTCGTTCGGCTTCGTCGTCACGGCGCTCCTCTCCCCGCTCCTCGGGCGGCTCATGGACCGCTTCGGACCGCGGCTCGTGATGGAGCTCGGCGTGGGCGCGAGCGCGCTTGGCCTCGTCCTCGCGGCGCTCGTGCGCGAGCCCTGGCACCTTTTCCTCACGCTCGGAGCGCTGGTAGGCGCGGGCACCACTTGCCTCGGGTATACGGGGCACGGGCTCTTCCTGCCGAACTGGTTCGTGCGCCGACGCGGGCTCACCATGAGCATCGCTTACGCGGGCGCCGGCGTGGGCTCCATCCTGGTGCTGCCCGTGGTGCAGTGGATGATCGAGCGCCACGGCTGGCGCGCCACCTGCGTGGCGATGGGCATCGCGCTTCTGCTGGTGCTCGCGCCGCTCAATCTGCTCTTGCGCAAGAAGCCGCAGGACATGGGGCTGGAGCCCGACGGAGACGCGGCCGAAGGCGCCCCCGGGCATGTGCCTCGCGCCGACAACGTGGTCGACCGGGCGTGGACGGCGATCGACTGGACGCTCGGTCGCGCCGCCCGCACCGCGCGCTTCTGGTGGCTCGCCGGCGGCTACTTCACCGCGATGTTCGCCTGGTACGCGGTCCAGGTGCACCAGACGAAGGTGCTGATCGACGTTGGGTTCAGCGGCACTTACGCCGCCTGGGCGCTGGGCGTCGTCAGTCTGGTGGCGATCCCCGGGCAGATCGCGCTGGGCCATCTCTCCGATCGTGTGGGCCGCGAGTGGGTATGGACGGTGGGCTGCGCCGGTTTCGCGGTCTGCTACGGCGCGCTCCTTCTCATCGGCGCCGCGCCTTCCGCGGCGCTACTCTGGACGATGGTGATCGCCCAGGGGTTTCTCGGTTACGGCCTTACCTCCGTGGTCGGTGCCATCCCGGCGGAGATCTTCGCCGGCCGGCACTACGGCAGCATCTTCGGCTCGCTCATGGGCATGGGCGTCGCGGGCGGCGCGGCCGGGCCGTGGCTGACCGGACTCGCCTACGACCTCTCGGGCTCGTACGCCCCCGGCTTCTGGGCCGCGATCGGCTGCTGCGCCTTCTCGGCTGCCGCCATCTGGATCGCCGCGCCGCGGCGCGTGCGCGCCGTTGCCGGGCGCACGCGCCTGCGTCCGGCAGCGTAGAAAAGCTTCAAAGACGTCAGCCGAGCGCGATCGCCCGCAGCTTCGCGGCCATCTCGTCGGGAAGCGCAACCCCCTGGCGCTTCTTCGTGTCGAAGCACACCTCGGTCGACTTCTGCGTCGCGCAGTGGCGCATGGAATCGGCCTCGTAGAGGCGCAGCTCGTGGCTGAAGCTCTTCGTCCCCACGCGCGTAACCGCGCCCTTGATGAGCACGAGCTGCCCGGCGCGCACCTCGTGCAGGAATTCGATGGTCAGGCTCGCCATCACTGTGCCCAGTCCCTGCGCCTGGATCTCCGAGAGCTTGAGCCCCGCCATCGACGGGAGGTGCCAGCCCGCGTCGTCGAAGAAGGCGGCGTAGTTGCGCACGTTCAGATGCCCGTACACGTCGCAGTGCGCGGGCATGACGATGTTGCGGTAGAGATCGAACCACTTTTCCATGGGGCGCTATGTTATACGCTACACCCATGGCGAAGCCCCTGAACGAGCTCACCGCCGCAGAGGCCGCGCGCCGCATTGCGGCCGGCGAGATCAAAGCAGAAGCGCTCGCCGCGGCGTGCCTCGAGCGCATCGCGGCGCGCGAGCAGACGGTGCGCGCCTGGGCGTTCATTGACCGCGAGCAGGCGCTCGCCGAGGGGCGCGCGCTCGACCGCGCGCCTCGGCGCTCGCGGCTGCACGGCGTGCCCTTCGGCATCAAGGACATCATCGACACCGCGACGCTCCCGACCGAGTACGGCTCGCCGATCTACCGCGGGCACCGGCCGCGCGCCGACGCGGCGTGCGTAGCCCTCCTGCGTCATGCCGGCTGCCTCATCCTCGGCAAGACCGCCACCACCGAGTTCGCGAACAACCATCCGTCGGCGACGCGAAACCCGCACGATCCGGCGCACACGCCCGGCGGCTCCTCGAGCGGCTCCGCCGCCGCGGTCGCCGACCTCATGGTGCCGCTCGCGCTCGGCACGCAGACCGGCGGCTCGGTGATCCGCCCCGCCGCCTACTGCGGTGCGCTCGCCATCAAGCCAAGCTTCGGCAGCATCAACCGGCAGGGCACCAAGTTCGTCGCCGAGTCGCTCGACACGATCGGCATCTTCGGCAGGAGCGTCGAGGACCTGGCGCTCGCGCTCGAGGTGCTTTCCGGGCGTGGTGCGCCCGAGCTCGCCTCGTTCTCCGGCAAGCCGCGCGTGGGCCTGTGCCGCACGCCGCGCTGGGGCGAGGCCGACGCCGCGACGCAGGCAAACCTGGAGGACGCGGCGCGGCGCCTCGCGCGCTCGGGCGCGATGCTGCGCGATTTCAACCTGCCGCCGAGAAGCGAGACCCTCTTCGACCGCCACAAGTTGATCATGGGGTTCGAGAGCGCGCGCGCGCTCGCCTGGGAGACCCTCGCTTTTCCGCAGCGGATCAGCCGGACGCTCATGCCCCGGCTCGACGAGGGCTGGCGCGTCTCCCGCGCCGAGTACGACGCGATGCGCGAGACGGCGCGAGCTTGCCGGCGCGCGCTTGCCGAGCGCATGCGCGAAGTCGACTTTCTCCTCACGCCCAGCGCGCCGGGCGAGGCGCCCGCCTCGCTCGCGAGCACCGGCGACCCGGTGTTCAACCGCGCGTGGACGCTGCTCGGCGTACCGTGCGTCAACGTGCCGTTCGGCAAAGGCGCGCACGGGCTTCCGCTCGGCGTGCAGCTCGTCGGCGCCTTCGATGGGGACACTGGCCTCCTCGGCTGGTCCCACTGGGTGCAACGCGCGCTCGGGTAGCGAAACCCCGCGAGTCGCCTCCCGGCGACACTACAAGACACTGCAAAATACCGCGCCGCGCCGTAGAATCGGCGTCAAACGTGGCGGCTTTCAAGGGGGGCCCGCCGCAGGAGAGTCCATCATGCGGCTGCTTACCCTCAATGCCGAACTCAGGCGCCTCGTCATAGGCTGCCTCTTTGTCATCGCCGCCTGTGCCGCGCCCGCGGCGCTGATCGCGACCGGACTCACCGAAGTCGATCTCGAGGATCCCGAACTCTGGAAGCTCGCGCTTTGCGCGGCTGCGGCGATCGTGCTGCCGCTCCTGCTGATCCGCGTGCACGCGGAAGAGCTGGCCGCGGCGCTCGCCTCGCTCCACACGATCGCCAAGGCGCAGATCGTCGGGCTGCCGGCGACGGTGCCGAGCGCCGTGCGCACCAGGGAGCTCGACGCCGCGGCAACGGCCCTCGTGCACGCCGCCAATACCGTGCGCCAGCGCGAGTTCAACCTGCGCGCGGCGGACCGCCTGAAGGACGAGTTTCTCGCCACGCTCGCGCACGAGCTGCGCAATCCGCTCTCGGCGATCTCGGCCGCGTCCTATCTCCTCGGCAAGACCGCATCCGACCCCGCCGCGCAGCGCTCGGCGAGCGTGCTCGCGCGGCAGGTCGAGCACATGAACCGGATGATCGAGGACCTGCTCGACGTCAACCGGCTGACGCGCGGCAAGCTGCGCCTTTCCCGCGGGCCGCTCGACCTCGCGGCGCTCGTGCGCCGGGTTGTGGAGGAAATGCGCCTCGCCGGCCGGCTGGACGCGCACGAGCTGCGCGTCGACGCGGCCGACGTGTGGGTGCGCGCCGACGAGTCGCGCATCCAGCAGGTGGTGGCGAACCTCGTCGGCAACGCCGTGAAGTACTCGCACCCCGGCGGGCGCATTGCCGTCACGCTGCGCCGCGCGGGCGACACGGCGGTGCTGCGCGTGCTCGACAACGGCATCGGCATGTCGCAGGAGCTCGCCGCGCGCATCTTCGACCCCTTCGTGCAGGGGCAGGACCTCGGACACCGCGGCGCCGGCGGCCTGGGCATCGGGCTCACGATCGTCAAGCACCTCGTCGAGCTGCACGGCGGCCACATATTCGCCGCGAGCGGCGGCCCGGGCCAGGGCTCGATCTTCACCGTCGAGATTCCCGCGATCGAGCGCCAGTCGCTGCCGCGGCTTGACGCCCCCGCCGCGACCGAGCAGCCGCGCCACCGCATCCTCCTCGTGGACGACAACGCCGATGAGCGCGACACCATGTTCCTCGCCCTCGAGCACGAAGGTCACCGCGTGTACGAGGCCGCCGACACCCGCGCCGGCGTGAGCGCCGTGCGCGCGCTCAGGCCGGACGCCGCGGTGATCGACATCGGCTCGGCGGCACTCGACGGGTACGCCATCGCTTCCACGCTGCGCGACGATCCGGCGCGCAGCGGCATGGTGCTCATCGCGCTTACCGGCTTGGAGCGTCCGGACACGCTGCGCCTCGCGCGCGAGGCGGGCTTCGACGAGTTCCTCGCGAAGCCGATCGCGCCCGACCAGCTCCTGCGCGCTATCGATGCGGCGCAAACGCGCCGCGCCAGCCGATAGCGTTCTAGGCCCCACAGGCGTATCGTCGAACCATGAGCGGAAAAGCACGCTATGGAGACGAGATACCCGAACCGTGGTCCGTGCGCGACGACAGGCCCTACGTCAGGTCCGAACGCCGGTCGGCTGAATGGCTCGTCCCCGGCGTCGCGATACTGCTGATCGTCGCGGTCGCCGCCGGCATCGCCTGGTGGCAGCTCGGCAAGCCGCTGCTCGGCTTCGGATCGGAGCCAGAGCCGGCGCCGGCGCCGCAGGCGAGCGCCGAGGCACTGCCGCCCGCGGCGCCCGCGCCGCCGCCGACCCCGGTCGCAGAGCCGGAAGTGACCCATCCGCTGCCGGAGGAGGCTCCCAAGGCGCCGGCGAAGGCGCTTCCCACGCTGCAGATGAGCGACTCCGAAGCGCGCGGCACGCTCGCCGGCCTTTTCGGCCGCGAAGCCTTCTCCGCGCTCTTCCAGCCGGTCGACCTCGTGCGGCGTATCGTCGCCAGCGTCGACAACCTGCCGCGCGAGGCAGTGGCGCAGCGCACGATGCCGCTCAAGCCGGCTCGCGGCCGCTTCGCGGTAACGGGCGGCGGCGAGGAGTTGGTGCTCGACGCGAAAAACTTCGCGCGCTACGACCCATACGTAAAGGCGTTCGCCGCGGTGGATGCGACGGCGCTCGTTGCCGCCTACGTGCACGCCTATCCCCTCTTCCAGCAGGCATACCGCGAGCTCGGCTATCCCAAGGGCCATTTCAACGATCGTCTGCTCGCGGCGATCGACGACCTGCTCGCCGCGCCGGAAGTCGCCGCGCCGATCAAGCTCATGCGCCCGAAGGTTCTCTACGAGTTCGCCGACCCCGACCTGCAGACGCGCTCCGCCGGCCAGAAGGCCATGATCCGCATGGGATCCGAGAATGCCGCGCGAGTGAAGGCCAAGCTGCGCGAGCTCCGCAGGGAAATCATCGCAGCGAGCGAGGCGCGGCGGCAGTAGCGTGATCAGGTAGAGTTATCGGGTCATGTCGGTCGAGACCCGATACACGAAAAGCGGCGACGTGCACGTCGCCTACCAGGTCTGCGGCAGCGGGCCGCTCGACCTGATCTGGATCCCCGGCTTCGTGTCGCACCTCGAGGTCGACTGGACGAGCCCCGTCAAGCAACGCATCTTCGAGCGGCTCGGGCGCTTCTGCCGCCTCATCCGCTTCGACAAGCGCGGCACCGGGCTCTCGGACCGCGCCGCCGCGATCCCCAGCCTTGAAGAGCGCATGGACGACGTGCGCGCCGTCATGGACGCGGTCGGCTCCAAGCAGGCGGCGCTGCTCGGCGTCTCCGAGGGCGGGCCGATGTCAATCCTCTTCGCAGCGACGTACCCGGAGCGCACGCTTTCGCTCTCGATCTATGGCTCGTACGCGCGCCGGCTCTGGGCGAGCGACCACCCCTACGGCAGGACGGCGGCGGACTGGGAAGGCGTGCTGCAGCGCCTCGAGCGCGAGTGGGGCGGACCGGTCGCCATGGACATCTTCGCGCCGAGTGTCGCCAATGATCCGAAGGCGCAGGCCGGTTGGGCGAACTACCTGCGCCAGGCGGCGAGCCCGGGAGCGGCCATAGCCATCATGCGCATGAATGGCGAGATCGACGTGCGTCACGTCCTGCCCGCGGTGCGCGTGCCGACGCTCATCGTGCACCGCAAGGGCGACCGACTCACCTACATCGAGCAGGCGCGCTACCTGGCAAGCCACATCGCTGGCGCCCGGCTCGTCGAGCTCGACGGCGAAGATCACATCCCATGGTTCGGCGACTCCGACGCGCTCTTCGGTGCGGTCGCCGATTTCCTGAGCACAAGCACCCAGGCGCAGGAGCCCGACCGGCAGCTCGCCACCGTGCTCTTCACCGACATCGTCGGCGCGACCGAGAAAGCCGCAGCGGTCGGCGACAGCGAATGGCGGCGGCTGCTTGAGCGCCACCACGCCCTCGTGCGCCGCGAGCTCGTGCGCTTCCGCGGCCGCGAGATCGACACCGCCGGCGACGGCTTCCTCGCCGCCTTCGACGGGCCGGCGCGCGCGGTGCGCTGCGCGCAGGCCATCCGGAGCGCGGTGCGCGATACCCTCGCGCTCGACCTGCGCGCGGGCCTGCACACGGGCGAATGCGAGGTGATGGACGGCAAGCTCGCGGGCCTCGCCGTGCATATCGGCGCGCGCGTCGCCGCGCTCGCCGGCCCCGGCGAGGTCCTCGTCTCCAACACCGTGAAGGACCTCGTCGCGGGCTCCGGCCTGGACTTCGCCGAGCGCGGCCAGCATGTCCTGAAGGGCGTTCCCGGGCGCTGGCAGCTCTACTCCGCCGCCCCGGCTGGCTGAGCGCCGAAATCCGGGTCAGGGCCAGAATTCCTGCAGCGGAAATCGGGCTCTGACCCCGATTTCCCTCTACTCGATCACCCGGTCGGCAAGCATCGCCATCGACGCGGGGATCTTGAGCCCGAGGGCCCGCGCGCAGGCCCGGTTGAGGAAGAGCTCGAAGCGCGAGGGCCGCTCGACAGCCAGCGTTGCCGGACTGGCGCCTCGGAGGATCTTGTCTACGTACCCGGCCGTGCGCCGGTAGAGGTCCGGCCGCTGCGGTCCGTAGGAGACGAGCCCGCCTTCGTCGACGAACTCGCTGTAGCCGTACATCACTGGAAGACGCGCCTTGGCCGCCTGGGCGACGACGAGCTTGCGATGGCTCCAGGTCACCGGGTCGTCGAAGACGATGAGCCCCTGCGCGCCACTTTCGTGCGCCTCCGCGACCGCGCGCTCGATCTCCTCCGGCGTGCGCGCGTGCAGGCGCTGGACGGCGACTTTCCTCGCCCGCGCTGCCTGCTCGGTTTCCTCGGTGAATATCTCGTGGGCGGAGTTGGCCGGGTTGATGAGGACCGCACAGCGCGCGATGGGGCCGGCGATCTCGAGCAGCAGCTCCAGGCGCTTGGGACTCAGCTCCGGCGTGAGCAGCGTAAGGCCCGTCGCCGTCCCGCCCGGCCGGGCGAGGGTCTCGACGAGCTTCGCGCGGACCGGATCGGCAACCGCTACGAAGACGATCGGCGTGCGGCCCGCGCCGCGCTTGGCGGCGAGGCTCGCCGGTGTCGCCGCCGAGACAACCACGTCGACGTTGGCGCGGACGAGCTCCGCGACGAGCTCGGGCAGGCGCTCGTGCCGCCCGTTCGCCCAGCGCGGCTCAAGCGCAATATTTCGGCCTTCGACGTATCCGAGCTCCGCGAGTCCCTGCCGGCACGCCGCCCACAGGTGCTCGCCTTCCGAGGGGACAAATGAGAAGAGATAGCCGACGCGCGACAGGTCCTTGCGCTGCGGCCGCGCAACAGGCGCCACCGCGAGGGCGGCCGCTCCCGCAAGGAACCTTCTCCGATCGACTTGCGCCATGCCCGCCTCTCCCTGGGATGACTTGCAGGCGAACTTTACCCCCGGCACGGGCCTTGCGAACGGACGCTGGCTGTTGCTCACCGGAGGCGCGAACATGATCTCCAGGACTCGCATTGCGATAGCGCTTGCCGCGGCGTGCCTCGCAAGCTCGCTGGCGCTGGCGGACCGGGACGAGGAAAGACCTGAGTCCCGGTCCCACGAGCGCAAGGACGACCGGCGGCGCGCCGAGCTGCACGTGCCGCCCGGTCACCTACCGCCACCCGGGAAGTGCCGCGTCTGGTATCTGGACCGGCCGCCGGGACACCAGCCGGCGCCCGGCGACTGCAGGGAGCTGAGCGACCGCCTTCCGCGCGGTGCAATCCTGATCGAGGGCTGAATCTTCCGCCGGAAAGCCGGCACCTTGCCCCGGTCCCGTCCTCTGTTCGTCATAATCGCTGCGCAGCATGCGGGGCATGGAAACGCCGATCGCGCGCCCCGCTTTCCTCTTCGTTTTCGCGTTCTCGCTCTATATCCCCGTCGGGATGATCGAGCGGCTGGGCGAGGAGCGCTACTGCGCCGAGGCGAGATGCCGCCCGGCGATCCAGCCGAAGGTCATCGCCGGCCCGAGGGTGATGCCGGGGCCGGGATAGTTGCCGCCCATGATTGAAAGGGCGTCGTTGCCGGCGGCGTAGAGCCCCGCGATCGGACGTCTATTGCGGTCGAGGGCCTGCGCGTGCTCGTTGGTGGCGATGCCGCAATAGGTGCCGAGGTCGCCCACGTGCACCTGCACCGCGTAGAAAGGCGGCGCGACGATGGGCGCGACGCAGGGGTTGGGCCGGATCTCGGGATCGCCGTAGAAGCGGTTGTAGGCGGTGCCGCCCTTGCCGAAGGCGGGATCGCGCCCTTCGCGTGCGTGGAGGTTGTACGCCTCCACCGTGGCAACCAATCCTTCCGGGTCGACCCCGCAGGCTGCCGCCAATGAAGCGATCGTGTCGCCGCGCTTGAGGTAGCCCGAAGCGAGGTGCGCTCCGAGGGGCAGCGGCCGCGGCTTGACGAACCCGAGGCCGTAGGCGCGCACCGCGCGGTGGTCGGCGACGAGCCAGGCGGTAACCGGCGCGTCACCGCAGGCCTTCATGAGCGCCTGGATGAAGTCATGGTAGGAGTTGCCCTCGTTCACGAAGCGCTCGCCGCGCGCGGTCACCGCGATGACGCCCGGCTTCGCGCGGTCGATGAAGTGCGGGAAGAGGCCGAAGCTGCCGTCCTCGCGCGGCACCTTCGACACGGGCACCCAGGCGGCGGCGTTCGGGAGCGACTCGTCGATGTGCGCGCCGGCGGCTTCCGCGAGGCGCAGGCCGTCGCCTGCGTTCCCCGGCGGGGCGGGCGAGAAGTGCTCGCGGTGGGGGAAGAGCCGCCGGGTGCGCGCGGCATCGAGGGGAAAGCCGCCGCAGGCGAGCACCACGCCGCGGCGGGCACGGACCTCCCGGTCGTTCACCACCGCACCGGCCACTGCGCCATCCTTCAGGATGAGCTTCTTCAAGGGGGAGGAATGCCAGAGCGTCACGCCTGCATCCGCCGCGGACTTGAGCAACCGCCCGGCGAGCGCGTTGCCGTTCGTCAGGCGCACGCCACGCCCGTAGGCGAGCTTCGCGCAGCCGTGCCCGATGAGGCGCCGCGCGACGAAGGCCGCCGAGGCGAGCGACTTCGACCAGCGCATGAAGTGCAGGAGCTCGACGCCCGAGCCGATCATCACGCCGAACACGGTGAGCTCCGGGAGCGGCGGCGCGAGCTTGCCGAGCAACGGCCCGAGGCTGCGCCCTTCGAAGGCCGAAGCGACGATCGAGCGACCGCCGGGCTTGCCGCCCGGCGCGTCGGGGTGATAGTCGGAGAAAGTCGCCGACGGATCGAAGCGCACCGCGGTCTCGCGCTGGAACCAGTCCACCATGCGCGGCGCAGCGGTGAGGTAGGCGTCGACGCGCGCGGGGTCGAAGCGCTCGCCCGTCTCGTGCAGGAGGTAGGTGCTCGCCTCCTCGAGGCTGTCGCGCACGCCGATCTCGGCCTGCATCGGGTGGTTCGGGATCCAGAGCCAGCCGCCCGAGCGCGCGGTCGTGCCGCCGAAGAGCGGCGCCTTCTCCGCCACGATCACCTCCAGGCCGTGCTTGCGCGCGGTCACCGCGGCGGCAAGACCGCCGGCGCCCGAGCCCGCTACGAGGACATCGCACTCCATGGAGCGGATGATAAGTGCGGCCCTGCGGCTAGCCCCGCCACTCCTGCAAAACCACCAGGGCATTCCAGGCCGCGTGCAGCAGCATGGCCGGATAGAGGCTGCGCGACCACATGCGGATCAGGCCGAAGCAAAGGCCCATCGCGAAATGGCTAAGAAAGACGATCGGCGAAAGGTGGAGCAGGCTGAAGAGCGCCGCCTGGATGAGCCAGGCGTCGCGCGCGTTGAAGATGCGCTCGAGCGAGGACTGGATCACGCCGCGGAAGGCGAGCTCCTCGAATACCGCCGGCATGAGGCTGATGAGCACGAGCGCGCTCCACAGCGGCCAGCCGGCCCGCGCGATCTCCGCGGTGGCCTTGTAGAAGGGGAGGCCGAGCTTCGCGAGGAACGCGAAGTAGACCGCCATCGCCACCACGAAAAGCACGCAGGCGCCGACGATGCCGAGCCAGCGCCGCGCGTCGACCACGTGCAGCTTGAAGAGGAAGAGCAGCTTCTGCCAGCGCGCAGCGGCGAAAGCCAGGATGATCACCGCGCTCGCGGCGCTGTAGCCGACGAGCAGCCACGGAGAACGCTCGGCGCGCATTGCGAGGCCCATGACGAGCGAGGCCACGAGCAGCAGGCCGTAAAGCCATGCGATGCGCTTCAGCTCGCCCCAGTACTCGGCGAGCCGGCCGCGCCTGACCACGGTGTCGTCCTCGGCGCGGCGCGGGGGCGCTGCGGCGCCATCAACGCCGCTCCCGCAGGCCGGGCAAAAACGCGTGCCTTCCCTCAGGCGCCGCCGGCAGGCGGCGCAGAGCGTGACGGGCTCAGCCGGCATTCAGGGTGCGCAGCGCGAGGGCGGCTTTGATGCCCTTCACCAGGAACGCGATGATGATGATCTTGACGAGGATGCCCTGCGCGATCGTGGCGGGGTCGGCGATCGCGTTCGCGATCAGCACCACGGCGTAGGTGGCGGTGGCGACGAGCACCGCGGCGAGCGGCGCGCTCGCGCCCCACACCGCGAGCACGCCCATGATCGCCGCGAGCACCAGGTGCACGATCAGCGCCGAGCGCGGCTCCCACATGAGCGCGGCGCGCAGCTCCCCCGCCGTCCAGGTCCTGCCATTCACGTCGTAGGTCGCGCCCGGAGCGGCGTTCTGCAGCTCGGCAAGCATCGGCGCGGTCTGGCCCTTGACGACGAAGTACATGACGAAGCCGAAGACAATGAAGAGCAGCGCGAGGATCTTGATCGCACCGGTGGCGTGCGCGACGTTCCGGCGCGCGGCGTAGTGCTCCGCGGTGGGCATCGGCTTGCCGCACCTGCCGCAGAATCGATCGTAGGGCTTCGCCCGCTTGCCACATTGCTCGCAGCGGATCGGCTCCTTGCCGGTCTCGACCACCATCGCGCCGTCGACGCGCAGGTCGACTTCGGAGCCGCCGACGAACGGGCGCTTCACCGAGATGGCGGTCTTGCGCCCGTCGGGGAGCGCGAAGAGGATCTCTCCCTTCTTGATCTTGCCCCGATGGACTTCCTGGCCGTTCAGCGTGACGCGCTTGCGGAACGCGCCGAGCTTCGCCTCGACGAGATTTGCCTCGTCGATCTCCCAGACTTTGTGCATCCCCCGCCCCTTCTCTTGTTGGATGGGTTCCGGGGGAATCCTACTCCTTAGCGCTTGGGCTTGCGCACCGCGCGCACCTTGCCGCTCGAGCCGCCGCCGCAGTAGAGAACGCCGGCACCGTCGCTCTCGAGGCCGGTGACCGCGACGCCGGCGGGCATGTCGAGCCGCTCGAGCACGTTGCCCGTCTGCGGATCCACACGCCGCACCTCGCTTTTCTCGTCCTCCAGCGTGCCGTGCCATAGCTCCCCCGCCACGAAGGACACGCCGGTCACGAAGCGGTCCGAGTCGATCGTGCGCAGCACGGCGCCGGTCTTCGCGTCCACCTGGCGGATCTTGCGCGCGCGATACCCGCCGACCCAGAGGGTGCCTTCGTCCCAGGCGAGTCCCGAGCCGCCGCCTTCGGGCGCCGGCAGGGTCGCCACGACCTCGCCCGAGCGCGGGTCGATCTTCTGGATCCGGCTGTCGGCGAGCTGCCAGAGGTAGCGGCCGTCGAACGTGGTGCCGGCGTCAGCCGCGACCGGAACCTCGCGAACCACCGCGCCGCTTTCGGGATCGAGTGCGACGAGGCTCTCGCCGCGGGCAAACCAGACGTGCTCGCCGTCGAAGGTCACGCCGTGCACGCGCTCCATGCCGGGATACGGACCGTACTCGCGGACGATCTCCGCCGGCCGGGACTTGCGCTTCTCTTTCGTCGCCATGGGTGGTTCCTTCTTCTAATTCCAGTTATCGATCTTGACGTCGTGGGGGCTCGGGGCGCCTTTCCCGGTCTCCACGAGCGACTTCAGGCTCATGAGGAACATCGCCCACTTGGTGCTGCAGTGGTGCATGAACTCCACCGGCTGCTTCCAGCCCAGGTGCTTGAACAGTACGACCGCGTAGCCGCCGTCGCGCTTGAGCTCGAAGCTGATCCTCGTCCCGACCCATTCCTCGGGCCCTCCGACCACCTGCCACGACACGCGGCGGGCGGGCTCGAGCTCCAGCACCTTCATATCGAAGCCGCCGATCTCGGCGCCTTTCGGGTCGCTGAAGCGGAACTCGAGCGCGCCGCCGACCTTGCTCTCGCCCTGGGTGTTCTGCGTCCACCAGCCGGCTAGGCCCTCGCGCGTCGCGAGCGCCTTGTAGACCTCGTCGGGGGACGACTTGATTGCGACTCTGTGCAGGATGTCTGCCACTGCCGTGCTCCTTGCCGTTGAAGAGGAGCAGCAAGGCTAGTCGACCGGCAGCGCGCCGGGGAGTAACAAGTGTGTCGCGAATCCGGCGAGCGGCGGCGCGAGCCAGCGCCTGGCGCGGCCGCGCCCGACCGTGCGCACCGCCGCGGTTTCCTCGAGCTCGAGCAGCGTGCGCTGCACGGTGCGCTGGCTCGAGCCGAGCGCGCGCGCGAGGGCGGAAGTCGACCAGGACTCCCCGCCCTCGAGGAGCGCGATGACCGAGCCGGCGGGGCCGTCGATCGGCGGCGCAAGCACCACGACGCCGCGCGCGTCGATCGGGGCGAGGGCGAAGCCGCGCGCAGTCGCCTCGATGCGCGCGAGCGCTCGCAGCGCGGCGCGCAGGCGGCTCAGCTCGACGCGCAGCCGCGCGCGGTGCGACTCGTCCGCGACACGCATGCGGAAGACGCGCTCGACCAGCCGGTCGCGCGAGACGTCGCCCGGCCAGGCCTCGGCGAGCGCGGCGGCGAGCGCGAAGAGGACCGGCCGACCGGCGAGCGCGATGCTGCGCTCGCGGCCGCGCACCGCGCGGCGGCACGCATCGACGACGAGATCGCCCGAGGCGAAGAGCGCCTCGACCTCGTCGAGGCGTACCGGGGTCGCGACGCCCGCCCGGACGAGGCGCGCCGAGGGCGCCGCGAGGGCTTGCCTCACGCGCGCAATCTCGGCCTCGAGCGCCGGGATGCCGGCCGCTACGGCGGCGGCGTGCGCCCGGTCGAGCGCGGCCCCGGCATCGGCGACCCGCACACGGCGCAGCGCGAGCTCGG
>DASRKB010000010.1:0-18978 GCA_035649175.1 Burkholderiales bacterium | reverse complement strand
CCGGCCCGAGCGCGCGCTCGGGCCGGCCGGGGCGCAAATCACGCTCGTCGAGTACGGCAGCTTCAGCTGCCCATCGTGCGCCGCGGCGCACGAGGTGATCGGCGCGCTGCGCGATCGCTTCGGCGAGCGCATGCGCTACCTGTTCCGCCACCGCCCGCTCACTGGCAGCGAGGTGGCGCGGCGCGCGGCCGAGCTTGCCGAGTACGCCCAGGAGACCGGCGGGCAATACTGGGAGGTCCACGATGCGCTGATGCGCCGCGGCCCGGTGCTCGCCGCGCAGGATCTCGACGCGGTCACCCGCGATCTCGAGATGCCGCCGCCGGAGGCCGCGCCCGAGGCCTGGGCGCGCGCAAAGCGGCGCGTTGCCGAGGACATGGAGAGCGCGCGCGCGAGCGAGGCGCGCGTCTCGCCTACCTTCTTCATCAACGGCCGCCGCTACGACGGCCCCTGGGACGAGAGCACGCTCGCCGAGGCGATGCTCGGCTCGCTGGGGCACCGCGTGCAGTCGGCGGCGCTCGACTTCGCGCGCTGGGCGCCGTCGACCGGGCTGCTGTTGCTCGCCATGACGCTCGCGGCGGTGGCGCTCGCGAACCTGCTGCCCGCGTTCGAGGCGCTCTGGACGCTGCCGGTGGGCCTCGCCGCCGGCGAGCGCGGCTTCCGGCTGCCGCTGCGCGACTGGATCAACGACGGGCTGCTCACGGTGTTCTTCCTGGTGGTCGGCCTCGAGATCAAGCGCGAGTTCACCATCGGACGGCTCGCCTCACGGCGCGCCGCCGCGCTGCCCTTCGCCGCCGCTGCCGGCGGGATGGCGCTGCCGGCGCTGCTCTACCTCGTGCTCGCGCCGCCGGGGCTTGCGGCGGGCTGGGCGATTCCCACCACCACCGACACGGCCTTCGCCATCGCGCTCATCGCGCTGCTCGGCGAGCGCGTGCCGGTGGAGCTGCGCGTGTTTCTCACCGCCGCGGTCATCGTCGACGACTTGGTCGCGATCGCGGTGGTCGCGCTGTTCTACTCCGCCGGGCTGGACTGGCATTACGTCGCCGCGTCGGCCGGCGTCGGCGCGCTCCTCGTGCTGCTGAACAAGAACGGGGTCTACCGTACCCTGCCCTACGCGCTGCTCGGGGCCTTGCTGTGGGCGCTCTTGCACGCCTCCGGCCTGCACGCGACGCTCGCCGGCGTGATCCTCGCCGTGGTCACGCCGACCCGCCCGCCGCCCAATCTCCGGGCGCTCCGCGCGCAGGCCGAGATCCTCATCGACCACGAGCTGCGCCGCGCCGGGGAAGGCGGGCTGCGCCACGGGCCCTCGGAGCAGACGCTGCGCGCGCTCGACGCCGTCCACGACCGCATGGAGTCGCCGGCGGCGAAGCTGCTGCGCACGGTCGAGCCCTGGTCGAGCTACTTGGTGCTGCCGCTCTTCGCGCTCGCGAACGCGGGCCTCTCCCTCGAGGGCGTGTCCCTCGAGCACGGAGGTCTCATGGCGGCGATCGCCGCGGGACTCGTCCTCGGCAAGCCGCTCGGGATGCTCGGCGCCTCACTCCTCGCCGTGCGGCTGGGACTGGCGGTGAAGCCCACGGCCTACTCGTGGTTCCAGCTGCTCGGCGCCGGGGCGCTCGCGGGCATCGGCTTCACCATGTCGCTGTACATCGCGCACAAGGCCTTCCCCGACCCTGGGGTCTTCGCCGCGGCCAAGGCCGGCATCTTCGTCGCCTCGCTGCTTGCGGGCGTCGCGGGTGCCGCTATCCTTCGGTCCGTCGCGAAGAAGGAGGGGGTAGGCGCATGATCTCGCACCGCAAGTACCTCGCGGTCCTGTCGGTGCTGTTCGCGGCGCTGTTCGTCGCGCTAGCGATCGAGCCGCGCTACCGGCACGACTGGGCGCTGGAGAACGCGCTGGTGCTCGCCTTCGCGATCGCCATTGGCGTCTCGCACCGCAAGCTGCTGCTCTCGCGCGTCTCGTACACGCTCATCTTCCTTTTCCTGTGCCTGCACGAGGTGGGCGCGCACTACACCTACGCCGAAGTGCCCTACGACGAATGGGCCGTGTCGCTCACCGGGGGCTCGCTCAACGAGGCGATGGGCTGGGAGCGCAACCATTTCGATCGGCTGGTGCACTTTCTCTACGGGCTGCTCATGGCCTACCCGCTGCGCGAGTTCTTCCTGCGCGTGGCCGACGTGCGCGGGTTCTGGGGCTACTTCCTGCCGCTCGACTTCACCCTCGCCACTTCGGCGATGTTCGAGCTCTTCGAGTGGGGGGCCGCGGAGCTCTTCGGCGGCGAGCTCGGCGCCGCCTACCTCGGCACGCAGGGCGACGTGTGGGACGCACACAAGGACATGGCGCTCGCCGCGACCGGCGCGCTCATCGCCATGCTCGCCACCGCCGCGCTCAACGCGTACCTGCAGCACGATTTCGCCCGCGAGCTGCAGCAGAGCCTGCGCATCAAGGCGAGCCTGCCGCTGGGCGAGGACGAGATCGCGCGGCTGCACCGCACCCGCAAGCTCCTCGATGCTTGAGAAAGCCGTGAAAAAGCCGCGTATCGTCGTCCCCGCGAAAACGGGGACCCATGTTGGTTCCAAACGGGAAATTGGGCCCCCGCCTTCGCGGGGGCGACCGTTTCAGATCTTCCCTTGGAATTGAAGGTTCATTTCCTCGAGGACTTCGCGCCGGGACAGAAATACCGGGGCAGCCTGCGGCTGCGCGTGACCGAGGAGGAGATCAAGCGCTTCGCCGCGGAGTTCGACCCGCAGCCCTTCCATCTCGACGACGCGGCGGCGCGCGGGACGATCTTCGGCGGCCTCGCGGCGAGCGGCTGGCATACCGCGGCGATGACGATGAAGCTCCTCGTCGAGAGCGAGCTCGCGCCCGCCGGCGGCATCGTCGGCGCGGGCTTCGACGAGTTCCGCTGGCCGCGCCCGGTGCGCCCGGGAGACGAGCTGTGGATCGAGGCGGAGATCCTCGAGGTTCGGCCTTCGAAGTCCCGCCCCGATCAGGGCCTGGTCAAGGTGAGGACCACCACGTACAACCAGAACGCCGAGCCGGTTCAGCTCAACGTCGGGAACCTGGTGGTCCCCCGCCGGCCCCGCTAGTACTTCTTGCTTCCGGAGGCGCCGCCGCCGGACGGGGTGCCGGAGCCCGTGGCGCCCGCGCCGGTCGCGCCGGACTTCTCGCCCGCGTGCTCGGGCGCCGCGGCGTGCTCCTCGCGCGAGAGCTTCCCGTCGCCGTCCTTGTCGAGGGTGGCGAAGTCCTCGCCGTGCGGCGTGCCCTTCGCCTCTTCCTTCGAGATGTAGCCGTCCGTGTCCTTGTCCAGGGCCTTGAACATCTGCTCGGCGCCGGAGGAGGACGCGCCGGAGGCGGCAGAGCCCGACGCGCCGGAGGAGGGCTTGTCGCTTTGAGCCCACACGGCGATCGGCATGGCTAGGCCGGCGGCAACGAAGGCGCCGATCAAAGACTTCATTTTCATGGCAATCTCCTTTGGGTGAAGGACTGCGGGTCTATACGAAGCAATAGACGGGCCGGATCGCCGGCTACCCGCAGGTCGGCACCAGGAGAACGGGGATGGCTTCGTACACGATGGCGAGAAGGCCGAAGCCCGCCACCGTCGCGGCGAGCCAGTACTCGAAGACCTCGCGCCGGCGCCACCCCGCCGCGATGACCGCGAGCGAGGCGATGACCGCCACCGCGGTGGCGGCGGCAATGAAAGGCGGCACGATCGACTCCCAGCCGCGCGCGCAGGCGAGCGCGGTGAGCCCGTAGAGGGCGCCGAAGTGCAGCGCCCAGATGATGACCCCGGCGGACATGAAAAGCGCCGTCGAGGGGAAGCTCATGCGACGAGCCTCGGAAAGCCGTGCACCAGGACGATGCCCACCAGCGTCTGCGCCACGGTGTAGTGCCAGAAGAGCCGCGCGTTGTCGAACGTGACCCTGCGCACGCGGTCGACCATGCCGTGCGCCGCGCGCGCGATCACGAAGAGCGCCATCCCGATCACCACGAAGCCGAAGAAGCCCGCGAGCGACAGGACGAGGTACACGACCGCGCCATAGGCGGATTCGGCCGGCGAGAGCGTCGCGTGCCCCGCGAGCATCGCCGCGAACGCGCCGAGGAAGAGCACGATGGCGCCGGCAAGGCTCGCCGCCATGGCCTTCGGTCTTTCCGACTTCAGGCACCTGTTTGCCAGGCCGACAAGAAGACTGCTGCCCGCCGCCAGCACCGCCGCTGCCAGCGGCCAGGCGAGGCCGCCCGCTTCCCGGGGCCAGATCGCCGGCGACACGGTCCAGAGGTAGAGGTAGGAGAACACCACGCAGGCGTAGATGGAGGCCGACACCAATATGAGCACCACCATCGCCCACCACGCCTGCGAGCGCGGTCCGCTCATGTAGGTCGGCAGGCGGATGCCGCCGCCGATGTCCACGTCCCCGGCCGGCGCCGGGTCGAGGCCCCACCCCCAATGCAGGATGCCGGCGATGGCAATGACTCCGCACACGATCGCGGGCACGACGAACTTGACCGTGAGCAGGAGGAAGAACGCCGCGGTGAACCAGGCGGCGACGAGCGGCGCCCAGCCCGGATAGGGCATGCGCATCAACGCCTGGGGCTCCGCCGAAACCGGATGCGTCAGGATGGTCTCGCGGCCGCCGGTAGGCGCGTTGGGCAGGTAATAGCGCCCCTCCTCCACGTCCTTCTCGATGCCCGGCTGCTCCCAGAGCGGATCGCGCGTGGTGACGATCGGGATCGAGCGGTTGGAATAGTTGCCGTTGGGCAGCCACTCGAGCGATCCGGCGTTCCACACGTTGCCGGCGTTGTCCTCGGAGGCCATGCGGAACTTGCGCACGACGTCGAAGAGGAAGAGCGCCGTGCCGGCTGCGATCATGTACGCGCCGACCGTGGAGACGAAGTTGAGCAGGCTCCACTCCATCTCCGCCGGGTAGGTGTACACGCGCCTGGGCATGCCGAGCAGCCCGCTGATGTGCATCGGGAAGAACGCCACGTTGAAGCCCACGAACACCAGCCCGAACACCCAGCGCCCGAGGCGCTCGGAAAGCGCGTTCTTGCTGCAGTAGGGGATCCAGTAATAGAACGCCGCGAAGAGCGGGAATACCATGCCGCCGATCAGCACGTAGTGCAGGTGCGCGACTACGAAGTAGCTGTCGTGCGCCTGCCAGTCGAAGGGCACCACCGCCACCATCACGCCGCTCAGCCCGCCCAGCACGAAAATGAACAGCATGCCGAGGATGAAAAGCGTCGGCGTGGCGATCCGCACCCGCCCTCGCGCGAGCGTGGCGATCCAGGCGAACACCTGGATGCCGCTCGGGATCGCCACCGCGGTGCTCGCCGCCTGGAAGAAGGAAAGCGAGAGCGCCGGGATCCCGGTGGCGAACATGTGGTGCACCCACAGGCCGAAGGAGAGGAAGCCGGTGGCGATGAGGGCGAGCACGACCAGGCGATAGCCCGCGAGCGGCGTCTGCGCCATGGAGGGCAAGATCATCGACACCATGCCCGCGGCCGGCAGGAAGATGATGTACACCTCGGGGTGCCCGAAGAACCAGAAGAGATGCTGCCAGAGCAGCGGGTCGCCGCCCTTCTCGGCGAAGAAAAACGGCCAGCCGAAGGCGCGCTCCAGCTCCAGTAGCATCGTGGCCACGATCACCGCGGGGAAAGCGAACACGATCATCAGCGCGAAGATGAGCATCGCCCAGGCGAAGACCGGCATGCGCGCGAGCGTCATGCCCGGCGAGCGCGTGCGCAGGATGCCGACGATGATCTCGATCGCCCCGGCAATGGCGGAGATCTCGATGAAGCCGATGCCGAGCAGCCAGAAGTCCTCGTTGTAGCCGGGCGAGTAGCGCTCGGTAGTGAGCGGCGGGTACATGAACCAGCCGCCCTTGGGCGCCCAGCCCATGAAGATGCTGAGAAAGAACACCGTGCCGCCGACCGCGTAGGCCCAGAACGCGTACGCCGAGAGCCGCGGGAACGGCAGGTCGCGCGCACCGAGCATGTTTGGCAGCAGCAGGATGCCCATCGCCTCGACCGCCGGCACGGCGAAAAGGAACATCATGATCGTGCCGTGCATGGTGAAGAGCTGGTTGTAGAGCTCCGGCCCTACGAGCGTGTTCTCCGGCACGGCGAGCTGTGTGCGCATGAGGAGCGCCAAGATCCCGGCCAGCAGGAAGAACGTGAACGCGGTCGAGACGTAGAACACGCCGATGTAGTTGTTGTTGATGACGGTGAGGAAGCGCAGCCCCGTCGGCGGGTTCCAGATGCGCCTGAGCTCCTCGAGCTCGGCAGCGGGGCGGGGCGCGGCGTTGGGGTACTTCATCGAAGCGTGAAGAGGACCGCGACCCCGGCAAGATAGGCGCCGAGCACGGCGAAGGAGTCATAGCCCATGCGCAGCACCGTGCGGTCGCGCCGCTCGATGAGGCCGATGAGGAAGAGGGCCGAAACGATGACGCCGAGCGCGGCGGCAAAAGCGGTGAAGCCGCCGACTTCATTCAGCACCGGACCCCCGCGGTACACCGCGTCCACGACGAAGACCAGCCCGCCGTTGAAGAGGTTGGTGCCGAAGATGTCGGACACCGCCATGACGTAGCGGCCGAGCCTCACGGCGGCGACGACCGTGCTTACCTCGGGAAGCGAGGTCGAGACCGCCACGAGCAGGTAGCCGCCCAGGCTCTGGCCGAGGCCCGTCTGGTCGGCGATCGCCTCGCCAGTCTTGGAGAGAAGGAATCCCGCGACCAGGATCGCTACCGCGCCCGCGGCCGTCTTGGCGAACAGGCGGCGCAGCGGCCCGCGCTCTTCCTTCTCCTCTTCTTCCTTGCGCACACGGCGGCGGCGCAGCGCCGCGCCGCCCTCCGCGACCCAGGGCTTGCGCTCGCCGCTCTTCGCGAGGAGCCAGATCGCGCCCACATAGACGAGGAGGAGCACGCAGGACCAAGCGCCGACCCCGAATACCCCCCAATCGCCCGCCACCACGGCGCCGCCCACGAGCGAGAGCACTAGAACGTTTAGCGCAATCTGCAGGAGCACCGTCGGATCGGGGATCACGGAGGTGAGCGAGTCCCTGCCGATGATCGCGTCGGCGACGGCGAGGATGGCAACCTGCATGGCGACGCTGCCGAGCAGATTGTTGACCGCGAGGCTCGCATTGCCGGTCGCCGACGCGGTCACTGTGACGGCAACCTCCGGCAGCGAGGTGATCCCGGCAAGTAGGATAAGCCCGGCCATCGCGTGCCCGATGCCGGTCCTGCGCGCGATGGCGTCGGCGTAGTCGGCGACTCGCGTCCCTGCGATCCAGACCACGACGGCGGTCGCCGAGAAGATGCCCACGTTCGCCCAAAGGGAGAGCTCGCGGAACACTGGCTACTTCAGCGTCTCGACATACGCGGCGAGCTCGCGCAGCTGCTCCCCGGAGAAGTGCTCGAAAGCGGGCATCAGGTTCCCGGGCTTGATGTGCTGGCTGGAGGCGATCCAGCTGCCGATGGTGCCGGCGTTGTTCGGGAGGATGCCGGCGCCGATGGAGAGCCGGCTGCCAACATGCGTGAGGTCAGGGCCGAGCGTGCCGGAGGCCGCCGTGCCGCGCACGGTGTGGCAGGCCGCGCAATGGGAGACGAACAGCGGGTTTTCCTCGCGCGCGGGCTCGCGCTGCCGATCGGCCCATCGCTCGTAGGCTTCGGGCTCCAGCGCCACGACGAAAAGCGCCATTTGCGCGTGCGGCCCGCCGCAGTACTCCGCGCACTGCCCGCGGAACTGCCCGGGCCGGTCCGCGCGCAAGCGCAGGCGGTTCTCCTTGCCCGGGACCATGTCGAGCTTGCCGGCGAGCACCGGCACCCAGAAGCTGTGCACGACGTCGGCCGAGCGCAGGACGAGCTCCACCGGCTGCCCCACCGGTATGCGGATCTCGTTCGCGGTCTCGAAGCCGGGATAGCGCACCCGCCACCACCATTGCTCGCCGGTGACTTCGATCCTGAGCGCCGGCGCATCGCCCGGATACAGGGCGCCTGCGCGCACCAGGCTGTAGACGAAGAGCGCCGACAGCGTCACCACCGGGAAAACGATTCCTCCGCCGACGATGAGCAGGTTCTCCGGCAGCCGCAGCCTTCCCGCCAGCGACGCGACGGCGAGCGCCATCACTGCCACGAAGATGACGGCGCTACCGATGAAGAGGACCCAGGAGATCTCGGCGATGATGGCCGCGTCGGGCCCGACGGGGTTGAGAACGGACTGCATGCGACCGAGGACCTGACATGATTGACGGGACCGCCGCGTCTGGCTATCGCCGTCTCCGCCAATCGCGCGTAGCGCTTCCCGACCGGAAAGCGGCGCTCCGTCGACACGCCTCTGGAAAAAGGCGGCCACTCGGGAATCGCCCTTGCTATGCTCCGCGGCATGACACCCCTCCCCCGGTTTCTCCTTCCCCGCTTGCTTCTCCTCGCCGGCTGCCTCGCGCTGCAGCCGGTCCTCGCCCGCGACGTGCCCTTTGTCCCGACCCCGGAGGAGGTGGTCGACAAGATGCTCGAAGTCGCCAAGGTCGGGCCGAACGACGTCCTCTACGACCTCGGCTCCGGCGACGGCCGCATCGTCATCGCCGCGGCGAGGAAAGGCGCGCGCGGCGTCGGCATCGACATCGACCCGCAGCGCATCCGCGAGGCGCGCGAAAACGCCCGGAAGGCGGGCGTGGCGAACCGTGTCGAGTTTCGCCAGGGCGACCTGTTCAAGGCCGACCTGAGCGGCGCCACGGTGGTGACCCTCTACCTGCTCTCGAGCGTCAACCAGAAGTTGCGGCCGAAGCTCCTTTCCGAGTTGAAACCCGGCACGCGCATCGTGTCGCATTCCTTCGACATGGGCGACTGGAAGCCCGAGTTGGTGGAGCACGTCGGCTCGAGCACCATCTACTCCTGGGTCGTTCCCCCGCGCAGCGGCACCGGGCGCTAGTCGAGCGTCCGGCGCACGAGGTGCGCGCCCGAAGGGCCGGGCGCTTTCTCTCTTTCTCTGGGCACTTGATGTAGATCAAGCAACGCTTCCCTCGAGCCCGGAAGACTCCTGCAAGACAGGCGCTGATCAGGGATGAGAATCTTCGAGCGGATCGACAGAGTCGCGTGCGAGGCATGCATAGCGCGGGCGGGGTGACGCTCGGCGTGCTCGTGAACCTGCCGATGTTCCGGCAGGTGCCGCGAGCTCAGCTCGCCGAGCTCGTGCGGGGAGCGCAGGTCGTGCACGCGCGTCGCGGCGAGCCCGTCGCGCGCAGCGGCGAGCCGCCGCCAGGACTGATGGCGGTAGGCTACGGGCTGGTGAAGCTCTCGCTGAGCGAGGGCGGCGGCAAGGTCCTGCGGCTCGTAGGAGCGGGGGAGACGTTCGGCGAAGCGATGCTCTTCCTCGAGCAGCCGCTCCCCGTGGACGCGACGGCGCTGTGCGATACGCTCGTCGTGGTGCTGCCAAGGGCGCCGCTGCTCGCGCTGCTCGAGCGCGACCCGCGATTTGCGCGCGCCCTGCTCGCTTCGCTCTGCCAGCGGCTGCACGAGCTGGTCGCCGACTTCCAGTCGGCCACGGCGTACGGCGCGCGCGAGCGGCTCGCGGCTTACCTCGAGGCTCTCGTCGAGCCCGGCGCGCGTGCCGCCGAGCTGCCCGCGCCGAAGGCGGTGGTCGCCGCTCGCCTGGGCGTGGCAAAGGAGACGCTCTCGCGCCTGCTGCGTCAGTTCAGCGCGGAGGGGTTGATCTCGGTCGCCGGCCGCCGCATCACGTTGCTCGACCGCGAGCGCCTTGCCGCCGCGCGCCAGGGCATCAAGCCCGCCGCCGGGTGCCAACCAGCTTGACCATGGTGTCCAGCGTCACGGTGCGAAAGGTGGCCTTTGCCGTTTCGTCGACTTCGGCGAGCACCTCGTCGAGCGCCAGCTCTTCGTCGCCCCGCCGCTCGGCGCGCCCGCGCGGCGGAGCGGTGCCGATCTCCTCGAAGAGACCGATCACGTCCATGAGCGTAGTGCGCTTGGGATTCGCGGCGAGGCGGTAGCCGCCGCCCGCCCCGCGCGCGGCCAGTAGGAGCCGCGCGCCCCCCAGCTTGCGCAGCACCTTGGCGAGGTGGTGCGCCGAGACGCGGTACTTCGCGGCGATTTCCGCCGCCGAGCGCGCGCGTGCCGGCTCGGCGGCGAACTCGAGCATGCTATAGAGCGCGAGCCGCGTGTTCTGCTGGAGCTTCAGCCAAGCTCCTTCTCGAGCGCGATGAAGGGCGCCGCCCTCATGCCCTGGCTGCGGAAGAACGCGAGTACCAGATGGTTGTCGCGCGCAAGCAGCGTGCGCACCGTGTCCACGCCGCGCCGGCGGAATGCCGTGCACAGCGCCTCCAGCAGCCGCGTCCCTACGCCGCCCTCGCGCCTGCCGGGGCGCACCCCGATGGCGAATACCCAGCCGCAAGGCGGCGCGCCGAACGCCCAGTCGCGCACCTCGCCCACGATGTAGCCCTCGATCCCGTCCGCGCCCTCGGCGACCAGGAAGTCTCGATAGCGTCGGCGCACCGCCGCCCAGTAGGGGGGCTTGGCGAGCCCGGTGATCGCCGCATCGAGCGCGACGATCTGTGCCAGGTCGGCCCGGCGCGCCGCGCGGATTTTCTTAACCTGAATCAAATCGCTCCTCCCGCCGGAAGTCTACGGTGCCAGGCACATTGCCCGAAAGGAGTAATCCATGCTCGTCCCCAGCCTAGTGGCCGCCGCAGCGATGCTTTTCTCGGCCGGCACGTTTTCCCAGGAACCCATCCGCGTTGGCGCGTTTCTCGCGGTGACCGGCCCGGCCGCCTTCCTCGGTGACCCCGAGCAGAAGACCCTGGAGCTCTACGTCGAGAAGGTGAACGCCGCGGGCGGCGTGCTCGGGCGCAAGCTCGAGCTCTTCGCCTACGACTCGGGCGGCGACGCCGAGAAGGCGCGCGCTTATGTGAAGCGCCTGATCGAGCAGGACCGCGTGGACGTGATCGTCGGCGGCTCGACCACCGGCGAGACCATGGCAGCGGTGCCGCTCGCGGAGGCCGCAGGCGTGCCCTTCATCTCCCTCGCCGGCGCGGTGGTGATCGTCGAGCCGGTGAAGAAATGGGTGTTCAAGACGCCGCACACCGATCGCATGGCCTGCGAGAAGATCTTCGTCGACATGCGCGCGCGCGGCGCGACGAAGGCGGCGCTCATCTCCGGCTCGGGCGGCTTCGACAAGTCGATGCGCGCCGAGTGCCTGAAGGTGGCGCCCAATCACGGCGTGCAGATCGTCGCCGACGAGACCTACGGCGCGGGCGATAACGACATGACCGCGCAGCTGGCCAAGATCAAGAGCACGCCCGGCGTGCAGGCGGTGCTCAACGCCGGTTTCGGCCAGGGCCCGGCAATCGTCACGAAGAACTACCGCCAGCTCGGCATCAAGATGCCGCTGTATCAGTCCCATGGCGTCGCCTCGAAGCAGTACGTCAAGCTCTCGGGCGACGCGGCGGAGGGCGTGCGCCTGCCGGCGGCGGCGTTGCTCGTCGCCGAAACGCTCCCCGCAAACGACCCGCAGAAGAAGGTCGTCACCCAGTACAAGAAGGCCTACGAGGAGCGCTTCAAGCAGGAGGTCTCGACCTTCGGGGGGCATGCCTACGACGGCCTGATGCTCGCCCTTGAGGCGATCCGGCGCGCCGGCGCCACCGACAAGAGCAAGGTGCGCGACGCGCTCGAGCAGACGCGCGGCTACGTCGGTACCGGCGGCGTGGTCAACATGTCGGCGCAGGACCACATGGGCCTCGATCTCTCGGCGTTCCGCATGCTGGAAGTGCGCGAGGGCGACTGGGCGCTGGCGAAGTGACGACCGTGAGGGAGCCATCCCCGCGCAGGCGGGGATCCCCATGATCGCCCAGACCCTCCTTTCGGGTCTCACCGCCGGGGCGATCTATGCGCTCGTGGCGCTGGGCTTCGCGATCATCTACAACGCGAGCCACGTCATCAACTTCGCGCAGGGCGAGTTCGTCATGATCGGCGGCATGGCCGCCGCGAGCCTGGTCGAGACGGGCCTGCCGCTGCCGCTGAGCATCCTGCTGTCGGTCGGCATCGCCGTCCTCGTCGGGCTCGTCCTCGAGAAGCTCGCGATCGAGCCCGCCCGCGGGGCCTCGGTGGTGACGCTCATCATCATCACCATCGGCGCCTCGATCCTGCTGCGCGGGCTCGCCGCGCTCGTCTGGGACAAGAAGATCCATCCGCTGCCCGCATTCTCGGGCGATGCCCCGATCGCCATCGGCACGGCGACGCTCCTGCCGCAGACGCTCTGGGTGCTCGGCACCACCGTCGTGGTCGTGGCGCTGCTCTGGTGGTTCTTCAACCGCACCCTGACCGGCAAGGCGATCCTCGCCGTCTCGGTCAACCGCCTCGCGGCCGAGCTCATGGGCATCAGCGTGCGCCGCGTGCTCGCCGTCTCCTTCGGCCTCTCCGCGGCGCTCGGCGCGCTCGCCGGCATCCTCATCGCCCCGATCTCGTTCACATCGTGGGACGTCGGCGTGATGCTCGGCCTGAAAGGCTTCGCCGCCGCGATCCTCGGCGGGCTGGGGAGTGGCCCGGGCGCCATCGCCGGCGGGCTCGCGCTCGGCCTCATCGAGGCGCTCGGCGCCGGCTACCTTTCCTCGGCCTACAAGGATGTCTTCGCTTTCGTCCTCCTCCTCTCCGCGCTCGTCTTCCTTCCGAACGGCCTTGCCGGCCGCCGCGTCGCCGAGCGCGTCTAGACGGGGTCTTATCGCCCTCGCGGCAGTTGTCGTGGCGCTGCCGCTCGTCCTCACCAACAACTACACCTACGAGATCGCCATTCTGGTGGGCCTGAACGCGATTGTCTGCGTGGGTCTCAATTTCCTCATCGGCTACGCGGGCCAGATCAGCCTCGGCCATGCCGGCTTCTACGCCCTCGGCGCCTACGGCTCGGCGGTGCTCTCCGCGAGATACGGGGTTTATCCCGTCATATCGGTCCCGTTGGCCGTGGGGGGAGTGGCTATGCTTGCATGGCTTGTGGGAAAGCCGGTCCTGCGCCTCAAGGGCCACTACCTCGCCATGGCGACGCTCGGCCTCGGCGTCATCGTCTCGGTGGTGCTCGCTAACGAGGACTGGCTCACCGGCGGCCCCGACGGCATGACGGTACCGCCCTTGTTCATCACCGGGGAGAAGGCGTGGTACTGGGCTGTCGGCGCCGTGCTGCTCCTGACAGTCTGGCTCGCGCAGAACCTGATCGACTCGCCGCGCGGGCGCGCCTGGCGGGCGCTGCACGGCTCGGAGGTCGCCGCGGCGGCGGTCGGCATCGACGCGGCGCGCCACAAGCTCGCCGCCTTCGTGCTCTCGGCGGCCATCGCGGCCTTCGCCGGCGCGCTCACCGCGCACTACGCCGGCTTCCTCACGCCGTCGAAGGCCTCGTTCCTTCACTCCGTCGAGCTCGTGACGATGGTGGTGTTCGGCGGCATGGGCTCGACCCTCGGCGCGGTGCTCGGTGCGGCGGTCCTCACCACGCTGCCGCAGCTGCTCACGGTGTTCAAGGAGTACGAGATGGCGCTCTTCGGCGCCCTGCTCATGCTCACCATGATCTTCATGCCGCAGGGCCTCGTGCCGACCCTGGAGAAGCTCCTTGCTGCTGCGGGCCGAAAAGCTGAGTAAGCACTTTGGCGGCGTGCACGCGCTCGAGGGCGTCTCCTTCGAGGTCGCCGCCGGCCGCGTGCACTCGATCATCGGCCCCAACGGCGCCGGCAAGACGACGCTGCTGAATCTCCTGTCGGGCATCTACCGTCCCGACCAGGGGAAGGTTTTCCTCGGGAACGAAAGCTTGACAGGAAAACCTCAGCACCGCTTCGCCGCGGCCGGCATCGGGCGCACGTTCCAGAACCTGCAGATCTTCTTCAACATGAGTGCGCTGGAGAATGTCATGGCGGGCGCGTGGCTGCACGAGGCTTGCGGCCTCGCCGCGGCGGCGCTGCGCCTGCCGCGCCTCGCGCGCGCGGAAGCCGAGGCGCGCCGGGCGGCGCGCGAGCTCCTCGACTACGTCGGCGTCGGCCGCTGGGCCGATTCGCCCTCCACCGGCATGCCCTACGGCGCGCTGAAGCGCCTGGAAATCGCGCGCGCGCTCGCGGCGCGGCCGAAGCTCCTGCTGCTAGACGAGCCCGCCGCCGGGCTCAACCCGACCGAGACGCGCGAAATCGATGTCCTCATCCGCCGTATCGCCGAGGGCGGCGTCACGGTGGTGCTGGTCGAGCACGACATGAAGCTCGTCATGGAAGTCTCAGACCGCGTGCTCGTGCTCGACCACGGGCGCCGCCTTGCCGAGGGCGAGCCGCACGCGGTAAGCCACGACGCACGCGTCATCGAGGCCTACCTCGGGGTGGAAGCATGCTAGCGGTGCTGGGGCTCGAGGCGCGCTACGGCCGCATCCCGGCGCTGCAAGGCATCGAGCTGGAGGTGCAGGCCGGCGAGATCGTCGCCCTCGTCGGCGCCAATGGCGCCGGCAAGAGCACGCTATTGCGGGCGCTGTCCGGGGTGCAACGCAGTTCCGGAACGATTCTTTTCCAGCGCAAGGCAATCGAGCACATCCCGGCCCATGAGCGCGTCGCCCTCGGCATCGTGCACGCGCCCGAAGGGCGGCAGGTTTTCGGACCGCTCTCGGTGGAGGACAACCTCCGCCTCGGCGCCTACCGGCGCGGCCGCGCGGACGCAGGTGCCTCGCTGGAGCGCGTCTACGCCATGTTCCCGGCGCTCGCCGAGCGCCGCCGCCAGAGCGCCGGATCGCTCTCCGGCGGCCAGCAGCAGATGCTTGCAATCGGCCGCGCGCTGATGTCGAACCCGCGGCTGCTGCTGCTCGACGAGCCGAGCATGGGGCTTGCGCCCCGCCTGGTCGCCGACATCTTCGCCTGCGTGCGGGCGCTGCGCGCCGCCGACACGGCGCTCCTGCTGGTCGAGCAGAACGCCCGTGCCGCGCTCGCCATCGCCGACCGCGGCTACGTGCTGGAGACCGGCAGGATAGTGCTCTCGGGGACCGGCGCCGGCCTGCTCGGCGAGGAGCAGGTGCGCGCTGCCTACCTCGGTCTTTAACACAGATCAAACCCCCGGCAGGCCTTTAGGAGAACCATAGCGCCATGAAGACCACCCTCGCCCCCGGCGTCAGTGCCACCCGGCAGTTCACCATCGACCGCGACCGAACCATCGACTTCATGGGCGAGGAGGCGCGCGTCTACGCCACGCCGATGCTCGTGCGCGACATCGAGCTCGCCTGCCGCGAGCTGCTGCTCGTACACGCCGACCCGGGCGAGGACTCGGTCGGCACGCGCGTCGAGATCGACCATCTCGCCCCGACGCTCGCCGGCATGCAGGCGACGATCAAGGTCACCGTCGCCGAAGTGAAGGGCCGCGTCGTCACCTTCGAGATCGAGGGCCGCGACGACAAGGAGGCGATCTGCCGCGGTCGGCACATGCGCTTCGTGGTCGACGTGGCGAAGACCCTCGAGCGGCTCAGGCAGAAGCGCGCAGCGTAGCGAGACGCGAGATGCGACGGGTCCCCACCTACTGCTACCAGTGCGTCGCGGGACCCGACCTGCTCACGGTCAAGGTGAGCGACGGGGTCGCCACGGAAGTCGAGCCGAACTTCGCCGCCGCCGCGGTGCACCCGGGCGGCGGCAAGGTCTGCGTCAAGGCCTACGGCCTGGTGCAGAAGACCTACCACCCCGACCGGGTGCTGGCGCCCATGAAGCGGACGAACCCGAAGAAGGGGAAGGACGAGGACCCCGGGTTCGTGCCGATCTCCTGGGACGAGGCTTTGGATCTCATTTCAGGAAAACTGAGAAATATAAGAAGCCATGGGCTGCTGGACGAATCCGGTTATCCGCGCGTCGCGGCGAGCTTCGGCGGCGGGGGCACGCCGCAGTCGTACATGGGAAGCTTCCCCGCCTTTCTTGCCGCCTGGGGGCCGATCGACTTCGGCTTCGGCTCCGGACAGGGCGTGAAGTGCTACCACTCCGAACACCTCTACGGCGAGCTCTGGCAGCGCGGCTTCACGATCTCGCCCGACACCCCGCTCACCAACTACCTCATCTCCTGCGGCGCCAATGTCGAGGCCTCGGGCGGCGTCGCCGGTGTCTGGCGCCATGCCAACGCGCGCGAGCGCGGCCTGCGCCGCGTGCAGGTAGAGCCGCACCTGTCTGTGACCGGCGCCTGCTCCGCCGAGTGGCTGCCGATCAAGCCCAAGACCGACGCCGCCTTCCTGTACGCGCTTGCGCATGTGCTGGTATGCGAGGAGAAGCGCGAGCGGCTCGACCTCGAGTTCCTCTTTCGGCACACCTCCGCCCCCTACCTGGTCGGACCCCATGGCTTCTACCTGCGGGATCCCAAGACGCGCGAGCCGTTGATCCACGCGTCTTTGGAAGGAAGTTCTCTCGCAACTGCGGTGGAAATCGGCCCGGACGACGAGGTGCTCGCCCAAGGCGAGCTCGAAGGCGCGACCGCGTTCACGAAGCTCGTCGCGCACCTCGCGCCGTACTCGCCGGAGTGGGCGGCGGGGATCTGCGACATCCGCGCCGAGACCATCCGACGCATTGCGCGCGAGTATCTCGATGCCGCATGCGTAGGGCAGAGCATCGAAATCGAGGGGCAAGCGCTGCCTTACCGGCCGGTGGCGATCAGCCTCGGCAAGACGGTGACCAACGGCTGGGGCGGCTACGAGTGCTGCTGGGCGCGGACGCTGCTCGCCGCGCTCGTCGGCGCGCTGGAGGTGCCCGGCGGCATCCTGGGCACCACGGTGCGACTCAACCGCCCGATGTCGCAACGCCACGCGAGCGTGGCGCGCGGGCCGGACGGGCTCATGGCCTTTCCGTTCAACAAGACCGACGCGGCGCACTGGAGCGCGCGGCCGAACATCCGCAACGCCTACCGCAGCATGGTGCCGCTCGCGGCCGACGGGCCCTGGAGCCAGGCGCTTGGGCCGACGCACTTCTCCTGGATGTTCCTCGATGGCACGCCCGAGGGGCTGCCGCCAGTGACGCTGCCCGAGCTCTGGTTCGTCTACCGCACCAACCCCGCGATCTCCTTCTGGGACACCGAGAAGCTCGGCGAGCGCATGGCGCGCTTTCCGTTCGTGGTCGCCTTCGCATTCACGCGCGACGAGACCAACCACTTCGCCGACATTCTTCTCCCGGACGCCGGCGACCTCGAGAGCCTGCAGCTCATCCGCATCGGCGGCTCGAAGTACATCGAGCAGTTCTGGGACCACGAGGGTTTCGCACTGCGCCAGCCCGCCGTGGCGCCGCGCGGCGAGGCGCGGGACTTCACCGACATCGCCACGGCGCTCGCCGAGCGCACCGGGCTACTCGAGAAGTACAACGCCGCGATCAACAAGGGAACGCTGGGGGTCGTCCTCGGGAAGCATTCCCTGCGGGAAGATCTCGCTCACGACTGCGAAACCATCTGGGACGCCGTCTGCAAGGCGGCGAGCGCCGAGCTTACGGGCGGCACCCAGGCGCAGGGGCTGAAATGGTGGAAGGAGCACGGCCTCGCCACGAAGCCCTTCCCGCGCACCGCCTGGTACCTCTTCCCGACCTTGAAGGCGCAGGGCTTGCGCTTCGAGATGCCTTACCAGGAGCGGCTCGCCCGCATCGGCGCCGAGCTCGGCCGGCGCCTGCACGAGCACGGCATGTACTGGTGGGACAAGCAGCTCGCCGAGTACCAGGCGCTGCCCGCCTGGAAGGACTTCCCCGGCGAATGGGAATGGGCGGTTTCAGCGACGGGCGGCAAGAGGGAGGAATACCCGTTCTGGCTGCTGACCGCGCGCTCGATGCAATACGCGTGGGGCGGCAACGTCGGCATGCAGATGATCAAGGAAGTCGCCGACAACGTCGCCGGGCATGGCGGCGTGATCGTCAATCGAGGGAAGGCCAAGGAGCTGGGTATCGACGAGGGCCAGTGGGTCACGATCGCGACGCCGAAGGCGCAGGTTAAGGCGAAAGCCGTTCTGCGCGAGGGCATCCGGCCGGACACGCTGCTGCTGCTCGGCCAGTTCGGCCATTGGGCCACGCCGGTGGCGAAGGACTTCGCCATGCCCTCGATGAACCCGCTGGTACCGATGTCGCTCGAGCTGACCGATGCCACCGGATCCGGCGCGGACATCGTAAAAGTCTCGTTGGGGAAAGCCGCATGAGCCGTAAGGCGAACACCCGATGACCCGCTGGGCGATGGTCGCGGACCTGCGCCGCTGCGTCGGCTGCCAGACCTGCACCGCAGCGTGCAAGCAGAAGAACGGCACGCCGCCCGGCGTGCAGTGGCGGCGCGTGCTCGACCTCGAGGCGGGCCAGTATCCCGAGGTGAAGCGAGTCTTCATGCCGGTGGGCTGCATGCACTGCGACGACCCGCCCTGCATGGCCGTGTGCCCGAGCACCGCCACGCGCAAGCGCGCCGACGGCATCGTCACGGTGGACCCGGCCCTGTGCATCGGCTGCGCCTACTGCGCGGTCGCCTGCCCCTACGAGGCGCGCGCCAAGATCGACGGCATCGCCACGAAGTGCACGTTCTGCGTCGAGCGCGTCGATTACGGCACGGCGAGCGGCCTCACGCCCGGCGTCGACCCCGACGCGACGCCCGCCTGCGTCAACAGCTGCATCGCCAGCGCGCTGCACTTCGGCGACGCCGACGACCCGGCGAGCAACATCTCCCGGCTGCTCGCGGAAAACCAGCACTTTCGGCTGCACGAGGACCTCGGCACCGGCCCGGGCTTCTATTACCTATGGGACAAGTCGCCATGATCAATCAACTGCGCCGGCAACAAACCCACTGGGACGTGCGGGCGGCGATGAATTTCACCCTCGGCGGCGCAGGCGCCGGCTTGATCATCGTCTCGGGCGTGACCCGAGAGCCTCACGGCGTACTCGCGGGGCTCTTGCTCGTGGCGGCAGGCCTGACGGCGGTGTGGCTCGAGATCGGCAAGCCGCTGCGCGCGCTGCACGTGCTCTTCAACCCCTTCACGTCGTGGATGACGCGCGAGTC
>DASRKB010000009.1:0-11349 GCA_035649175.1 Burkholderiales bacterium | reverse complement strand
GCTCGGCATCGTGCACGCCGGCGGCGTCGCCGTCGCGCTGAACAGCAAGCTCGCCGAAGCCGACTACCGCCACATCCTCGCCGACAGCGGCCCGCGGCTGGTGATCGTCGAGGACGAGCTCGCGCGCTCGCGCCCGGATCTGACGCGCGAGCTCGCGCAAGAGGGGCGCATCGCCGTCGCCGGGGAGGCGTCCCGCGGATTGCCCTCCTGGGACGCGCTGGTCGCCGCCGCGCCCCAGGCGCCGGCAGTGGAGGCGTCCCGCGAGACGCCGGCGTTCGCCCTTTACTCGTCCGGCACCACCGGGCGCCCCAAGGGCATGCTGCACTCTCACGCGGCGTTCGCGCATGTCGGTGCGGCGTTCCGCGCTTTCGGCCTCGCCGAGGGCGACACGGTGTTCTCGACGTCGCGCCTGTTCTTCGCCTATGGGCTGGAGCATGGGCTGCTTGCCCCGCTCTCCATGGGCATGACGTCGATCATCGCCGGGGAGTGGCCGGATGCCGAGGCGGTCATATCGCTCACCGCGCGCCATCGTCCAGCCGCGCTCTTTTCGGTTCCCACGGTCTATCGCCGCCTTCTCGCCGAGCCGGCGGAACGCCTGGAAGGGTTCCGCGGGGTGCGCCGCTTCGTCGCGGCGGGCGAGCGCCTTTCCGCGCAGCTCGTGTCGCAGTGGCGGCAGGCGACCGGCGGCGAGCTGCTCAACCTGTACGGCATGTCGGAGACTTTCTGCGCCTGCATGGTGACCCCGCCGGGCACCTCGGATGGCACGCGTACCGGCGTCCCTCTCGCGGGCGTCGACGTGCGCCTGCTCGACGTCGAAGGCCGCGAGCCGCCGCAGGGCGAGCCCGGCGTGCTGTGGGTGCGCCATCCGTCGCAGACGACCGGCTACGCCAACCTGCCGGAGCAAACCCGCGAGCAGTTCCGCGACGGCTGGTTCTGCAGCCGCGACCTGTTCATCCGCGACCCAGCAGGCTACTTCATCCACCAGGGGCGCTCGGACGAGCTCGTCAAGGTGGCCGGGCAGTGGGTGCAGCCCGGCGAGCTCGAGCAGGTCGCAGGCCTGGAGCCCGCGGTCGCGGAAGCGGCCTGCGTGGCGGTACTTGACGCCGACGGGCTCGAGCGCCTCGCGCTGTTCGTCACCGGGCGGCGCGGCGCCGAGGAAGCCGAGCGCGCCGCAACCGCCGCATGCGAGCGCTCGCTGCCGCGCTACAAGCGGCCCAAGTGGGTGCGCGCGGTGAGCGAGCTGCCTCGCACCGCCACCGGGAAGGTGCAGCGCTTCAAGCTGCGCGAACTGCTGCAGCGCGAGCTTGCGGCGAGGGAATAGAATTTCCGCTTTTCGAGGAGCGGCATGGGTTACGTGATCTCCCTCTGGACCCCACCGGCGCTGCCGGTCACGGGAACTTCCGATCTCTTCCCGGTGCGCCGCATCTTCTGCGTCGGGCGCAACTACGCCGAGCACCAGAAGGAAATGGGCAGCGATGGGCGCGAGCAGCCCTTCTTCTTCGTGAAGAGCGCCGGCGCGCTGGTGCCGGGCGGCGGCGAAGTCCATTACCCGCCCAAGACCGCCAACTACCACTACGAAACCGAGCTGGTCGTCGCCATCGGCAAGGGCGGACGGCGCATCGACGCCAAGCGTGCGAACGACCATGTGTTCGGCTACGGGGTCGGCCTCGACATGACGCGCCGTGACCTCCAGCAGTGGGGCAAGGATCACGGCCGTCCTTGGGACTTCGGCAAGGACTTCGACGAGTCGGCGCCCTGCAGCGCGCTCGCGCCGGCGGCGAAGGTCGGCCATCCCTCCAGAGGCTCGATCTGGCTCACCGTCAACGGCAAGCAGCGCCAGCGGGCGGACCTTTCCGAAATGATCTGGTCGGTGCCCGAGCAGATCGCCTATCTTTCCGAGTACTACGCGCTCGAGGCGGGCGACCTCATCTTCTCCGGCACGCCCGCCGGCGTGGGACCCGTCAAGCCGGGCGATGCTTTGCACGCCGGTATCGACAACGTGGGAGAGCTCAGGGTGACGATCATCCCCGCGCTGTGAGGCTTTACACGTATTTCCGCAGCTCGGCGGCGTTCCGAGTTCGGATCGCGCTCAACCTGAAGCGCCTCGACTACGAGCCTCGCTTCGTCCATCTGCGCAAGGGCCAGCACCGGCAGGCCGACTACCGGACGGTGAATCCGCAGGCGCTGCTGCCGGCGCTTGAACTCGACGACGGCCATCGCCTGGCGCAATCGCTCGCGATCATGGAGTACCTCGACGAGACGCACCCGAGACCGCCGCTCCTGCCCCCAAACGCGCTCGAGCGGGCGCGGGTGCGCTCGATCGCGCAACTCGTCGCCTGCGAAATACACCCGCTCAACAACCTCCGGACGCTCGAGCATCTGCGCAAGCTCGGTCATACCGAGGACCAGGTCGTGGCCTGGTATGGGCACTGGATCGTCGAAGGCCTCGCCAAGCTGGAGGCCGATCTCGCCGGATCCCCGCAGACGGGCCGCTTCTGCCACGGCGATGCGCCCACGCTTGCCGATTGCTGCTTGGTCCCGCAGATCTTCAACGCCCGGCGCTACGAGTTCGACCCCCAGCCCTATCCCACCGTGATGCGCGTCTTCGACGAGTGCATGAAGCTCGACGCCTTCGACCGCGCGCAGCCCTCCAGGCAACCAGACGCAGAGTAGACGGTGATCGTGATCGAGCAAGCGCTCGCTACGCGGCGCGAAACAGTGCCTTGAGCGATTCCGGGATGGTCTCGCCTTTCAGCGGCGAGCCTGGCCCGTCGGCGTAGCGCCCCCATACCCTCGTCTCGCTGCCGCTCGCGAGAGCGGTGCCGTCCGCGCGAACGATGTCGTGCGCGACTACAAAGGACTTTCCGCCAAAGCGTGCGATGCGCGAGCGCACCTCGCAGCGGTCGCCTTGCTCGGCCGGCGCGAGGAACCGGCAGTCGGCGGATACGAGCGGCATGGCGAGATGCTCTGCCCGCATGCGCTTCGCGCTGTAGCCGACACTGTCGACGAAAGCCCACGTAGCCGCGTCCATCCAGCGGAAGTAGGTGGGGTAGAAAATGATCCCGGCGGGATCGCAGTCGCCCCAATGGACCTGGCAGTGAAACGCGCCCACGATGGAATCGAACTCGCTCATGGCGGACGATTATAAGGAGCGCCATTGACAGCGATGGGGGCCGTGGGCAGACTCCCACTGCCGCACGGGCGCGCGCTGCGCGTCGGCGCCGATTTGATGCTCAGCTTGCGGGCGCTTGAGAAATGCCGCTAAAGAGACGCGTCGCCGAGGCTCGTTTCGCGCAAAGCTGAACGGGCCTTTTTCGTTCATGGAGTGAGCCACTGACCGCCGTTACTGCCGTCCTCGAAGCCCTGCTCCAGCAAAGAATCTTGCTGCTCGACGGCGCCATGGGAACGATGATCCAGCGCGCGCGACTCGCCGAGGAGGACTATCGCGGGGAGCGCTTTCGCGACTGGAAGCGCGAGCTGCGCGGGAACAACGACCTGCTGTCGCTCACGCAGCCGGCGCTCGTGCGCGACATCCACGCACAATACCTGGAGGCGGGCGCCGACATCATTGAGACCAATACGTTCAACTCGACTTCGGTCGCGCTCGCCGACTATGGGATGCAGTCGCTCGCGCGCGAGCTCAACCGCGCGGCGGCGCAACTCGCCAGGGACGCCGCGCAGTCTTGGGCGTCGAGGGCGCCTGAGCGCCGGCGCTTCGTCGCGGGCGTCCTCGGCCCGACCAACAAGACCGCGTCCATCTCGCCGGACGTAAACGACCCGGGGTTCCGCGCCATCGATTTCAACGACCTCGTGAAGGCCTATGGGGAGGCGATCGAAGGGCTGCTCGAGGGCGGCGTGGACCTGCTGCTGGTCGAAACGGTGTTCGACACGCTGAACGCCAAGGCGGCGCTTTTCGCGATCGATGCCGCGTTTGAGGCCCGCGGCGAGCGCCTGCCCGTCGTCGTCTCGGGCACCATCACCGATGCCTCCGGACGCACGCTTTCCGGGCAAACCGCGGAGGCGTTCTACAACTCGGTGCGGCACGCCCGTCCGCTCGCCGTAGGATTCAATTGCGCGCTCGGCGCCAAGGAGCTTCGTCCCTATGTCGAGGAGCTCGCCGCAATCGCCGAGGGACTGGTTTCGTGCCATCCGAATGCCGGGCTGCCGAACGCCTTCGGCGAGTACGAGGACACGCCGGAGTCGATGGCGGCGCAGGTCGGCGAGTGGGCGCGCAGCGGGTGGCTGAACGTGATCGGCGGCTGCTGCGGCACGACGCCCGATCACATCCGGGCGATGGAGGAAGCAGTGCGCGGCGTGGCACCTCGCCGCCCCGGCGAGCGCAAGCCGGCGCTGCGCCTCGCAGGGCTCGAGGCGCTCAATGTCACCGACGAGTCGCTGTTCGTGAACGTCGGCGAGCGCACCAACGTCACCGGCTCCCGCGCTTTCGCACGGCTGATCCTGGCAGGCGACTACGCTGGCGCCCTTGCCGTGGCGCGCCAGCAGGTGGAGAACGGCGCGCAGGTCATCGACGTCAACATGGACGAAGCGATGCTGGATTCGGAGAAGGCGATGCGCACCTTCCTCAGCCTCGTCGCCGCCGAGCCCGATATCGCGCGCGTGCCCATCATGATCGACAGCTCCAAGTGGAGCGTGATAGAGGCCGGCCTGAAATGCGTGCAGGGCAAGGCGCTCGTGAACTCGATCTCCCTCAAGGAAGGGGAGGCGGAGTTCCTGCGCCAAGCGCGCCTGTGCCGGCGCTACGGCGCCGCCGTGGTGGTGATGGCGTTCGACGAAACGGGGCAGGCCGATACCCTGGCGCGACGCACTGTCATCTGCAAGCGGGCCTACGACCTGCTCACCGGGGCCGCGGGCTTTCCGGCCGAGGATATCGTGTTCGACCCGAACATCTTCGCGGTGGCGACGGGGCTCGAGGAGCACGCCCGCTACGGCATGGACTACCTGGAGGCGGTGCGCTGGATACGCGCGAACCTGCCGCACGCCAGGGTATCCGGCGGCGTGTCGAACCTCTCGTTCTCCTTCCGCGGAAACGACGCGGTGCGCGAAGCGATGCACACCGCCTTCCTCTACCACGCAGTGCAGGCCGGCATGTCCATGGGCATCGTCAACGCCGGCCAGCTGGGAGTGTACGCGGAGCTCGAACCCGAGCTGCGCGAGCACGTGGAGGATGTGATCTTCAACCGGCGCGCCGACGCCACCGAGCGGCTGATCGAGCTCGCGAGCCGGGTGAAGACCGGCGTCCGCGCGGCGGCGAAGGACGAGGCGTGGCGCTCGGCGAGCGTCGAGGAGCGTCTTACGCATGCACTGGTGAACGGCATCTCTACTCACATCGTGGCGGACACCGAGGAGGCGCGTCGCGGCCGCGCGCGCCCGATTGAGGTGATCGAGGGCCCGCTCATGGACGGCATGAACGTGGTCGGGGACCTCTTCGGCGCGGGCAAGATGTTTCTACCGCAGGTGGTAAAGTCGGCGCGCGTCATGAAGCAGGCTGTCGCGCACCTGATCCCTTACATCGAGGCAGAGAAGGCAAAGGGAGGGGATGCGCCGCGCGCCAAGGGTCGCATCGTCATCGCCACGGTGAAGGGCGACGTGCACGACATCGGCAAGAACATCGTCGCCGTCGTGCTCCAGTGCAACAACTATGAGGTGGTGAACCTCGGCGTGATGGTGCAAGCGCAGACGATCCTCGATACCGCCGCGCGCGAGAAAGCCGATGCCATCGGCCTTTCGGGGCTCATCACGCCGTCTCTGGAGGAGATGGCCCACGTAGCCCGCGAGATGGAGCACGCGGGGCTGAAGCTGCCGCTGCTCATCGGTGGCGCCACCACGTCGCGAGCGCATACCGCGGTGAAGATCGCGCCGAACTATTCCGGGCCGGTGGTCTACGTCCCCGACGCCTCGCGCAGCGTGCCGGTGGTGCAGAGCCTGTTCTCGGCCGAGGCCCAGGCGAGCTTCGTGGCTCAGGTGCGCGCCGACTACGAGAAGATCCGCGCCCAGCACCGGGAGAAGAAGGGCCCGGGGCCGCTGCATGCGCTGGCCGAAGCGCGCCGGCTCGGGTTGAAGACCGACTGGGCGAGCTACGTCCCGCCCGCGCCGGCAAAACCCGGCATCACCGTGCTGCGGGATTATCCGCTCGCCGAGCTCGTGCCTTATATCGACTGGGGGCCGTTCTTCCAGGCCTGGGAGCTTTCCGGACCCTATCCTGCCATCCTGCAGGATCCGGTCGTCGGCGAGGCCGCCCGCAAGCTCCACGGCGAAGCCCTCGACACGCTTGATTGCATCGTGCGCGAGAGATGGGTGACGGCGCACGGGGTTCTCGCCCTGTACCCGGCGGCGCAAGTCGGATCCGACGACATCGAGATCTATCGTGACGAGGCGCGTCGCGAGCGCCTCATGACTTGGCACAACCTACGCCAGCAAAACCACAAGCCCGCCGGGCGCCCGAACCTCTGCCTCGCCGATTTCGTCGCCCCCCGGGAGAGCGGCGTGCGCGACTGGATCGGCGCTTTTGCCGTCGCCGCGGGCGGTATCGACGAGAGGGTGGCGGTGCTGGAAGCGCGCCACGACGACTACGCCGCGATCATGCTCAAGGTGCTCGCCGACCGGCTCGCCGAGGCGTTCGCCGAGCGCCTGCACGAGCGCGTGCGGCGCGAGTTCTGGGGCTATGCGTCCGACGAGCGCCTTACCGCAGCAGAGCTGATCGGCGAGGGGTATCGCGGCATCCGGCCCGCGCCCGGCTATCCGGCCTGCCCGGATCACGCGGCCAAGGCCGACCTGTTCCGGTTGCTCGAGGCGGGGCGCAACGCCGATATGCGCCTCACCGAGTCGTTCGCCATGCTGCCCGCTTCCTCGGTCTGCGGCTTCTATCTCTCCCATCCGCAATCCGCCTATTTCGCTGTGGGAAAGTTGGGACGGGACCAGGTCGAGGACTTTGCGCACCGGTGCGGGATCGGCCTCCGCGAGGCCGAAAAATGGCTTGCCCCCTATCTCGCGTACGAGCCGGAAGCGAGCGTCATTACGACGCCGCTATAATCGACCGATGGGTAAAGGCGACAAAAGAACGCGCCGCGGAAAGATCTATCGCGGCAGCTACGGCAAGAAGCGCCCGCAGCGCGTCAAGAAGGCGGCCAAGCGGCCCTGAAGCCGCTGCTTGCCATTGGCGCGCTGCTCGCCGCAGCGGCGGTCGCGCTGGGTGCGTTCGGCGCACACGGCTTGCGCTCGAGGCTATCCCCCGAGATGCTCGTGGTGTGGAATACCGCCGTGCAGTACCACCTCTGGCATGCGCTTGGCGTCATGGCCGTCGCCTTGGCGACCAGCTTGCTTCCCGGTGCCTGGGTCCGCGCGGCGGGCTGGATGCTCTTCACGGGCACCGTGCTCTTCAGCGGTAGCCTCTACGCGCTCGCGCTGGGAGCCCCGCGCGGGGTCGGCGCCGTGGCGCCGATCGGCGGGGTGTTGCTCATCGCAGGTTGGCTCGTTCTCGCCGTCGGGGTCATTTCCGCCAGAACGCCGGCGTAAGGAGCACGAAGACGGTGATCAGCTCCAGCCGGCCGAGAAGCATGGCGCCGGTGCAGATCCAGGTCTGGAAGCCGTTGAGGGTCGCGTAGGTCCCGGCCGGACCGACGTTGCCCAAGCCCGGTCCCAAGTTGTTGACCGTCGCGGTACTGGCCGAGAACGCGGTGAGGAAATCCATCCCGGTTCCGGTAAGCATGAGTGTGATCGCCGTCATCGTGACGCCGTACACGAGCATGTAGGCCAGCACCGCGAAGATGATGTGGTTCTCGACGACCATGCCGCCGAGCTTTACCGGCATGAGGGCACGCGGGTGCACCATGCGTGCAAGCTCGCGGAACGCCTGCTGGAACATGAGCAGGGCGCGCATCATCTTGATGCCGCCCCCGGCCGACAGCGAGCAGGTGCAGAAGGTGCAAAGCAGCAGCATCGAAAGCGCAATGAAGATCGGCCACGCGGCATAGTCGGCGGTGGCGTACCCGGTGGTCGTGGCCACGGACACGACGTTGAACACAGCGTAGCGCAGGGCCACTGGAAGTTCGGCGTAGACGCCGTTGAGCACCAGGTAGACCGCCACCAGCAGTACGCTCGCCCCCACCACGCCCAGATAGGCGCGCATCTCCGGGTCGCCCGCATAGGGCCGCAGGGTGCGACCGCGCACCGCAAGGAAGTGGGTACCGAAATTGATGCCGGCGACGAGCATGAAGCTCACCGCGACCATCTCTACCCTGAGAGAGTTAAAGTACGCGAAGCTTGCGTCATGGCTGGAGTAGCCGCCGAGGCTGACGGTGGAAAAGGCATGCGTGAGCGCCTCCACCCACCCCATGCCCGCCCACGCATACCCCAGGGCGCATAGCGCGGTAAGCAGCGCATAGACGTACCACAGCCCCTTGGCCGTCTGCGCGATGCGCGGGGTCAGCTGCCTCTCCTTCATGGGACCGGGCGTCTCCGCCTTGAGCACCTGGCGGCCGCCGACACCGAGGAGCGGCAGCACAGCCACGGCGAGGACGATGACACCCATGCCACCCAGCCACTGGAGTTGCGTGCGCCACAGGTTGAGCGAGGGCGGCAGCGCGTCGAGGCCGGTCAGCACCGTTGCGCCCGTTGCGGTCAGGCCGGACATGGCCTCGAAGTAGGCCTGCGTGAACGAGAGCCGCGGCAGGTAAATGAGCATCGGGAGCGTAGCGAACGCCGGCAGCACGGTCCACACGAGCGTGACGAAGAGAAAGCCGTCGCGCGTGTGCAACTCGCGGCGCTCGTGCCGCGTGAGCATCCACGCCAGCAGGCCGCTGAGCAGCGTGAAATACATCGCTTCGGCGTGCGCCAGTTCCCCGCGATCGCCGATGGCGAGCGAGACGCCGAGAGGGACGAGCATCGTGGCAGCGAAGATCATCGTCACCACCGCCACGAGGTTCAGCACGACGGCGAAGCGCCTCATGCGCGCCGCGCGCCTCTCACAGGAAGCGGGCGCTGACCTGGAAGAGCTTCTCCACGCGCGGCAGCGTCCGCTTGTCCATGACGAAGACGATCACGTGGTCCTCGGCCTGGATGTGCGTGTCGTGATGCGCCATGATCACCTCGTCGCCGCGCACGACCGCTCCAATAGTCGTGCCCAGCGGAAGATCGATCTCGTCGACGCGGCGATCAGTGATGCGTGAGGATGCGCGATCGCCGTGCGCGACCGCCTCGAGCGCCTCCGCCGCCCCGCGGCGCAGGCTGTGCACGGCCACGACGTCGCCGCGACGTACATGCGCGAGCAACGTTCCAATGGTCGCCTGTGCTGGCGAGATGGCGATATCGATCTCCCCGGCTTGCAGCAAGTCGACATAGGAGCGCCGGTTGATGAGCGCCACCACCCGGCGCGCGCCCATGCGCTTGGCGAGCAGCGAACTCATGATGTTGTTCTCGTCGTCGTTGGTCACGGCGACGAACAGGTCCATGTCGGCGATGCCCTCGTCCTCGAGCAGCTCCTCGTCGGTGGTATCGCCGGTAAGCACGAGGGCCTTGCTCAGACGCGCCGCGAGGACCTCGCAACGTCGGCCGTTGTGCTCGATGATGCGCACCGAGTACTCCTGCTCGAGCGCGCGCGCGAGGCGCAGGCCGATGTTGCCGCCGCCGGCAATCATCACGCGCCGCACCGGCTGGTCCATGCGCCTCAGCTCGCGCATCACCTCCCGGATATGCCCGGATGCCGCGAGGCAAAACACCTCATCGCCAGCCTCGATGATCGCCTCGCCATCCGGCATGATGGAGCGATCGCCGCGGAAGATCGCGACGATGCGGGCGTCCCGGGCACGCAGATCCTTAAGCTGCCGGCCGACCAGCGGGCCGCCCGCGAAGGCGCGCACCGCGACCAAGCTCACCTTGCCGCCCGCGAAGTCGAGCACCTGGAGAGCCTCTGGGAACTCGACCAGCTTGACGATGTAATCGGTCAGTATCTGCTCGGGGCAAATAGAGAGGTCCACGTCGAAGCCCTCGTCGCCCAGCACCTTCTCGTTGGCCAGGTAGTCCGTCGCCCGGATCCGCGCGATCCGTCGCGGCACATTGAACATGCGCGCCGCGAGCCGGCAGGCAACGAGGTTCGTCTCGTCGGACTGCGTCACGGCGATGAGCAGGTCCGCGTCGTCGATGCCGGCGTCGACGAGCACGGACGGATGCGAAGCGCTGCCCGCCACCGTGCGCAGGTCGAGGCGGTCCTGCAGCGCGCGCAGACGCTTGGGCTCCAGATCGACCACTGTAAGGTCGTTCTGCTCCGAGGCGAGGCTCTCCGCCACGGAGCTGCCGACCTGCCCCGCGCCGAGGATGACGATTTTCATTCTTCGCGCCTCCCGACCGGCAGGCCGAGCGCCTTCAGCTTACGGTAGAGGTGCGTGCGCTCGAGCCCCGAGCGCTCCGCCACGCGCGACATGCTGCCGTGCTCCTGCGCGAGCAGGTGCTCGAAATAGACGCGCTCGAATTCCTCCCGCGCCTCACGGTAGGGCCGGTCGAACGCGACCTCGGTCAGCGCGCCCGGCGCGCCACGCCCGGCCAGCACGCGCTCAACGTCCTCCAGGCGAATCTCTTCCTCCAGCGCGGTCAGCGCGAGGTCCTTTACCACGCCCTCCAGCTCCGCGAGGTTGCCCGGCCACGTGTGGTGACGCAACGCGTTCAGCGCGGCGATCGACAACCGACGCGGCGGGCAAGCGCGCGACTCAACAAGCCGCGTGAGCAGCAGCTGCGCGAGGTCCGGAACGTCCTCCGCGAGGTCGCGCAGCGCGGGAATGCGGAAGGTAAGCTCGGCGAGGCGCGCGGCGAGCTCGACTTCGAAGTCGTGCTTCTCCGCCAAGCCGCGCGGATCGGACGGCGAGAAGCACACCACGCGAACGCGATGCTTGTCGGCGCGCGGAAGCAGGAACTCGAGGTTGCGCTGCGCGGCCCGACCCAGGCGGCTCAGGTCCGGCAGGAAGAGGATGCCCCCGGCCGTCTTGGCCAGCAGCTCGGAGGGCGGCTCGGCGAGCAGCTCCGCCCCCGAGACAAACGGCGCGCCCGGGGCGGCGAGCAGGCGCGCGAAGAGCTCCGGACGCATGCCCTTTTCGCCGCGCAGTGTAAGCGGGGCTGACGACGCTGCGAGCTGCGCAAGCCGCTTCTTTGCGTCAGCGAGCGCCTGGGAGCGGCCCAGAGCAGCCAACGCGAGCTCGGGCGAGGCGACGGCCTGCGCGCTGCGCAGCGCGCGCTTCACCGTCGCCAGCAGCCGCTGCAGCGCGACCGGCTTCTCGAGAAAGTCGAGCGCACCGATGCGCGTCGCCTCGACCGCCGTCTCGATGGTCGCGTGTCCCGACATCA
>DASRKB010000008.1:0-16257 GCA_035649175.1 Burkholderiales bacterium | reverse complement strand
CCGATTTCCGCACGTTCCCTCGATCGACCGAAGCATCCCGGGGAAATCGGGCTCTGACCCCGATTTTCCTCACGCAATGCCGATGCGCGAAGTGGGCTGGTGCCCGATCGTGCGCGAGATGCGGTCGGCGGTCTCCTTCACGAGCGGCCCCCAGTGGGGTTTCATGCGGTCCGCCGGCGTGGAGAGCGAAAGCGCCGCGACCAGCCGCCCCGCGTCGTCGCGGATGCCCGCGGCGACGCAGCGCACGCCGATCTCGGCTTCCTCGTTGTCGGTGGCGTAGCCCTGGCGCTGGATGCGCTCGAGGTCGCGCTCGAGCAGCACCAGGCTGGTGATGGTGTTCTTGGTGTGCGCGGCGAGGCCGGTGCGCTTGGCATACTCGCGCAGCCGCGCGAATCCTTCCTCGAGGAGGAAGAGCTTGCCTGCGGCGGTGACGTGCAGCGCGGCGCGCGCGCCGATGACGTGCACCACGCGCATCGCCGAGCGGCCCGAGGAAGTGCGCTCGACGTAGACGATCTCGTCGTCGTGGCGCACCGAGAGGTTGGCGGTCTCGCCGGTCTGCGAATGCAGCTCGCGCATCATCGGCAGCGCGAGCTCGCGCACGCTGATGCGCGATTTCACCAGGTTGCCGAGCTCGAGGAGCCGCATGCCGAGGCGGTAGCTGCCCGGCTCGACGCGGTCGACCAGGCGGTCGGCCGACATCGACGAGAGGATGCGGTGCGCGGTGGAGGGATGCAGGCCCGTGTACTGCGAGATCTGCTTCAGCCCCAGGGGCTCGGGGTGCTCGGCGAGCACCTCGAGCAGCCGCATCATGCGGTCGATCACCTGGATCGGGCTCTTCGTCTCTTCCCTTGGGGTGGCCATCGTCGTTGCGCATTGTAAAATGCTCCGCTATGCCCGTGGTGACCTGCATCGACGATTTGCGCGCGATGGCGCGGAAGCGCGTCGCGCGGGCGATCTTCGATTACGTCGACCGCGGCTCGTACGCCGAGCACACGCTGCGCGCCAACCGGGCGGACCTCGATGCGCTCGCGCTGCGCCAGCGCGTGGGGATCGATGTCGATCGCCGATCGCTGAAGAGCACCATGGCCGGCCACGAGGTGCGCATGCCGGTCGCGCTCGCGCCCGTAGGGCTCACCGGCCTAAACTGGGCCGACGGCGAGATGCTCGCCGCGCGCGCCGCCGAGCGCTTCGGCGTGCCCTTCACACTCTCCACCATGTCGATCTGCTCGATCGAGGACGTGGCCTCCGCGCTCACCAAGCCCTTCTGGTTCCAGCTCTACGTGATGCGCGACCGCGGCTTCGCCGCCTCCCTCATCGAGCGCGCAAAGGCCGCGGGCTGCTCGGCGCTCATGCTGACCCTCGACCTGCAGATCCAGGGCCAGCGCCACATGGACCTGAAGAACGGCCTGACCGTGCCCCCGAGGCTCACGCTCGGCACAGTGCTGGACGTGATGACCAAGCCGGGCTGGGCCCTCAATGTCCTGCAGGGAAGACGAAAGTCCTTCGGCAACCTCGAAGGCCGCATTCCCGACGCGAAGAGCCTCACCACGCTGTCGCAGTGGATTGCCGGCCAGTTCGATCCCACGCTTTCCTGGAAGGACGTGGAGTGGGTGAAGCGCCTCTGGGGAGGCAGGCTGATCCTGAAAGGCATCCTCGACGTCGAGGATGCCAAGATCGCCGCGCGCTCCGGCGTGGATGCCATCGTGGTCTCCAACCACGGGGGGCGCCAGCTCGATAGCACCATCTCCTCCATCCGCGCGCTCCCGGAAATCGTCGATGCCGTCAAGAATGAGGTTGAGATCTGGTTCGACGGCGGCATCCGCAGCGGCCAGGATGTGCTGAAGGCGCTCGCCCTGGGCGCGCGCGGCACGCTGATCGGCCGCGCGTTCGCCTACGGGCTGGGGGCGATGGGCGAGGCGGGCGTGACGCGCGCGCTCGAGGTCATCGAGAAGGAGCTCGACGTCTCCCTCGCGCTGTGCGGGCTGCGCGACCTCAAGGACGCGAGCCGCGCGATTCTGCGCGCCGCCTGAAGCGCATCGGGTCCAGCGCGCGGGCGAGCGAACCTTCGACCGGCAGCGGCTCGCCTTCGAGCTCGGAGGCGATGAGCTCGGCAGCGAGCGCGGCCCACACCAGCCCCCTCGAGCCGTAGGCGAACGCGCCGTACACTCCTTCGGCGATCTTTCCCGCCACCGGCAGCCGGTCGCGCGTGACCGCGCGGAACGCGACGCGGTTCTCGAGCGAAGACGCGGTCGGAAGCTGTCCCAGGATGTGTTTCAGCCTTTCAAGATTTCCCTGATCGCTTTCCGCTCGCGGCGCGCTGTCCTCGTCGTCGATATCGAACGAAGCGCCGGTGACGCACACGCCGTCGACCGGCGGGAGCACCATGCCGCCGCGCAGCAAGACAACATGCGGCGGCTCGAGCGCCGCCTCGGGGACATGCGTGAGCTGCCCGCGCACGCGGCGCAGCCTGAGGTGCGGCACGGGATGCAGCTTCGGTGCCTCGGCGGAATTCGCCAGGATCGCGATTCGGTTCTCCGGAAGGCTCTTCACTTCCGAAGAGAAAATTCTCCTCAATCGATCACCGCACGCGGCAAGCTGCGCCTCCACCAGCGTGCGCGGCTGGATCCAGCCCGCGCCCGGGAACCACAAGCCGCCCGCGGGAAGCGGGACGCCGGCGTGCGCGGAGGCTTCCTCGCGCGTCGCGTACTGGACGTACTCCGCGGGCATGCCGGCGACCGCGCGCCGCTGCGAGGCGTCCTCCTTCTCGGTGCGCGCAAGCTGCAGCACGCCGCAGGGATCCCAACGCACGCCGCCAAGCGCTTTCCATCTGGAAACTGAATAGAGGAACCCCGCTCGGGTAAGCCGCGCGATGAAGCTGTCGTCGGCCGTGGCGAGCGGGTGGAAGATCCCCGCGAGGTTGCCGGAGGCTTCCTGCGCCGGGGCGGCGTGGCGCTCGTAGAGATCGACCTCCCAGCCTCGCGCGCACAAGCGCTCGCAAAGCGCCGCGCCGGCGAGCCCCGCGCCGATCACCACCGCACGCCTCTCCGGCGGAGAAAACGTGGCCTGTCCCTGTTTTCGGTTGCGGGCGACCAGCATCTCGCGCTTGTTGCCGAAGCCGGGGCGCTTCTCGACCTCGAAGCCGGTGTCCTGCAGCGCCTTGCGCACGTCCGCCGCGACGCTCCAGGTCGCGGCGGTCGCATCGGGCGCGCATAGCCGCGAGATCGCGCGCATCACCTGGGGCGACCACATCTCGGCGTTCTTCGCCGGCGAGAAGCCGTCGAGGAAGACCGCGTCCGCGCTCGCGCGGATGTCCCTGAGGATCCCCTGGTCGGAAAAGAAGAGCGTGAGCACCACTTTCCCGCCCTCCAGCTCGAGCCGGTGCGCGCCCGGCACGAGCGGCGGCCATGCGGCGTGCAGCGCGGCCGCCTCCTCGGCGAGCTCCGGATAGCCCTCGTGCGCGAGGCGCATGTCCTGGAGCGTGAAGGGAGACTTCTCGAACGACACGAAGTGCAGCCGCTCGCAGCGCCGCGAGTCGCGGCGCCAGGCGTGCAGCACCACGAGGAAATTCAGCCCGAGGCCGAAGCCGGTCTCCAGAATGACGAAGCGTCGCCTGCCCGCCCAGCGCTCCGGCAGTCCGTTTCCGGCGAGGAACACGTGGCGCTTCTTCGCCACGCCGCCGCCCTGGGCGTTGTGGTAGACGTCCTCGAAGGCCTCGGAGTAGGGAACGCCGTCCTGGAACACCAGGCGGGCGGGGGTGATCGGCATCGCGCGCAGTATAGGTGCGCGGCCCTTGACCTGGATCAAGCCCCCAGGCGACGCAGGGCGTAGCGTGCTCACTCATATGGATACCTCGACGACAGTGCTCGCGACCGCCCTGGTTCTTCTTGTCACGGTGCTGCTCGCCGCCTCGGTCGGCGTTGGCTGGTACCGCGTCATGGCTGCCGACGGCCGCCTGCGGCTCTGGGAGGCGATGCGCCGCCGCCGGCTCGCGCCGGAAGATGCCGCGGGCCACGAGCGCGGGCTTGCCGTTGCCGTGCGCCGCTGCGTGGTGTGCTCGAGCCATCAGGAGTGCCAGCACTGGCTGGACACGAGGACCGACGCGCCCGGCGCCGCCCTCTGCCCGAACGTCACCTTCATGGAGAATCTCGCGCGCGAGAAGCGCCGCGTCACTGCGAAGCGGTGATGCCCCCGTCCACGTAGAGAATCTGCCCGGTGACGAAGTCGCTCGCCGGCGAGCAGAAGAAGAGCACTGCGCCCACCACGTCCTCGGGCTCGGCCACGCGCCCGAGCGGGATGCGCTCCTTCAGCCACGCCCGGGTTTTCGGATTCTTCAGCCAGTGCGCGCCCATCTCGGTGCGTACCACGGTGGGCGCAACGCCGTTGACGCAGATGCCGCGCGCGCCCAGCTCCGAGGCATGCTGCTTCACGAGCATCAACAGGCCGCCCTTGCTCGCGCAGTAGGCCGAGTAGCCGCGCCCGCGCACGCCGAGCAGCGCGCGCACCGAGAGGAGATGCACCTGCTTCCCGCCGCGCTTCTGGCGCTTCGCCGCCTCCTGGGCGAGGAACATCGCGGCGCGCAGGTTCGTGGCGAGCACTGCGTCGAACGCCTCCTCGGTCACCTCATTCAGCTTCTGCTCGCGCTGCATGCCGGTGCAGTTGACCAGGATGTCGACCCTTCTCTCGCTCGCGAGACACTCGCGTATGGAGGCCACGTCGCGCACGTCCACGCGCGCGGCTTTGCCGCCGATCTTGCGTGCAAGCAAAGCGGCCTTGGAAAGATCACGGCCGGCGACGATGACGCGGGCGCCTTCCTTTGCCAGTGCCTTGCAGATCGGCGCGCCGATGCCGCCGTAGCCGCCGGGCACGAAGGCGATTTTGCCCTTCAGCATCTCAATCCATGATCAGGCCGCCGTTGAGATCGATGATCTCCCCGGTGATGAAGCCCGAAAGGGGCGAGACGAGGAAGCGCACCACGTGCGCGAACTCCTCGGGCTCGCAAAAGCGCCCCACGGGGATTTGCGCGACGAGCGCCTGGCGCTGCGCCTCGGTGAGCTGCTCGGTGACCATCGGCGTTCTTACGTACGCGGGCGAGATGCCGTTCACCGTGACGCCGTGCGGCGCGAGCTCGCGCGCGAGGGAGAAGGTGAGCGAGGTGAGGGCGCCCTTGGAGGCGGCGTACGCCGTGCCGGCCGTCAGCCCCCCCGTCTTCGCCGCGAGCGAGCAGGTATTGACAATGCGCCCCCAGCCGCGCGCCTTCATGCCGGGCATGACTTGTTGAGAAGCAAAAAATGCCGAATCCAGGTTGGCGGCGAGCACCTTGTGCCATTCCTCGGGCGTCGTGGCCTCGGCCTTGTTGTTCGAGAGGATGCCGGCGTTGTTGACGAGGATGTCGACGCGTCCGATCGCCCTCATGAACTCCCGCACGTCTTCCGCGCGCGAGAGGTCGCAAGACTCGGACGTGTCCGACTTGCGAAGATCGATGCCGACGACCTTGGCGCCGTCTTCCTTCAAGAATGACACCACGGCCCGCCCCATGGTGCCGGCGGCGCCGGTGACGACGGCGACCTTGCCCTCGAGCGTCTCCCCCACGCGCTAATTTTCCAACGCCGTCCTGCGGCCGAACAGCCCCCGGGCGCGAAATGTCACCACGGCGATGAGCAGCAGGTACATCGACATGAGCGACCATTCGGAGGCATACGCGCCGGTCAGGCTGACCGCGATGCCCACCAGCACTCCGGCGATCACCGCGCCCCAGAAGCTGCCCACGCCGCCCAGCACGATGATGAGGAAGGCGGGGACCACGGCGTCCACGCCGACGTGCGGGCGCACGCCCCAGATGGGCGCGAGCACGATGCCCGCCACTGCGGCGAGCGCGGTGCCGAGCGCGAACACATAGAGCCGCAGGCGGGTGAGGTTGATGCCGAGCGCGCGCACCATCTCCGAGTCGTGCGCGCCCGCCTTGATCATCGCGCCGTAAGGGGTTTTCTCGAGGAACAGGTAGAGAAGCAGGATGAGCGCAACGGCGGCGACGGTGGCGTACAGGCGGTATTTCGAGTAGATGAATCCCCCGAGCAGCATCGCCCCCGAGAGGTCGGGCGGCAGGGGGAGCTGCTGCTCGTTCGAGCCCCAGAGGAGGCGGATCACCTCCTCGATGACGAGCGCCGCGCCGAAGGTGAGGAGCAGCCCGTACAGCGGGTCCTTGCCGTAGGTGCGGCGGATGGCGAGCTCGAGCACCATGCCGACGAGCGCCACGCCGAGCGGCGCGAGCAGGAACGCCGCGGCGTAGCGCGCCTCGATCCCCACCCCGAGGTTGAGCCCCATGATGAAGATCGCGAAATAGGCGCCCAGGGCGAAGAGCGACCCGTGGGCGAGATTGATGACCTCCATCACGCCGACGATCAGCATGAAGCCGAGCGCGATCAGCGCGAACATGAGGCCGAGGCTCACGCCGTTCAGGACGTGCGGCGTGAGGTTGACGAGGAACTCCGTCATCTACTGCTCGTAGCTCGGCGTCTCCTGGTAGCTCGCCATCTTGCAGCTCTTCGGCGCGTTCTGGTCCTGGATCTCCGTGGGCGGGACCTGCGAGAGGACCTTGAAGATGTCGTCCTTGTCCGCCGGCTTGTCGTTGTACGTCGCCATGTAGATCGTCTGCTGGCACTGGTGGGTCACCGGGTCGATCCACGCGTCGTGGTGCTGCATGCGGTCGGCGGCGCTCATCTTGCGCCCTTCCAGCTTCTTGATGATGGCGATGTTGTTGGTCGTGCCCGCCTCCTGCACGCAGCGCAGGAGCTCGCGCGTGCCGACGTAGCCGTTGTAGTAGACGTTGCCTGGCACCTTGATCGGCATGCCCGGGTAGGTCTTCTGGTACTTGGCGACGAATTCCTTCACGCCCGGCAGGTCGAAGCGGTAGTACCACGTGGTGCCGAACACGCCGAACGCGGCCTCGGGCCCCAGCCCGTAGACGTCGGGCCAGTCCTGCTGGTTGTTTACCCAGGCGAAGCGCTGGTCGAGCTTGGTCTGCATCACCTGCTGGCGCATGGCGCGGAAATCGTCCCCGCCCACCGCCGCGGCGATGACCTGCGGCTTGATCTGCTGGATCTTCAGCAGGTAGGACGAGAAGTCGCGCGTGCCCTGCGGCACCATCAGCTCGTCGACGACCTTCCCGCCGTTCGCGACCACCAGCTGGCGCGTGGCCTTCGAGGTGTTGTGCCCCCACACGTAGTCGTTGGTGAGGAGCAGCCAGTTCCCGCCGCTCACCTTGATCGCGTTCTTGACGATGGCCTGGGCGAAGTTGGTGCCGTTCCCGTCCCAGACGAACTTGACGCGCTTGCAGTCCTGCCCCGACTCCGTCGGGCTGGACGAGTTGGTGTTGAGGTACACGCAGCCGTACTTCTGCGCCACCTGGCCGATGGCGTTCGCGACGCCCGAGCTGAGCGCCCCGATGAGGAACGCCACTTCGTTCCTCGTGATCATGCGCTCGGCGACGCGCGAGCCGGTGGCGGGCGTGGTCTCGGTGTCGATGTGCAGCGCCTCGATCGGGCGCCCGAGCACGCCGCCCTTCTCGTTGAACTCGCGGATGGCGAGCATCGCCCCCAGCCGCTCCATGGTGCCGCTCGCGCCGAACTGGCCGCTCGCGTCCATGGCGAGGCCGATGACGAGCGGCTTCTTCTGGGCCGACTGCGCCCAGGCGTGGTGGACCTTCCACGGGCCGTAGAACGCCGTGCCCGCGGCCAGCATCTGCAACAGCTTCCTGCGATTGCGTTTCATAAGACCTCCTCCTTTGTCAGGATTTCACGACTTGCATGCCGTTCAGCTTCCCGTAGGCCTCGATCAACGACGGGACGAACTTCTCGCCGAGGCCGAGCGCGTTCGCCTGCACCAGCAGCTGGAAGAGCGCCGACCCCATGAAGCCCGCGAGCGGGGCGCTGGCCGCCATCTGCTGGTAGTACCCGATGTCCTTCTTGGCGTTGCCGAGCGTGAAGAGCAGCCCGGTGTAGTCGCCTTTCAGGGCCTTGGGCACGATCATCTGGAACATGGCGGAGTTCGCCCCGCCGGCGGAGATGAGCTTGTAGAAGACCTCGAGATCGATCCCCGCCCTGGCGCACGCCGCGAGCGACTCGCACGCGAGCGCCGCGTGCCCCATGGCGAGGAAATTGTTGATGAGCTTGATCTTGTGGCCGGCGCCGGGCCCGCCGACGTGGAAGATGTTCTCGCAGAACTTCTCGAGGACCGGCTTCACCGCGGCGAAGGTCTCGGCGTGCGCGCCCACCATGCAGTTGAGCTTGCCTTCCTCGGCCTGCACCGGCGTGCGCGCGAGCGGCGCATCGACGAACGTCACCCCTTTCGCGGCGAAATCGGCGCGGATGCGCTCGGTGGATTCCGGCTGCGAGGTCGAGCAGTCGATGACGATCTGCCCCCTGCGCGCGCTTTCGAGCAGGCCGTTGGCCCCGTACACGTTCGCTTCGACCTGCGGCGTGCCGGTGACGCAGAGGATGACGACGTCGCTTCCCGTCATCATTTCTTTCGGACTGGAAACCTCCTTGGCGCCCGCCTCCAGGAGATCCTGGATATTGGACCGGTTCCGATGCACGAGAAAGCAGAGCGAATGCCCCTTTTTCAGGAGGTTCTTCGCCATGCCGTGGCCCATCAGGCCGATGCCGATGAAACCGATTCTTTGCATGCGCGCCTCGCGTCGTTCCAGAGGGAGATGAGATTGCGGTAGCGGTCGCGCACCTCGGCGACCACCTGTTCGTCGCTCGCGTGCCCGGCGAGCCAGCGCCGCGCCGCGTCCATGAAGATCGAGCGCCCGACCGCGAAGCCCTTGCAGATGGGCTGCGCCGCGGCGAGCGCGAAGGCCCGCTCGAGCGCCTCGGCGCTCGCTTCCATGCCCAGGAGCAGCACGCCGCGGCAATGCGGGTCGTGTTTCCGTACTGCGGTTTCTATGGCCCCCCAGGCCTCTCTCGAGCTCGGCGGCGCGAGCTTCCACCAGTCGGGGCGCAGGCCGGCGCTGTAGAGCTCATCGAGCGGCGGCTCGGGGTCGACGATCTCCACCAGCAGCTCGTGCCCCGTGGCGATGCAGGCCTCCTGCAGCTCGAGGAGTCGCGGCAGGTCGCCGCGCGGCTCGAGCGTCAGGCACTTTACGACGTGCTCGGCCGGCCACGACCGCAGCCGCGCGGCGAGATGGCTTCCCGCTTCGAAGGCGAGCGGGCGGCTGCCGGGCACCTCCACCGGCCGCGCGAGCCACATCCCCGTGCCGGTGAGCGCGAACAGCGCCTCCTCGCCATAGCGGTCGTCCAGGATGGCGCCTTTGGAAGGGTTCGGGGCTTCGTGCAGCGCCTTGGCGACCAGTCTCTTGAAGCCCCGGATCCTGTCCGGCGGGCCGAGCTCCTCGAGCTGGCGGCGGTGGTCGAACGCGAGCGCGAGCACCTCGGGCCACTGCTTGCGGCCGGTGGTGCGCCGGTGGACGTGCTCGAGCTCCCTGGACTCGCGCAGGCGGAAGGGCCAGTCGGCCCGCGAGAGGAAGAGCTCGAGCTCCGCCCCGGAGGGCATGGCGGGCGCGCAGCCGTGGCGCGACACCACGAGCGCGCCGCACGCGTTGGCGCGCCGTGCGCAGTCGGCGAGCGGCGCGCCGCGCAGCCAGCCCGAGAGGAAGCCGGCGGCGAAGCCGTCACCGGCCCCGAGGATGTTGAAGACCTCCACGGGAAAACCCCGGTTCTCCATGGCTTTGGTTCCGTCGTGAACCGTGCAGCCGAGCGGCCCGCGCTTCACGACGAAGACGGCGGGCGAGATCTGACGCAGGCGGCGCAGGGCCTCGTCCGCATCCTCGCACCCGCCGGCGATGTGGAACTCCTCCTCGGTGCCGATCACGACGTGCGCAAGCCGGATCACCTCCTGCATTGCCTCGGTCACCCGCCGGCTCGCGACGAACCGGTCTTCGCCACGGTCGATTCCGGTCAAGCCCCAGAGCACGGGGCGATAGTCGATGTCGAAAACGAACTTGTGCGCATGCGCGATCGCGGCGAAGCAGGCCCGGGCGGTCGCGGGTTGCGAGAAGTGCGTCCCGGAGATCAGCAAGGCCTTTGCACTGCGCAGGAAACCCTCCTCGAAATCTCCCGCGCCTACGGCCATGTCGGCGCAGTCATGGCGGTAGAAGAGGAGCGGGAAGCTCGCCCGGTCCTTGATGGCGAGGAAGACGAGCGCGGTGAGCTTGCGCGGGTCGGTGGCGACGTGCGAGACGTCCACGCCCTCCGCCGCGAGCGTCTCGCGCACGAAGCGCCCGTTGTGCTCGTCGCCCACGCGGGTCAGCATCGCGACGCGCAGCCCCAGCCGTGCGCTGCCCACGGCGATGTTCGCCGGGCAGCCGCCGAGGTAGCGGGCGAAGCTCGACTGGTCCTCCAGCCGCGCGCCGATCTGCTCGCCGTAAAGGTCGACCGCCGCGCGTCCCATGCAAATGAGGTCGAGGCTCACTTGGAAATGTGCTCTCCAAGGGCGACGACCAGCGTCTGCGCGAGGCACAGCGGCGCGACCAGCATGGGGAAGGGCCGCGTCGGCCGCTCGTCGATCTGGAAGCACACGCGCGCGGCGCGGGCAAGCGGCGAGAGTGCATGATCGGTAATCGCCACCACGGGCACGCCGCGCTTGTGGCAGCCTTGCGCGATGTGGATGACGTCCGCGGTGTAGTTGCGAAAGGAGACGACGAGGAGGGCATCCTTCTCGCCGATGAGCGCCGCGGGCTCCTTCAGCATGCCGCCTACGGTGTCGAGCAGCGGCGCGCGCAGCTCGAGCTGCGTGAGCGCGTAGGCGAGGTAGTAGGCGACCGGGAAGGAGCGCCGGTGGCCCAGCACGTAGATCGAGCGCGCCGCGGCGAGGAGCTTCACCGCTTGCGCCAGGTCCGCCGGCGAGACGTGCTCGTTCAGCCGCTCGAGCGAGCCGATGCCCTCGGCCACGAACTCCTCCAGCACCGCCGCCGGACCGTTGCCGCGGTGGCGCTCGCGGAAGGCCTCGATGCGCTCCCGGTAGTTGCGCGAGGCCATGTCGCGGGCCGAGCGCTCGACCAGGCGCGAGCGGAAGACGTCCTGCAGCGAAGAGAACCCGTCGTAGCCGAGCGATTGCGCGAAGCGCACCAGGGCGGAGGGCTGCACGCCCGCCGAGCGCGCAACGCGCGCCACCGTCTCCAGCGCCATCTGCTGCGGGTGCTCGAGCGCGTAGCTCGCGATGCGCTGCAGCTGCGGCGAGAGCCCCGGATAGGTCCGGGACAGGCTGCCCTTCAGCTCCTCGAACGTCTTCGCCGGCATGGGTAGACAGCAGCGCTTAGAACATTTATTCTCGAAAACATACAGCATGAGAACGCCCATTGCAATGCTGGCGCTGTTCGGGGTGTTCGGCACCCTGCCGGCGTGGATCGAGGCGATCGGCCTGTACCCGTACCTCGGGGTCGAGGTGATGGTGTGGATCATCTTCGGCCTCGGGTTCAACCTGCTCCTGGGCTACGGCGGGCTGCCTTCGTTCGGTCATGGCGCCTACTTCGGCGTGGGGGCGTACGCCTTCGGCCTCGCGCAGCTCCACCTCTACCCCAACCTCTGGGTGTGCCTCGCCGCGGCGACGCTCGCGGGTGGGATCGCCGGGGCGCTGGTCGCGCTCTTCATCTCGCACCGCCGCGGGATCTACTATGCGCTCCTCACCATCGCCTTCGGGCAGATCTTCTGGTTCGTGGCGGTGAAGTGGCACAGCGTGACCCGCGGCGAGGACGGGCTTCTCAACATCAAGCGCCTGCCGGCCGACTTCGGTGTCGCTTCCTTCGGCCTGGGCGAGCTCGACTCGCTCTACTGGTTCGCCTTCGGCGTGTTCGTCGCCATGGTGATCGCGCTCTGGCGCCTGGTGCACTCGCCTTTCGGGCGCGTGCTCGTCGCGATCAAGCAGAACGAAACGCGGGCCCGCTTCGTCGGCTACAACGTCTGGCTCTACAAGTGGCTCGCCTTCACGCTCTCGGCGCTGGTCGCCGGCCTCGCCGGCGGCCTGTTCGCGCTCGCGCAGCAGTCGGCGTACCCCAATGTCATGAGCCTGCAGCAGTCGGGGTTCGTCGTGATGATGACGCTGGTCGGCGGTGGCCTCGTCTCCTTCTGGGGCCCGGTGCTTGGCGCGGTGCTCTTCTTCGTCGCGCGCGACCTGCTGGGCGCGTACACCGAGGCCTGGCTCCTCTGGTACGGGCTCCTTTTCATGGCGATCGTGCTCTTCAAGCCCGAGGGGCTCGCCGGCCTGTGGCAGGGCTGGCGCCTGCGGCGCAAGCCCGCGCGCGTGCCGGCGGAGGCCTGAGATGGCCCTCTTCGCCGCCGAGCGGCTGCACAAGCGCTTCGGGCACCAGGTGGTGCTCGAGGACGTGACGATGAGCTTCGAGGAGGGCCGGCTCTCCGGCATCATGGGGCCGAACGGCGCGGGCAAGACCACCTGCTTCAACCTGCTCACCGGCCGCTACACGCCCGACCGGGGGCGCGTCCGCTTCGACGGGCGCGACATCACCGGGCTCGCGCCGCAGGCGATCGCGCGCCTGGGAATTTCGCGCTCCTTCCAGGTGATGAACCTCTTCGACGACTACACCGCGCTCGACAACGCGCTCATCGCCACGCCGCAGGTGCGGGCGATGGGTTTCTCCATGCTTTCCAACCTCAGGGAAAACAGCCTGGCGCGCGAAACGCTCGAGCGCGTCGGGCTCGGGGCGAAGGCGCACGTCAAGGCGCGCGACCTTTCCTACGGCGAGCGCCGCGCGCTCGAGATCGGCGTGGCGCTCGCCGCGCAGCCGCGCCTTCTCTTCCTCGACGAGCCGACCGCGGGCCTGGGCACCGAAGCCACCGCGCGCATCGCGCGGCTCATCGGCGAGCTCAAGCGCGACCTCACCATCGTGCTCATCGAGCACGACATGAAGTTCCTCTTCGGCCTCGCCGACCACATCTACGTCATGCACTGGGGGCAGGTGATCGCGCAGGGCAGCCCCGCCGAGCTGCGCGCCAACCCCTGGGTACAGCGCTCCAACCTCGGGGCCCTGCAATGATGCTGTCTCTCGAAGGCATACATACTTTCTACGGCGAGACCGAGGTGCTCTTCGGCGTCTCGCTCGCGGTGGCGGAGGGCGAGGTGGTGGCGCTCCTCGGCCCCAACGGCGCGGGCAAGACGACGACCTTGCGCTCGATCCTGAACCTGAGCGCCGTGAAGAAGGGATCCATACGGTTCGATGGCAGGGACATCACGCGCCGCCCCACGCACGAGATCGCGCGCGCCGGCGTGGGCTGGGTGCCGGACGACCGACGCATCTTTCCCACGCTCACGGTAGACCGCAACCTCGCCATCGCGAGGAAACGCACGCGCTTTCGCGCCTGGAGCGAGAAGGAGTGCTTCGAGATCTTCACCGCGCTCGAGTACCTGCGCTGGCGCGAGTGCGAGAACCTGTCCGGCGGCGAGATGCAGATGGTGGCGATCTCGCGCGCGCTCGTCGGCTCGCCCGGGCTCGTGCTCTTCGACGAGCCGAGCCAGGGGCTCGCGCCGAAGGTCGCCCATGACGTGATGAGCGTCATCCGGCGGCTGAAGAGCGAGCGCGTGGCGGTGCTGCTCGTCGAGCAAAACCCGCTCGCGGCGCTTGCCGTGTCCGACCGCGTCTACGTCATGGACCACGGGCGCGTCGTGCACGAGGGAAGCGCCCGCAAGCTGAACGAAGACGCATCGTTGAGAAGCCGGCTGCTGGGGATCTGATGCTGCTCGCGGTGGAGAAGCTCGTGAAGGAGTACCGGCGCCGCTGGAAGACCACCTTCCGGCTGGAAGCGGATTTCCGCGTCGAGAAGCCGGAGATCGTCGGCGTGATGGGGCCGAACGGCTCGGGCAAGACCACGCTCTTCGAGCTCATCACCGGCTCGAACCTCCCGAGCGCCGGACGGGTGCTCTGCATGGGACAGGACATCCATGCCGTGAAGGCGCGCGAGCGCGACCGCCTCGCCATCCACTACCACCAGTCCTACCAGGTGCGCCGCTTCAAGCGCTACAAGCCCGACTTCCTGCTCGAGAAGGCGCTGACCTCCTATCCGATGGTGCACCTCTTCGACGAGCCGCAGTTCAACACCCAGGACGGCTACATCGGCTTCATGCTCGACTTCTTCCGTCGCCTGCGCGGCGAGGGCCGGGCCGTCTTCGTCTGCCTGCATCCCACCGAGCGCTACCACCTCGACATCCTGCGCGAGGTGTGCGAGCGGTTCATCTTCGTCGAGCGCGGCCGTATCTCGCTGCACCCCGGCTGGGATACGCTCGTCGCCGATTCCCGCGTCGCCGCCTATTTGAGGTCCGCATGAAGCAGAAATTCGCCCATACCCGCGCCGCCGAGGCGCGCTTCAAGCCCGGGTTCCGCACCTATTTCCAGGACCGCGACCTCGGCGTGCGCGAGGCGACCGGCAACCGCTTCATGGCGGAAGTCCACCGCGCCTGCGCGCCTTGTCCCGAGAAGGGCTCGGGCGTGCACTCGCATGACGTGGAGTTCCAGTTCAACTACGTGCTCAAGGGCTGGATCCGGGTGTGGCTGGAAGGCGAGGGCGAGTTCACTTTTCATGCCGGCGACACCTGGTTGCAGCCTCCCGGCATCAAGCACGACGTGCGCGGGTTCTCGGCAGACCTCGAAGTCCTCGAGATCGTCGCCCCCGGGGTGTTCGACACCCGCGAGGCGTAGTATTTTCCGGGCATGAACAAGCCCGCCGAGCTGAAGCTGCAAACCGTCCCCGCCTGGATCAAGGGCAAGCCCGTCGCGCCCGCCGGCCGCACGGGCGAGGTCTACAACCCGGCCACCGGCCAGGTCACGAAGAAAGTCTGCTTCTCGGACTCGAGTCTCATCGACAGCGCGGTGAAAGCGGCAGCCGCGGCGTTCCCCGCCTGGCGCGACACGCCGCCCTTGCGCCGGGCAAGGATCCTCCAAAGATTCCTCCAGTTGCTGCAGGAGAGCCAGAAGGACCTCGCGCGCATCGTCAGCGAAGAGCACGGCAAGGTGCTCGACGACGCGATGGGCTCGGTGCAGCGCGGCATTGAGGTGGTCGAGTTCGCCTGCGGCATTCCGCATCTCCTGAAGGGCGAGTTCTCCGAGAACGTCGGCACGCAGGTCGACACGCACACCATCCGCCAGCCGGTGGGCGTGTGCGCGGGCATCACGCCGTTCAACTTCCCGGTGATGGTGCCGCTGTGGATGTATCCGATGGCGATCGCCTGCGGCAACACCTTCATCCTCAAGCCCTCGGAGAAGGTGCCCTCGGCGGCGATCCGCATGGCGCAGCTCTTCAAGGACGCCGGGCTGCCCGACGGCGTGTTCAACGTGGTGCATGGGGACAAAGAAGCTGTGGAATCAATATTGAAGCACCCCGGGATCCATGCGGTCTCCTTTGTCGGCTCGACGCCGATCGCCAAGTACATCTACGAGACGGCGGCGAAGGCCGGCAAGCGCGTGCAGGCGCTCGGGGGCGCGAAGAACCACGCGGTGGTGCTGCCCGACGCGGACCTGGAGTTCGCCGCCGATGCGCTGATCGGCGCGGCCTACGGCTCCGCAGGCGAGCGCTGCATGGCGGTGAGCGCGGTGGTGGCCGTGGGCGGCGCCGGCGATCCACTCGTGAAGCTGCTCGAGAAGAAGGCCAAGGCGATCAAGCTCGGCGTCGACATGGGGCCGCTGGTAACGGAGCAGCATCTGGCGAAGGTAAAGAGTTTCATTGATAAAGGCGTCGAAGAGGGCGCCAAGCTCGTCGTCGACGCCCGCAAGCAGGAGTGCCCGAAGGAGGGCTTCTACCTCGGCACTTCGCTCTTCGACCACGTCACGCCGGCGATGGAGGTCTACAAGAACGAGATCTTCGGGCCGGTGCTGGTGGTTCTTCGCGTTGACAACCTGGCGCAGGCTATCAGCGTTGTAAATGCAAACCCCTATGCCAACGGCACGGCGATCTTCACCGAGTCGGGCGGCGCGGCGCGGCGCTTCCAGAACGAGGTGCAGGTCGGCATGGTCGGCGTGAACGTGCCGATCCCGGTACCGGTCGCGTTCTACTCCTTCGGCGGGTGGAAGAGCTCGCTCTTCGGCGACCTGCACGTGCACGGCGTCGAGAGCGTCAAGTTCTACACGCGCACCAAGGTCGTGACGTCGCGGTGGCGTTGACGGTGGGCGGCTGGCTCTACTGGACCACAGTCGCCCCCTACCAGTTTACCGAGCGGTCCTACGCTGCCGTCGCCACCAGTACCGCGCAGCATTTTTCG
>DASRKB010000007.1:0-2438 GCA_035649175.1 Burkholderiales bacterium | reverse complement strand
GCCCGCTCCACCGCCTACGGCGCCGCTGGAGACGGTCACGGTGGAGGCCCCCCGGCTACCGCGCCCGACCGCCCCGCGTCCTACGGCGCGTCCTACGGCGCGTCCTACGGCGCGTCCGACACTGGACCCCCGCGTCCTGCTGCCCTACCTCCTGCCGCTGGCGCTGCCGTTCGCCCTGCCCAGCTCGAGCTCGAGGCCGCAGCCCTTGACCGGAGCTCAACCGCTGCCGCTCCCGCCCAGCTCGCCGCTGCCGCTGCCGCTCACGCCTCGACCTGGGCCGCTCCCCGACATTTTGTCGCCGCCTCGACCTGGCCCCGGCTTGACGCCGTCTCAACCGCTGCCGTTACCCTTGCCGCGACCGTTTCCGCTGCTGCAACCGCCGCCGTCCGATCCCTGCAAGTGCACGACGACGCGCAAGCGACGGAAACCGAAACAACCCCGGACGGTGTGCTACGCGGGCGAGTACCGCGAGCGATCTAAGGGCCTGACCAAAGAGCGACTGAGGAAAATTCCATGCCGGTAATCATGCGTGAGACTGCGGTGGCCGCTGGCGCGGTGAACGAGAACCTTCTAGCTGGCAGCGCGTTTGAGTTCGCGCGCCAGAACAGTCTCGTTTCCATCGGCGTCAATCAGTCCGCCACAGGCGGCTTCGTGACGATCAACTCCGGCGCCGATGTCGTCGCGGAGGAGTTCTCGCCGCCGATTGCGACCGTGTACCCCATCATCCCGGACAACATGTACTTCTCCGACGTGGCCGCGCAGGGCGATCGACTCGTAGTGCGCTATCGGAACCCAACCGGCGGCGCGCTGACGGTGCGCGTCGTGTGTCAGGTCTCGCCGCTGGGCTGAGCCCGTGACACTCGGCCCGATCAGTAAGCTCCCGCTGGGCCTCCTCGGGATGCTCGGTATCAAGTCGCTGGGGCGATACCCGAACGCAATTTCGGAGGATATCCAGCTCACTTTCGAGCAGCTCGACCTCTTAGCGGCAGCGCACGGCGAAGGGCGGTTCTCGGAGTTGATGGCGCTCACGGGCCTCAACTTCGCGGGAAGCACGACGCTCATCGTCCCGCAAACCGAAATCTGGTACGTGGCGAACATCAGCGCGTTCGCATTGACCGGCGCCGGTGAGACGGTCACGTTCAGTTACGGCTGGCTCGGCGATGCGACCGGCATCGGGACGAACATCCCCGTTGCGGGCCGCACGACGCTTGCAGCGTCACAGCAAGCGACGGTCGGACCCGGATCCCCTTTCAGCCGGTGGGCGTCACAGGGCTCGCAATTCGGTTTCTTCGTGGATCAAGTCACAGGCTCAATCGACGCGCGCCTGCACCTGCGCATTCTCCGATTCCCGATCTGATCTGACCCCTGCCAGACCTCTCCTGTTCTGGCACCTCGAGGCCCTACGCGGTCATGCGCGTCAGGGCCTCTTTTTTGCTCGGCGCGGTTGTGTCAAGCGTCGCGCTTTTGCGCGACTCCATAGAGTTATCCACAGGCACACATTGCACAGAACAACAGTAGGGGGTATAGAGATCTGGGGGGGGAGCGTGGAAGCGTGAAACCGAGAGGGGGGGGGGCGTTTCCACAAGTTATCCACAACTTTTCCACAGGAGACGACCGTGTATGACCTCTTACGTTGCCCAATTTGTAACGATCCTAGCCGCGACGGTGGCGATGATCGCTTCTGCGCTGTCTGTCATCGCCGCCTTGCGAGCCTCGCGGTCGGCGTCGAAGCTGCGTTCGATGACCTCCTTGCAAGGCGAGCTGCTAGAGATTCGCGACTACGTGGCGAAGCTCGACGCGTGGGCGAAGCGCATCAACGCACGGGAAGTGATGCAAGAGCGGAACGCCGCCGCGAAATCCAGCGACGGGAAGCAGACCGCATCCTCGACGCGTGCTTTTTCAAACGGTCCGGTATCTAAGGATGAACTGCGCCGCGTGGCGGGCATCATTCCGGGCCGCCCTGCACCACATCCGGAGAACATGTAATGCCTATCATCGTACCGCCCGGTGGCTTCGCTGGTTTCGCGCAGCAAACGCCTGCTACGCAGAATCTTTTTCAACGCGCCGGGAGAATCGGCGGGCAAACCACGCAGCGCCGACGCCGGAAGAAAAATGGCAGCGCGAAGCGTGGCGCCTCATCGCGTGCCAGCTCGCGGCGCACGCGCGCGACTCGCCGCAGCTCGACCTCCTCTTCGCGGTTGAAGAAAGGTTCGCCCGCGGCGAAGCGTCACATGGCGAAGCTGCGCCGGATGCGTAAGCGGTAATGCTGAACATCCCGCCGCTCGGGTTGCTTCTCGGGCGACTGTACGCGGCGTATCCGTTCGTGCGCGCGGCGTTGGAAGCGCCGCGCGCGATTGACTTCGCGGAAGTGACGCCACCGCCGACGCCGACGCCGACGCCGACGCCGGAACCGCGCCCGCCGACGTTCCCCGGCACAG
>DASRKB010000006.1:0-1715 GCA_035649175.1 Burkholderiales bacterium | reverse complement strand
AGGACCCTTTTCACGGAGAGTTGGGGCGTACCCTATTCACTTGTGCGAAAAGGGTCCTGACCCCTTTTTCGTGTCCATGAGCGAGTTTTTCGCCATGGGCGGCTATGCCTGGTACGTCTGGGGATCCTACGGGGTCACTTTCGCACTTTTGGCCCTGGAAGTTGTCCTGCTCCTGAAGAGGTCACGTGAAACCAAGACATAAGCGAATGGCCGCCATCGCCGGGGGGATCGCCGCGCTGGGCATCGCCGCGGCGCTCGTGCTCAGCGCGTTCGAGCAGAACCTGGTGTTCTTCTTCACGCCCTCGCAGGTGGCGGCGAACGAGGCGCCGCAGGGCAAGACTTTCCGGATCGGCGGCATGGTGCTCGACGGCAGCGTCAAGCGCGAGGGGGTCGAGGTGCGCTTCGTCGTCACCGACACGGCGAAGAACATCCCGGTCGTGTACCAGGGGCCGCTGCCCGACCTCTTCCGCGAGGGCAAGGGCGTGGTGGCACAGGGTCAGCTCGGCCCCGACGGCGTATTCCGCGCGCGCGAGGTGCTCGCGAAGCACGACGAGAACTACATGCCGCCCGAAGCCGAGGAGGCGGTGCGCAAGGCGCACGAGACGGCGGCGAAAACCGGAAGGACCCTCCAATGATCCCCGAGATGGGGCAGCTCGCACTTGCGCTGGCTCTGGTCGTGTCGCTGGTCCAGGGCACACTTCCGTTGGCGAATCCCCGTCATTGGGGCGGCCTTGCGCGCTCCGGTGCCCAAGCGCAGACGCTTCTCGTCGCCTTTGCCTTCGGCTGCCTGGTGTACGCCTTCGTGACGAATGACTTCACCGTGCAATACGTCGCGCTGCACTCCAACAGCGCACTGCCGCTGCAGTACCGCATCTCCGGCGCGTGGGGAGGCCACGAGGGCTCGCTCCTGCTCTGGTGCCTGATGCTCGGCGTATGGATGACGGCGGTGAGCTGGCTCAGCGCGCACCTTCCGGAGGACATGACCGCGCGGGTGCTCGGGGTGCTTGGCCTGGTCAGCGCGGGCTTCCTTGCTTTCATGCTCTTTACCTCGAACCCTTTCGACCGGCTATTCCCGGCGCCGGCCGACGGGCGCGACCTGAACCCGCTCCTGCAGGACCCCGGCATGGTGATCCACCCGCCGATGCTGTACATGGGCTACGTGGGCTTCTCCGTGGCCTACGCCTTCGCGGTCGCTGCGCTCCTTTCCGGGCGCCTGGATGCGGCCTGGGCGCGCTGGTCGCGTCCCTGGACGACGGTGGCCTGGGTGTTCCTCACGCTGGGCATCGCCCTGGGCAGCGCCTGGGCGTACTACGAGCTCGGCTGGGGCGGCTGGTCTGCCTGACCTCGCGACAGATGTCGAAGCCGTCCCGTCCGGGCAACATGACATCGAGTAACAGCAGGTCGGGATCCGACCGGGACAGCCGCCTGAATCCCTCGTCCGCGTCCGCCGCACAATCCAGCGCGATACCGAACTGGCTCAGGTAGGTCTTGAGCAGTTGCGAGTGCTTGCGGTCGTCATCAATGAGCAGGACTTTGATCATGGTGACCATGATAGCCGCAAAAGCCTGCCAGGTATCCGCAAAGGGCGCGCCGGATACAAACGGAAACAATCTGAAACAGGGCTGAAATCCATTCAAAGCGTGAGGTCCGCAGACTTGCGCCTCGACTTACAGAGGACGGAGCGATGAAACGAACTATTACCCGACTGCCAATTC
>DASRKB010000005.1:0-13712 GCA_035649175.1 Burkholderiales bacterium | reverse complement strand
CCGTTGTAGTAGCGCAGCTCCTGGAGCTTGCGCGCCTCGATGCGCCGGTCGATCTCGTCGGCGGTGAAGGCCTTCGGATCGAGCTTGTCGGAGCACACCGCCATCGACCAGAGCGAGCCGTAGAGCGGGATGTACATGGTGTAGACCCGCACGATGCGGAACACGGCGTTCAGGCGCTGTGCGAGGTCCGCAACCCGCTGCGGCTGCGCTACCGGCGAGCCGAGGTGCAGCGTGAGCGCGCCGCCGGGCGCGAGTGCCGTGCGGATCTGCTGGAAGAACTCTGTCGAGTAAAGCGCGGCCGCCGGTCCGACCGGGTCGTTCAGGTCGAGCGTGATGAGGTCGAAGCGCTCTTGCGTCTCGCGCACGAACTTCATCCCGTCGTCCACGACGACCCGCAGCTTCGGGTTGTCGAAGACGCCGTTGTGCACGGCGTGGAAGTGCTGCTTGGCCACCTCGATAACGTCGGCGTCGATCTCCACCATGGTGAGCTCCTCCACCGAAGGGTGCTTGAGCACCTCCTCCGAGGAGCCGCCGTCGCCGCCGCCGATGATGAGCACGCGCCGGGGCGCGTTGTGGGCAGTAAGAGCCGGGTGCACCAGGTTCTCGTGGTACACGAACTCCTCCTTCTCGGAGGTCATGTTGTACCCGTCGAGCCGGAAGATCTTGCCGTACTGCGGCGTCTCGTAGATCGCCATCTTCTGGAAGCGGGTCTGCCACTCTCCGAGCTGCCGGGTCGCCTTGATGTGGAAGCCGGTCGAGGCGTTGAGCGGCTCCATGAGGAGGTGCTCGCCGCGGTCGACCTCGTGGCGCGCGACCTCCGTCGGCTGAAAGTGCTCCACGATCACCTCGAAGAGCTTCCTCGCCTTGTCAGAGTTGTCGGCGCTGTAGTTGCAGACGTAGACGTCGAGCGTGAGCCCCTGGCGCTCGGGCCAGGTATGGATGGCGAGGTGGGACTCGGCAAGCACCACGCAGCCGGTGTAGCCGGAGCCCTCGAACTGGTGAAAGCTGACGCCTACGACCGTCAGACCGGAGGCCTCGACCAGCTCGAGGCACTTCCCGCGAAAGCGCTCGCCGTCCAGAAGGAGCTGCGGATCGCAGCGGCAGCCGGTGAGGTCACCGATGAGATGCAGACCGTTCATTTACGTACCCTCCAAAATGCGAAGGCGCAGCCTGCCGCGTACTTGGGGTTCCAGGCCACGCCTTCCATTCGCGCCTACCGGCGCAAACAAGAGCACTTCAATCGCGCTCAACTCGTTCAAAACCTCCGTCAGATTGCACACTCGCCGCGGATCTCGGCAACGACTGCGTCGATCAAGCGGCGAGCGATCGAGATTCTGCTTGGAAGTTTAGGCAATTGCAATACTTCGAACCAATTTGCGGCCTCGATCTCTCCGTCCTGCGGCCGGATCTCGCCGCTCTGCCAGTCGCACACGAAGGCGATCATCAGCGAGTGGGGGAACGGCCATGGCTGGCTCGCGAAGTAGCGCGCGTTGCTTATTTGCACGCCGACTTCCTCGGCCACTTCGCGCGCGAGGCACTGCTCGAGCGACTCGCCGGGCTCCACGAAGCCGGCGAGCGCGCTATACATGCCGGCTGGGAAGTGCGGGCTGCGCGCGAGGAGCAACCGATCCTGCCTCCTCACCAGCGCCATCACGGCGGGAGCGACCCTCGGGTACGCCGACAGCCTGCACGCGGGGCAGACGCGCACGCGCTCCTCGCGCTTCGCCAGCGTAGGCGTGCCGCAGCGCCCGCAGAACTGGTGGTTGCGGTCCCAGTCGACGAGCTGCAGCGCCCGGCCCGCGAGCGCGAAGTGCGCGTCTTCGAGCACCGAGAAAAGCGTCCGCAGTCCCTGCCAGGACATGCTGCCGGGCGGCTCAGCCTGCGCCGGCAGCTCCGCGGCCCAGCATTGCACGCCGCCGAGGACCCCTAGGTATAGGCGCCTGACCTCGCTCGACCCCAGCCAGTTGTGGTTTTTTTGCAACGGCAGCCGCGCCCACGCGGGGCGGGCGCGCACGCGCAGGTCGTCCGAGGGCCGCTCGAGCGGCCCCATCTCGACCAGCAGCTGGTCGCCGCGGAAGACGAACCAGTGCGCCTCGCCTGGGGCTTCGCAATGCACGACGTGCTCGAAATCCACCGGGCTGGAGAAGGGAAGGACGTGCATGTGGTGAGTATAATTTTCGCGCCCCTCTTATGGATTCCCGCGTCAGCCCGAAGGCCACCGACGCCGAGCTCGCCAATTCGATCCGCGCGCTGGCAATGGACGCAGTCGAGGCGGCGAAGTCGGGGCATCCGGGGATGCCGATGGGGATGGCGGAGATCGCCGTGGGGCTCTGGACGCGTCACCTGCGGCACAACCCTGCGAACCCTGGGTGGGCGAACCGCGACCGGTTCGTGCTCTCGAACGGGCACGGCTCCATGCTGCTCTACGCGCTGCTGCACCTCACGGGCTACGCACTGCCGATGGAGGAGTTGCGCCGCTTCCGGCAGCTGGGCTCCAGGACCCCCGGCCACCCGGAATACGGCTATGCCCCGGGGGTGGAGACCACCACCGGACCGCTCGGTCAGGGTTTCGCCAACGCGGTCGGTATGGCCCTTGCCGAGAAGCTGCTCGCTGCCCAGTTCAACCGCCCCGGGTTCGACCTGGTCGATCACCACACCTACGTCTTCATGGGCGACGGTTGCATGATGGAGGGCATCTCGCACGAGGCGGGGGCGCTTGCGGGCACCTTGGGCCTCGGGAAGCTCATCGCGCTCTACGACGACAACGGCATCTCGATCGACTCCGACAAGGGCGAGATCGCGCACTGGTACACCGACGATGTGCCCAAGCGCTTCGCGGCCTACGGCTGGCAGGTGATCGCGAATGTCGATGGCCACGACGTGGAGGCCGTGGACAAAGCGATCCGCAAGGCGAAGAGACAAAGAAGCGGCGAAAAGTCCCGCCCCACCCTCATCTGCTGCAAGACCGTCATTGCCAAGGGCGCGCCGAAGAAGGCCAACACCGGCGCTGCGCACGGCGCGCCGCTGGGGGCAGAAGAAGTGGCGGCGACGCGCGCCGCCCTCGGCTGGGCGCACCCGCCCTTCGAGATCCCGGCGCAGGTCTACGCCGGCTGGGATGCCCGCGCCGCCGGCAAGCGGGCGCAAAAGAAGTGGGAGAAGCTCCTTCGCGCCTACGAGAAGGAGTTTCCTTCGGACGCTGCCGAGTTCCAGCGACGGATGAAGGGCGAGCTGCCCGAGGGCTTTCAGGATCTGTTCAAGAAGCTTGTCGATGACTTCACGGGCAAAGCCGAAACCGTGGCGACGCGCAAGGCCTCGCAGAACGTGCTGGAGGCGCTCAAGCCCGCGCTGCCTGAGCTGGTCGGGGGCTCCGCGGACCTCACGGGCTCCAACCTCACCATGGTGAAGGCCTCGCGCGCGGTCGCCCCGGGCAGGGTGGAGGGAAACCACATCTTCTACGGGGTACGCGAGTTCGGCATGTGCGCCGCGATGAACGGCATGGCGCTGCACGGCGGGCTCATCCCCTACGGGGGCACGTTCCTCGTCTTCTCCGACTACGCGCGTAATGCGCTGCGCATGGCCGCGCTCATAAAGCTGCGCGTGGTCTACGTGCTCACGCACGACTCGATTGGGCTGGGCGAGGACGGGCCCACGCACCAGCCGATCGAGCACGCGGCGAGCCTGCGGCTCATTCCCTTTCTCGATGTCTGGCGACCCTGCGACACGGTGGAGACGGCCTTCGCCTGGAGGGCGGCGCTCGAGCGCAAGCGCGGGCCCACGGCACTGCTTCTTTCCCGCCAGAACCTTCCGTTCTGCAAGAGAGACTCCCTTACGGGGGTGGAGAAGGGGGGATATGTCCTCTGCGACGCCCCCGGGGCGCGCGCGCTCATCATCGCTACCGGCTCCGAGGTGCAACTCGCCCTCGCCGCGCAGAAGCAGCTCGCCGAGGCGGGCACGCCGGTGCGCGTGGTGTCCATGCCCTCTACCAGCGTGTTCGACCGGCAGGACCCGGAATACCGGAACTCGGTCCTTCCGGCGGGAGTCCCAAGAGTAGCGGTCGAGGCCGGGGTGAGCGACTACTGGCGCAAATACGTCGGCCTCGAGGGCGCCGTGGTCGGCATCGACCGTTTCGGCGAGTCTGCGCCCGCCGCCGAAGTCTTCAGGCACTTCGGCTTCACCCCCGAGAACATCGTCGCTGCCGTAAGGAGTGTAATCAGATGATCAAGGTAGCTATCAACGGATTCGGACGCATCGGGCGCATGGTGCTGCGCGCCCACTATGAGTCAATGAGCGAAGGCGGCAAGAGGAAGCACGATTTGCAGTTCGTCGCCGTGAACGACCTTGGCGACGCGCAGACCAACGCCCATCTGCTCAAGTACGACACCGCCCACGGGCCTTTTCCGGCGCGGGTCGAAGTCAAGGAAAAAACGATTGTTGTTAACGGCGACCCCATCCAAGTGGTCGCCGAGCGCGACCCGGCGAAGCTCCCCTGGAAGGCGCTCGGCGTCGACGTGGTGATGGAGTGCACCGGCCTCTTCACGAGCAAGGCCAAGGCCGGCGCCCACCTGCAGGCGGGCGCGAGGAAGGTGATCATCTCGGCGCCCGGCGAGAAGGACGTCGACCGCACCGTGGTTTTCGGGGTGAACCATGCTTCCCTGAAAGAGAGCGATAGCGTCATTTCCAACGCCTCGTGCACGACGAACTGCCTCGCGCCGCTCGTCAAGGCGATCGACGACCGCATCGGCGTCGCCTCGGGCCTGATGAACACCATCCACTCGTTCACCAACGACCAGGTCCTGACCGACGTCTTCCACAAGGACCTGCGCCGCGCGCGCGCGGCCGGGCACAACATGATCCCGACCAAGACCGGCGCGGCCGCGGCGGTGGGCCTGGTGCTGCCGCATCTCAACGGCAAGCTCGACGGCTACTCGATCCGCGTGCCGACCCTCAACGTGTCGATCGTCGACCTGACGTTCGTGGCGAAGCGCCCCACCACCGTGGAGGAAGTCAACAAGGCCGTGAAGCAGGCCTGCGAGGGCGACCTGAAGGGCGTGCTCGAGTACAGCACCGAGCCGCTCGTGTCCTCGGACTTCAACCACAATCCGGCGAGCTCGATCTTCGATTCCACGCTCACCCGCGTCTCGGACGGCACGCTGGTCAAGGTGTCGTCGTGGTACGACAACGAGTGGGGATTCTCCAACCGCATGCTCGACGTCGCTGCGGTCTTCGCTGAGGTCGGCGCCGCGCTGGCGAAGTAGATGAGATTCAAGCGCATGTCCGAAGTGGACCTGCGCGGCAAGCGCGTCTTCATCCGCGCGGACCTGAACGTCCCCCAGGACGACGCGGGCGCCATCACCGACGACACGCGCATCCGCGCCTCGCTGCCGGGCATCCGCCTTGCGCTCGAGAAGGGCGCCGCCGTCATGGTCACCTCGCACCTCGGCCGTCCGAAGGAGGGCGAGCTCAGGCCCGAGGATTCCCTGAAGCCGGTCGCGGACCGGCTGGGCTCGCTCCTCCAGATGGAAGTTCCGCTCGTGCGCGGTTGGGTCGACGGCGTCGAGGTCAGGCCCGGCGAGGTGGTGCTGCTGGAGAACTGCCGCGTCAACAAGGGCGAGAAGGCGAACGACGAGGGCCTCGCGCGCCGGATCGCCGCGCTCTGCGACGTGTACGTGAACGACGCCTTCGGCACCGCGCACCGCGCCGAGGCGACGACCCACGGGGCGGCGCGCTTCGCGAAGCTCGCCTGCGCCGGCCCCCTCATGGCCGAGGAGCTCGACGCGCTCGGCCGCGCGCTCGCGAGCCCGAAGCGACCTCTGGTCGCGATCGTCGCCGGCGCCAAGGTCTCCACCAAGCTCACCGTGCTCGCCGCGCTCGCGAGGAAGGTCGACCAGCTCGTGGTCGGCGGCGGCATCGCCAACACCTTCCTGCTCGCCCAGGGAAAGCCGATCGGCAAGTCGCTCGCCGAGCCCGACCTCGCCGGCGAGGCGAAGAAGATCATGGCGGCCACACAGGTGCCGCTTCCGGAGGACGTCGTCGTTGCCACCGAGATGTCGGAGCGCGCGCGGGCCTCCGTCAAGGACGTTTCTTCCGTGGAGAAGGACGAGATGATCCTGGACATCGGCCCGAAGGCGCGCGAGGCGCTCGGCAAGATCGTCGCGCAGGCCGGCACCATCGTGTGGAACGGCCCGGTCGGCGTGTTCGAGATGGCGCCCTTCGCGAAGGGCACCGAGGCGCTCGCGCGCGCGATCGCCTCCTCGAGCGCGTTCTCGCTCGCCGGCGGCGGCGACACCATCGCCGCGATCCACAAGTTCGGCGTCGAGAAGGACATCGACTACATCTCCACCGCGGGCGGCGCGTTCCTCGAGTTCCTCGAGGGCAAGCGCCTTCCGGCGGTCGCCGCGCTCGAATCCCGGGCGGATGGTTAGGCGCTTCACCGTAGAGACGGGCGGGCAGGGACTGCGCGAGATCACCCGGGAAGTGCAGAAGCTCGTGAGCGAGGCGGGAATCCGGGAAGGCTTGTGCACCGTGTTCCTGCGCCATACCTCGGCGAGCCTCGTCATCCAGGAGAACGCCGACCCGAGCGCGAAGCGCGACCTCGAGCGCTGGCTGAACCGCCTCGTCCCCGAAGGCGACGCCTTCTACAGCCACGACACCGAAGGGCCGGACGACATGCCTTCGCACATCAAGGCCGCGCTGACGGCCACGTCGCTTTCCATACCGATTTTCGACACAAGACTGGTCCTGGGCGCGTGGCAGGGCCTGTATCTCTGGGAGCACCGCCGCCGCGGCTCGGCGCGCGAGCTGGTGCTGCACCTCGCGCCATGAAGCTCTCGAGCGCCATCGTCGGCGAGCAGGCCGGGCCGCTCGAGCACGAGCTCGACGCCCGCTGGCTGATGGCCTACAGCGCGGGCCTGGGAGAGGCAGACCCGCGCTACTACGACACGGCGCGCGGCGTGCTCGCGCATCCCCTCTTTCCGGTGTGCTACGAGTGGCCGGTCGCGCAGCCGCTGCGCGCGCTGCCCGCCCTCAAGCCGCTTTTCCCCCAGCTTCTGCACGCGCAGCACGACCTCGTCATCCATCGCGCGCCGCGCGCGGGCGACGCCCTGCGCGTCACCGCGCGCATCGTCGCCGTGACGCAGCGCAAGCCCGGCGCTTTCGTCGTGTTCCGCTTCCAGGCGCGCGATGAGCGCGGCGAGCGCGTCACCACCACCGATTTCGGCGCGCTTTATCGCGGCGTCACCGTGGAGGGCGGCGACCGGCGAATCGAACCGGTTGAAGACCCGAAAGCGGCGCCCGATGCGCTTCCCAAGGTGGGAGAGATCCACGTGGCGGCAAACGCTGCCCATGTTTATACCGAATGCGCGCGCATCTGGAATCCCATCCATACGGACATTGCGTATGCGCGCGCGGCCGGGCTGCCGGACATCATCCTGCACGGCACCGCAACCCTGGCCTTGTCCATTTCCAGGGCGCTCCAGGCATTCCGTGCGGATCCCGCGCGGGCGCGGCGAGTGCAATGCCGCTTCGCCGGCATGGTGCGGATGCCCTCCACGCTGCAGCTGCACGCCGCATCGACGGGCAAGGGCATCCTTTTCGAGACGCGCGACGGCAAGGGCGAGCCGGTCATCAGCCGCGGTACCCTTCTGCTAGAGTAGTCGGCCCATGCTGCGCAGCACGAAGATCGTCGCCACGCTCGGTCCGGCTTCCTCCGATCCCGCGGTGCTCGAGCGCATGATCCGCGCGGGCGTCGACGTGGTGCGCCTGAACTTCTCCCACGGCACGGCCGCCGACCACGAGGCGCGTGCCAACCTCGTGAAGGAGATCTCGGCCAAGATCGGCCGCACGGTGGCCATCATGTGCGATCTGCAGGGCCCGAAGATCCGCGTCGGCAAGTTCAAGGACGGCAAGGTCGCGCTCGAGAAGGGCCAGCGCTTCATTCTGGATGCCGACTGCGCGCTGGGCGACGGCGAGCGCGTGGGGCTCGACTACAAGGAGCTGCCCCGGGACGTGGAGGCCGGCGCGCTCCTTCTGCTCGACGACGGCAAGATCGTGCTGGAAGTCACCGACGTGCGCGGCAACGAGGTGCGCACGCTGGTGCGCCAGGGCGGCCTGCTCTCGAACAACAAGGGCATCAACCGGCAGGGCGGCGGCCTCACCGCGCCGGCGCTCACCGCGAAGGACATGGAGGACATCAAGACCGCCGCCCGGCTGCAGGCGGACTACCTCGCGGTGTCCTTTCCCAAGACCGGCGCCGACATGTACATGGCGCGCGAGCTGATGCGCGCCGCGGGCGGCAAGGCCTTCCTCATCGCGAAGATCGAGCGCGCCGAGGCGGTCGGCGAGGCCGCGCTGGTCGACATCATGCGCGGATCGGACGGCATCATGGTGGCGCGCGGCGACCTCGCGGTCGAAGTGGGCGACGCCTCCGTCCCGGCGCTGCAGAAGAAGATGATCCGCCTCGCGCGCGAGCAGAACAAGCTCACCATCACCGCCACGCAGATGATGGAGTCGATGATCTCGAGCCCGATCCCGACGCGCGCCGAAGTCTCGGACGTGGCGAACGCGGTGCTCGACGGCACCGACGCGGTGATGCTCTCGGCCGAGACCGCGAGCGGCAGGTTCCCGGTCGAAGTCATCGAGGCGATGGACCGCATCTGCCTCGAGGCGGAGCAGACCCAGCCGATCAGCCTGGAGCAGGACTTCCTCAACCGCGTTTTCACGCGGGTGGACCAGTCGATCGCGATGGCGGCGCTCTTCACTGCCTACCACTTGAAAGTGAAGGCGATCGCCTCGCTCACCGAATCGGGCTCGACCGCCCTGTGGATGAGCCGGCTCAATTCCGGCGTGCCGATCTACGCGCTCACCTCGCAGACCGCCACGCGCTATCGCTGCGCGCTGTTTCGCGACGTGTTCCCGCTGATGGTGAAGTACATCGGGCACGACCGCGAGGAGCTGCTGCGCGAGGCGGAGCGCGCGCTGGTCCAGCACAAGGTCGTCAAGCAGGGCGATATCATCGTCCTCACGATCGGCGAGCCGATCGGCAAGTCTGGCGGCACGAACACCATGAAAATCGTCAAAGTCGGGGAGCACCTCCAGTCATGAACACCGTCGCAGATCTCGCTTCGCGCTTCGTCGATGCCGAGCGCCTCGCCTGGCAGAACACGCCGTACGCCGGCATCGAGTTCAAGCCGCTGCTCGTCGACAAGGCGAGCGGCCTGATGACGCTGCTGCTGCGCATGGCGCCTGGAACGAAGCTTCCCGACCACGAGCACGTGGAGGTCGAGCAGACCTACGTGCTCGAGGGCAGCCTCGTCTGCCACGAGGGCGAGTGCAAGGCCGGGCAGTTCGTCTGGCGTCCGGCGGGCAGCCGCCACGAGGCCTGGGCCGGCCCGCAGGGCGGGCTGATGCTCGCCATGTTTCAGTTGCCCAACAAGTTCTTCCAGAAGGACGGTCGCGAGACCGACTTCCTCGGCAACGACTGGCAGAAGGCCTGGGGCGGCGCGCGCTAGCGCGCCTGCCTCGACGGAGCCACATGCGCGTCGCGCTGTGCAACGAGGTCATCGCGCCGATGCCCTTCCCAGCGCAGTGCGAATACGCCGCGAAGCTGGGTTACGAGGGACTCGAGGTCGCTCCTTATACGCTGTCGGACGAGCCGCATCTCCTCGGCGCCGCGCAGCTCGCCGCGACGCGAAGTGCGGCAGAGGCCGCCGGCATCGCCATCACGGGGCTGCACTGGCTGCTGGTGAAGCCGGCGGGCCTCTCGATCAGCACGCGCGACGACGCGGTACGCCGACGCACCCTCGACGTGATGCTCGCCTTCGTCGAGCAGTGCGCCGAGCTCGGCGGGCGCTATCTCGTTCACGGCTCTCCGGGACAGCGGCGCGTCGATCCAGGCGATACGCGCGCCGCGGCGCTCGGCCGCGCGAGGGATTGCTTCGCCGCCGCCGCGGAGCGCGCCGCCAAGGTGGGCGTCGTGTACTGCATCGAGCCGCTCGCGCATGAGCAGACGCCGCTCATCAATACGCTCTCTGAAGCCGTGCAGGTCGTGGAGAGCGTCGGCAACCCCCACCTGAAAACCATGGTCGACTGCAGCGCCGCGGCGCGCAGCGAGAAGGAGCCGGTCGCGGCGCTCCTCGAGCGCTGGCTGCCGAAGGGCATGATCGCGCACGTGCAGGTGAACGACCGCAACCGGCAGGGGCCCGGGCAGGGAGAGCAGAAGTTCGCGCCGCTTTTCGCCGCGCTCAAGCGCCATGGCTATGGCGGCGACGTGGCGGTCGAGCCGTTCGACTACGTCCCCGACGGCCCGGCGGCCGCGGCGCGGGCGATCGGCTACGTGCGCGGCATCATCGAGGCCCTCGCTTGAAGTTTTCCGTAGAAGAAATTTCCTTGTGGGAGCGCGATGTCGTGCTGCGCCTGCCGTTCCGCTTTGGCGTGGTCACGCTCACGCAGGCGCCGCAGGCCTTCGTGCGCGCGCGCATACGCCTCGCCGACGGTCGGGAGGCCGAGGGCGCCGCGGCCGAGATGCTGGTACCCAAGTGGTTCGACAAGGACCCTTCGCTCGACAACGAGCAGAACCTGGCGCAGCTGCGGCTCTCGCTCGCGCTCGCGCGCGAGGCCTACCTGGCGGGCGGCGAGAACACCGCCTTCGGCCACTGGATCGACAACTACGGGCCGCAGATTTCGCTTGGCACAGTGCACGGGTTGAACAGCCTGGTGGCCTGCTACGGCCCGGCGCTCATCGATCGCGCACTCCTCGACGCGCTGTGCCGTGCGCTCGGCGTCTCGTTCTTTTCTGCCATACAGGGGAACCTCCCCGGCATCTCCGCGTCGCGCTGGCAGGCGGATCTGATGGATTTCGACCTGGAGGCGTTTCTCGAGGACCTCCGGCCGCGGCCGCGCATCGCTGCGAGGCATACCGTCGGGCTGGTGGACAAGATTTCTTCCGCGTCCAGGGAAGCGAGCGACGGTTTGCCGGAAACGCTCGAAGAGGTCATCGCGCGCTATGGGCACCGCTGGTTCAAGCTCAAGGTGAGCGGCGAAGTCAGGGCGGACGTCGCCCGGCTCGGCGAGATCGCAGAAGTGTTAGACCGCATAGGCGAGCCCTACCACGCGACCCTCGACGGCAACGAGCAGTTCGCTTCCCCGGAAGCGGCGCTCGATCTATGGCGCCGCATCCAGGCCGAGCCGCGCCTGCGGCGGCTTGTGTCGAGCATCGTTTTCATCGAGCAGCCGGTGAAGCGCGCGCATGCCCTGTCGGCGGACGTCTCGGAGTTCGGCGAGGAGCGGCCGCTCATCATCGACGAGTCGGACGACTCGCTCGAGGCGTTCCCGCGCGCGCGGCGCCTGGGCTACGCCGGGGTCTCCTCCAAGACCTGCAAGGGCTTCTACAAGTCGATCCTCAACGCGGCGCGCTGCCAGCTCTGGAACCGCGAGGAGGGACGCAGTCACTACTTCCTGTCGGGCGAGGATCTCACCGTGCAGGCGGGCCTCGCCGTGCAGCAGGACCTGGCGCTCGTTTCGCTGCTCGGGCTGGAGCACGTCGAGCGCAACGGCCATCATTACGTGAACGGCATGGCCGGGCTGCCGCAGGCCGAGCAGGAGGCGTTCCTCGCCGGGCACCCGGACCTCTACGAGAAGAGCAACGGCGCCGTGCGCCTGAAGATCCGCGGCGGCATGATCGCGACGGAGAGCCTTTCCTGCCCCGGCTTCGCGAGCAACGCGATGCCCGACTGGGCCTCAATGAGGGCCATGACATGAGCTTTCGCATCCTCGGCACCAACCACACCAGCTTTACCGTGTCCGACCTCGAAAGGAGCATCGGCTTCCTGAGCGACTGCCTGGGCTTCAAGGTCGTCTCCAAGGCGCCGCGCGACCCGGCGCTGGTATCGCGCATCACCGGCGTGGAAGGTGCCGACATGATGATCGCCTTCCTCAAGGCGCCCGGACACACGCTCGAGCTGATCGAGTACCGCGCGCCGGCGACGAAAGGCAAAGTGAGCGCGCGGCCCTGCGACACCGGGTTCGCGCACATCGCGTTCAACGTCGACGACGCGCAGGCCGCCGTGGACGCGGCGAGCGGCTACGGCGTGAAGGCCATCGCTGCGCCGGTGACCATCGACCAGGGGCCGAACAAGGGCCGCAAGGTCGTCTACGTGCGCGACTGGGACGGCATTACCTTCGAGTTCATCGAGGCCGCGCGATGACGGAAAGGCGCATCGGCATCATCATGCACGGCGTCACCGGGCGCATGGGCATGAACCAGCACCTCGTGCGCTCGATCCTCGAGATCCGCAAGCAGGGCGGCGTGGCTTTGAAGGACGGCACGCGCCTGATGCCCGACCCGCTGCTGGTCGGACGCAATGCAGAAAAAATAAGGCAGTTATCTTCCTCGCATGGAATAGAGCGCTGGACGACCGACCTCGATGCTGCCCTGAAAGGCGAGGACGAGATCTTCTTCGACGCCGCCTCGACCCAGCTGCGCCCGATGCTCCTCAAGAAGGCCATCGCCGCCGGCAAGCACATCTACTGCGAGAAGCCGGTGTCGACCACGCTGGCGGAGGCGAAAAGCCTTTACGCCGCCGCGAGGAAGGCACGCGTGAAGCACGGCGTGGTGCAGGACAAGCTGTGGCTGCCGGGGCTGCTCAAGCTCGCGAGGCTGCGCGAAGAGGGCTTTTTCGGCCGCATCCTCTCGGTGCGCGGGGAATTTGGCTACTGGGTGTTCGAAGGCGACCGCCAGCCCGCCCAGCGCCCGTCGTGGAACTACCGCAAGCAGGACGGCGGCGGGATCATCCTCGACATGCTCTGCCACTGGCGCTACGTGCTCGACAACCTCTTCGGCGAGGTGAGGGCGGTGTCCTGTCGCGGCGCCACGCACATTCCGTGGCGCTGGGACGAGCGCGGCAAGAAGTACAAGGCCACTGCCGACGACGCGGCCTACGCCACGTTCGAGCTCGCCGGCGGCGTCATCGCGCATTTCAACTCCTCCTGGACGGTGCGCGTGCGGCGCGACGACCTGCTGACGCTGCAGGTCGACGGCACCGAGGGCAGTGCGGTGGCGGGCCTGCGCCGCTGCCTGACCCAGTCCTATGCCGAGACGCCCAAGCCCGTGTGGAACCCCGACATCCTCCAGCCGATCGACTTCTTCTCGGGATGGAAGGAAGTGCCGGGCGAGGACTACGACAACGCGTTCAAGGTGCAATGGGAGCTCTTCCTGAAGCACGTGGCCGGGGAGGGCAAGTTCCGCTGGAACCTGCTCGAGGGCGCCAAGGGCGTGCAGCTCGCCGAGCTCGGCCTGAGGAGCTGGAAGCAAAGGAAGTGGCTCGACGTCCCGAGGATCAAGCCATGAAGCGCGACACGCTGCTCACGATCCGGCTTCCCGTAGCGGAAGGCGCGGAAGAATTCCCGGTCCACGAGCCGCAGGCCTTCCAAAGACCGGCGAAGCCCATCACGCGCGTCGCGCTCGCCGCCGCGCACGTCGTCGCCGATCCGCTTTCCGCGAAGGAGCCTTGGCTCGAGGCCGCGATCGACTGGGACGCCACGCTCGCCTACCGGCGCCACCTCTGGTCCTGGGGCTTCGGCGTCGCCGAGGCGATGGACACCGCGCAGCGCGGCATGGGCCTCGACTGGCCTTCTTCGCTTTCTCTCATCGAGAAAACGGTGATGGAGGCAAGGGGGATTCCAGGGGCTTTCGTCGCTTCGGGCGCCGGGACCGATCA
>DASRKB010000004.1:0-5908 GCA_035649175.1 Burkholderiales bacterium | reverse complement strand
GAGCAGGATGATCGCCGCCGCGGCGTACGAGCCGGGCTGCGCCGGCGCGCCCCCGCCGGCGGCGGCGGAAGCCGGCCTCAGGGCGTAGGTGAAGGGATCGAACTCGAGCTCGGGGAAAATCGCCTTGAGCGCGATCAGGATGCCGCTGCCCACCGCGGTGGCGTGCTGCAGCTGGAATCGCTCGATCGCAGAGACGAGCGCGCCGCGGTCCGAAGTCGGCGCCTGCACGAGCGACGCGCTGCCGGCGAACGCCACGACGCCCACGCGCGTGCTGCGGGGAGTCTCGGCGATGAAGCGCTTCGCGGCCGCTTGCGCCGCAGCGAGTCGCGTGGGCCTCACGTCCTCGGCGCGCATACTGCCCGACACGTCCATCGCGAGCACTACCGTCTCTTGCTCCGAGGGCAGCATCACCACCGCCGCGGGTCGCGCACCAGCGAACAGCATGAGCGTCAGTGCGGCGAGAAGGATCGCCGGGGGGACGTGGCGCTTCGCGCTCGCACGCCCCATCGCCTCGCGCATCAGCGAAAGGCTGGAGTAGCGCACCGCAAGCCGCTTCCTTCTTTTCAATGCATGCACATACAGGACGACGAGCGCTGGCAGGGCGGCCAAGAGCCACAATGCCTGGGGCCACAGGAAAGTCATGGCGCTAGAAAGGCGGCAGCCCGGCGGCCGCGGCGGCGGTCTGGATCGGCACGGCGAACGCGATGCCGGCGAAAGTGCCCTTCTCGTTCGGGCTCAGGATCGCGGTGACGATACCGACCACCTCGCCCGCGGCGTTCACGAGCGGCCCGCCAGAGCTGCCCGGATTAGCGGCGGCGTCGAACTGGATGAGGTTCTTCATGGCGCGCTCGTCCTGCGCGCGGTACTCGCGCCCCAGGCCGGACACCACGCCGGCGGAAACCGAAGGCCCGATGCCGAAAGGAAAGCCCACAGCGAGCACGTGATCGCCCTCGGCGAGGTCCTGCGCAGAGCCGAGGGTGGCCGCCTTCAGGTCGTCGGGCAGCACCAGGGCCTGGATGACGGCGAGATCGTTCTCGGGCTGCGCGCTCACGAACGTCGCCTCCGAGGAATGCCCATTCGCAAACCGCACGAGGATGCGCTCCTGGCCCGTGACGACGTGGAGGCTCGTGAGGATCATTCCACTATCCACGACGACAATCCCCGAACCCGTCGCGTTCTCGCCCGCTTCCACGCGCACCACGGAACGCGCCACCCCGGCATAGGCGCGCGTGTAGGGCGAAGGCGGCTGCTTCTCCTGCAACGCGCGCATTACCGCGGCGTCGACATCGGCCTGCGTGAGCGCCGCCGGTGCGTCGGGCCGCATGCCGAGAGAAGCCGCCACACCCAACGCCAGTGCCATGCCGATCAGAACCGGGAAGCGGCGACGCTTGTAGAGGTCGCGCCACGAGGATCGCTCAGGCGGCGTCGGGGGATTCCCCGCAGCGCTCGGCCTGCGCGGCGAGGGACTATAAAGCGCGGGCTTTCCCATCACCTGCAGACAGTCCGGCAAAACCGTCGTTCATGCCGGGGCCGAGCAAGTTAGGGGCCGGGTGGCCTACCTCCAGTGGCCGTGCGCGCGCGCAGAAGCTTCAAAGAATGCGGTTGAACCACGCCAGCGATAGCGTGGCCGAGAGCACGACCAGCGCGGCTGCCGCGGCGCAGAAGAGCGCCGTTACTTCCGTGCGCTGCTTCTCGAGCACCAGCCGCGAGCGCAGGGACTCGTAGATCTGCTTGAGGTCCACCGCGCTGCCGGCGTAGAAGTACTCGCCCCGCGTGAGACCGGCAACGGCCTTCAGCGTCTCCTCGTCGAGGCCAACGCGCATCGACCAGCCCTCGATGCCGACGATCGCGCCCTGCGGCGTGCCCACGCCCACGGTGTAGATGCGTACGCCGCGCTCAGCCGCCATCTTCGCCGCCACGAGGGAGTCGGGCCCGGCGGTGCGCTGGCCGTCGGTGAGGAGCACGATCACGGCCGAGGGAAAGGAGCCGGGCGCTACGGGCTTGAACGACGTTGCCGGCGGTTTCAGGTCGGCTCTTTTCGGCGCATCCTTCCCGTACGTCAGGGCCGCGAGGTCGATTCCGGCGTCGGGGAAGATGGTGGCGAGCGAGACGATGATCGCGCTGCCGATCGCGGTCGCGCGCTGCAGCTGGAAGCGGTCGATCGCGGCGATCACGTCCTCTCGGCTGCGCGTGGGCGCCTGCGCCACCGTCGCTGTGCCCGCGAACGCGACTACGCCGATGCGGACATGCTGTCCCTGAGCGAGCACGAAGGCCTTGGCGGCTGCTTGCGCCGCCTCCAGGCGCGTGGGCTTTACGTCGGTCGCGCGCATGCTGCCGGAGACGTCCATCGCCAGGATCACTGTCTCGTTATGCGAGGGTAGCGTCAGCACCGCGCTTGGCCGGGCAGTCGCGCCGATCATGAGCGCGAGGGCGAGGAGAAGAAGCGCCGGCGGGATGTGCCGGCGGATTGCGGTGCCGAGCGTCGCCTCGCGCACGAGCGACAGGCTCGCATACTGGAGAGCCAGCTTCTTGCGCTTGCGCAGCAACCACACGTACGCGGCCGCGAGCGCCGGCACGACGGCGAGCAGCCACAGCAGCGCGGGCCACTGGAACGTCATGTCCATGCGCTAAAGGACAGCCTGTTTCTGCGCCATGCCCCTCCCCCGTCTCTTGCGCAATCCCGTGAAGCGCACCAGCGCGTCGAGGACGTCTTCCTCGGTCGACAGCTCGAGCGCATCCACGCCGGCGTCCCGGAAGGCGGCGCGCAGCGCCGCTTCGCGCTTCTCCGCCGCGGCGGAGAAGCGGCGCCGGAATCCGGCATCGTGGGTGTCGACGAGGAGCTGCTCGCCAGTCTCGGCGTCCTGGAACACGAGCAGCCCCAGGTCGGGAAGCTCGCTCTCGAGCGGGTCGTAGAGCCGCACCGCGATCACCTCGTGGCGCCGTGAGAGCGCGGCGAGCCGGTCAGCCCAGCCCGGCGCGCTGATGAAGTCAGAGACCACGAACACGAGGGAGCGGCGCTTGATCACGTTCAGCGCGGCGAAGAAGAGATCCCCGAGATCGGTGGCGCGGCCACCCTTCTTCACGCCGGCGTGGCGCTGCATGCCGTCGAGCAGCGCGAGCACCTGCCGGCGGCCGCTCCTCGCCGGAATCATGCCGCTCACCTCCTCGCCGTAGTAAAGCGCCCCGACGCGATTGCCGTGTCGCGTGAGCACGCGTGCGAGCACCGCGACGAAGTCCTCCGAGATCGATTGCTTGCGCCGCTCGCGCGAGCCGAAGGCGACCGACTGCGAAAGGTCGAGCAGGAACCAGGCGGTCACCTCGCGATCCTCGTGGAACTCGCGCACATACGGCGCCTGGAGCCGCGCCGTCACGTTCCAGTCGATGTGGCGCACATCGTCGCCGTACTGGTATTCGCGCAGGTCCGCGAGGTCCAGGCCAAAGCCGCGGAAAAGCGTGCGGTAGTCTCCCTGCAGCAGGCCGTCCAGGCGCCGGATGACCGTCCACTCCAGGCGCCGCAGCAGCGCGTCAGGACTGCGCGGCGGCATCCGCGGCCTGCATCGGCTTATCCGGCGCCCGCACGCTCTGCATCAGGCGGCGGATCAGCTGGTCAGGGGTCAGCCCCTCCGCCATCGCCTCATAGGAAAGCACCAGACGGTGGCGGAACACGTCCGGCACGAGCGCGATCACGTCCTCGGGAAGCACGTAATCGCGTCCGCGCAGCATGGCGAGCGCGCGCGCCCCCTCGATGAGGTGGATCGAGGCGCGCGGGCTCACGCCGAACATGAGGTACTTGCCGAAGTCCTTCAGGCCGAAGCGGTCGGGCTCGCGCGAGGCGTTGGCGAGGCGCACCGCATACTGGATGAGCGCGGGCTCGACGTACACCTTCCGGCATTCCGCCTGCAGCCGCTTCAAATCTTCGGTCGTGGCGACCGGCGCCGATTCGTATTGGGCTCCCGTCACGCGCTCCACGATGACGAACTCCTCCTCCTCCGTCGGGTAGCCGACGAGCACCTTCATCATGAAGCGGTCGACCTGCGCCTCGGGCAGGGAATACGTACCCTCGGTCTCGATCGGGTTCTGCGTGGCCATCACGAGGAACGGCTCCGGCACGCGGTGGCTCTCGCCGGCGATCGTCACCTGGCGCTCCTGCATCACTTCGAGCAGCGCGCTCTGCACCTTGGCGGGCGCGCGGTTGATCTCGTCGGCGAGCAGCAGGTTCGCAAATACCGGGCCGAGCGAGGTCGCGAACTCCCCGCTCTTCTGGTTGTAGATGCGGGTGCCAACCAAGTCGGCCGGCACCAGGTCGGGGGTGAACTGGATGCGGCGGAAGGAACCGCGGATTGTCGAGGCTAGGGTCTTGACGGTAAGCGTCTTGGCGAGCCCCGGGACGCCTTCGACGAGCAGGTGGCCCTGCGCGAGCACGGCCACCAGCACGCGCTCGAGGAAGTGGTCCTGCCCCACGACGGTCTTCTTGACCTCGTAGAGGATGCGCTCCATCAACGTTGCATTTTCCATCCGGGTCCTTCCACTTGTGGATTCCTAAAAGGGCGAAAGTCCAGCCGCGCCGGCGGCGTTCTCGATCGGCACCGCGAAGCCGATGCCGATGAACACGCGCTCCTCGGTCGGGTTGAGCAGTCCGGTGACGATGCCAACGACCTCGCCGTCGGTGGTGACAAGCGGCCCGCCGGAGTTCCCGGGGTTGACCGCCGCGTCGAACTGGATGAGGTTCGTAAGCCTCGCGCCGGAGGGCGCGAGGTACTCGCGCTTGAGCCCCGAGATCACTCCCGCGCTCGCCGAGGGGCCGATGCCGAAAGGGAAACCGACCGCCACGACCTCGTCGCCGGGCGCGAGGTCCGCCGTGGAGCGCATCGTGGCCGGGACGAGGTCGTCGGGCAGCTTCGTTGCCCTCAGCACCGCAAGGTCGTGCTCGGGACGCGCGCCGATGAGCGCCGCGCCGGATTCCGTGCCGTCGGAGAACGTGATGGACAGCCGGCTCGCACCCTGCACCACGTGCAGGTTGGTGAGGATCGTCCCGTTCTCGACGATGACCACGCCGGTGCCCACGTTCTCGCCGATCAGGATGCCCTCGACCTCGCCCTCGCCCTCGGCCGGGAGGCCGCGTACGCGCACCACGGAGGGCGCGATGATTTCGTACGCATCGGCCACGCTGCGCGTAGCGCGCTCCTCGAAGGCCTGCTCGATCGCCTGTTGCACGTCCTGCACGCTGACCCCCCGAGGCGCCGGGGCAAGCACCCAGCCGGCGAGGAAAAGCCCCGCGCCGGCGAGCGCGGCGATGACGAGAGGCTTCCGCGGCGGGCGCGGTGGCGGGGCAGAGACCTCGGGTTCGGTTTGGGCCGGGGGCGGCGCGGGGGGTGGGACCCGCCGGCTCGAGCTGCTGTAGAGCACCGCCCGCCTTCTCATGGAGAGATTGTGGCAGATTCGCGCTTCAGATGGCCAAGGCCTTCAGCACCGAGCGGCTCATCCGCTTCTCGCACTGCGATCCGGCGGGAATCGTCTTTTTCGTCAACTTCTTCGAGATGATCTCGGGAATCGTCGAGGACTGGTTCCGCGAGGCGGTGGGGCTGCCCTTTCAGGAAATGCACCTCGAGCGCCGGGTGGGCTTCCCGATCGTCAACACCGGCTGCCAGTTCTTCCGGCCCTGTCACCTTGGCGACACGCTGGTCCTGGACCTAAGGATCGCCCGGCTCGGCCGAAGTTCCATCGACTTCGACATCCGCGGCCGCGTCGCCGGGGACGAGAAGTTCCGCGCACGCCACAAGGTTGCGATGGTTTCGCTCGAGACCTTCCGGCCGATCGCGATTCCCGACGACATGCGCGCCAAGATGCTCGACTACCGTGCGCCTGCAGCCGCCGGCGGATAGCCGGCCCGAGCGCGCGCTCGGGCCGG
>DASRKB010000003.1:0-21616 GCA_035649175.1 Burkholderiales bacterium | reverse complement strand
GCGGGCTCGGGCTCGCCCGACATGCAGATCGGCATCGCCGTTCATATCTACCGCGCCAACCGCTCGATGAAGGATCGCGTTTTCTACGACGCCGACGGCGAGCTGATGCTCGTGCCGCAAGAGGGGAAGGTGTTGCTCTTCACGGAGCTCGGCCGCCTCGAGGTCTCGCCCGGGGAGATCGCCCTCATCCCCCGCGGACTCAAGTTCAAAGTCGAGATCGACAAGCCTGTACGAGGCTACCTCTGCGAGAACTACGGTCCGGCGTTCCGCCTGCCGGAGCTCGGGCCGATCGGCGCGCAGGGCCTCGCGCAGGTGCGCGACTTCCTCGCGCCCGTGGCCGCGTACGAAAGCCGCTCGGGCAAGACCGAGCAGGTGGCGAAGTTCCAGGGTGCGCTATGGGCGACGGAACTTAAGCACTCGCCGTTGGACGTCGTCGCGTGGCACGGTAGCTATGTGCCCTACAAGTACGATCTCGCGCGCTTCATGGTGATCAACACCGTGAGCCACGACCATCCCGATCCGTCGATCTTCACCGTGCTCACCTCGCCTTCGGGGCAGCCCGGGGTTGCGAACTGCGACTTCGTCATCTTCCCGCCGCGCTGGATGGTCGCCGAGGACACCTTCCGCCCGCCCTGGTTCCACCGCAACACCATGAGCGAGCTGATGGGCCTCGTGCGCGGCGTCTACGACGCCAAGGCCGAGGGCTTCCTCCCCGGCGGCGTGTCGCTGCACAACCAGATGTCGGCGCACGGCCCGGACAAGGCAACGCACGAAAAAGCGTCCAGCGCGGAGCTGAAGCCGCACAAGATCGAAGACACCCTCGCCTTCATGTGGGAGTCGCGCTACGTCTTCCGCCCGACGAAATTCGCCATGCGCGCGCGCGAGCTGCAGAAGAACTACGACAAGGTCTGGGACGGCTTTGACTAGAGATCGGGGTCAGACCCCGAACTCGATAGAGATCGGGGTCAGACCCCGAATTAGAGGCGCGCGTAGCCGCCGCTCTTGCCGTTGAACCGCTCGGGCTTGGCCCACGACAGGCGCTGGGTCTCGATGCAGTTGATGCGGATGAGGCCCTTGGCCTTGTCGTAGCGGATGACTTCGACGGTGCGCTTCACGCGTGAGTCGAGCTCACGCCATTTGGAACCGATGGGCGGAAACTTCATGAGAGAGGCTCCATTATGGACCGAACGCACGATCCCGAGCTGAGGAGCTGGGTCGAGACAGCGAACCAGCCGAGCTGCGACTTCCCGATCCAGAACCTGCCCTTCGGCGTGTTCCGCCGCCGTGGCGCCAAGGAAGCGCCGCGGGGCGGCGTGGCCATCGGCGACCGCATCCTCGACCTCGCGGCGCTCGGGGTAAAGACCGGCCCAACGCTGAACAGCATCGCCGCGATGGGCAGGGCAAAGTGGAAGGCGCTTCGCAAGAGCCTTTCCGAGGGATTGTCTTCGAAGAGTAGAACGCAGAAGCGCTTCTCGCGCTACCTCGTGCCGATGAAGCAGGCCGAGCTGCTGCTGCCGCTCACCGTCGGAGACTACAGCGACTTCTTCGCCGGCATCTACCACGCGCAGAACACCGGCCGCATGTTCCGCCCCGACAATCCGCTGCTGCCCAACTACAAGTGGGTGCCGATCGGCTATCACGGCCGCGCTTCGTCGATCGTCGTCTCCGGCACGCCGGTGAAGCGCCCGAGCGGCCAGGTGAAATCCGCCGAGCACGCCACGCCGGCGTTCCAGCCTTCCAGAAGGCTCGACTACGAATGCGAGCTCGGCTTCGTCATCGGTCCCGGCAATGCCCTGGGTCGGAGAATCGAGATTGGCAAAGCGGAAAGCCACATCTTCGGCGTAGTGCTGCTGAACGACTGGTCGGCGCGCGACATCCAGGCCTGGGAGTACGTGCCGCTCGGACCGTTCCTCGCCAAGAGCTTCGCGACCACGATCTCGCCCTGGATCGTGACGATGGAGGCGCTAGAGCCGTTCCGCTGCGCGTCCTTCGCGCGCGCCGCCGACGACCCGCAGCCGCTCGAGTACCTGAAGGACGACGAGGGCACCGGCTTCGACATCACGGTGGAGATGTTCCTGCGCACCGCGAAGCAGCGCGCGGCGCAGCGCCTGTCGCGCGGCAGCTTCCGCGACTCGTACTGGACGCCGGCGCAGATCGTCGCGCATCAGAGCTCGAACGGCTGCAACCTGCGGCCCGGCGACATCCTCGGCTCGGGAACGCTCTCGGGCGCGACGCCCGACTCGCTCGGCTCGCTTCTCGAGCTCTCCGCGGGCGGCAAGAGCCCGCTCTCGCTGCCTTCGGGCGAAACGCGCACCTTCCTCGAGGACGGCGACGAAGTGATCCAGCGCGGCTACTGCGAGCGCGACGGCGCGGCCCGCATCGGCTTCGGCGAGGCGGCCGGGAAGATCTCCGGATGAGAAAAAAGGGGTACGTCCCCATTTAGCAAAACAGGGTTACGTCCCTGTTTTTTCCGTCCCCATTCGGCGACGTTGTCCCGGATCTGCGACTCTTGAAGAGAGCCTTCGCTTGTGAAGAATGGCCTGCAGCGGGAACAACGACTCGAACCACGGGAGGTGCATGCCATACGTGCGACGCGCCATCATCGAAGAGCACTGCAGCAAGCTGCGAGAGGTGATTCTGCTTCACTCGGGCGGGTGGAACGACACGCGCTCGCTCGACCAGTTCGAAGGACTGCTCACCGTGGCGGCGACGCGCTGCGCTGACCAGACATGCCGCGACCTCGTCCGCACGATCGGCGAGCGCGCTTGCGACCTCTTCTCCGAGCACGAGCACCGGCGCTGGGCGCAGGGCCAGACTTCCGGCGCCGACTACCTGCGCCTGCAGATTCTGCGCGACCTCGACACGCTCGCCGCGCACTTGCAGGGCGAGGCGGCGCGCTCAGAGGCGAGAACCGCCAGCAGATGAAGCGCTCGAGTTCGGGGTCTGACCCCGATCTCAAGCGAGTTCGGGGTCTGACCCCGATCTCAGGAGATGGGATGCGTGCCTGTTTTCGGGGGCCTGGATGAGCATCTGCACGAAGAGCTGCAGTTTGCCGCTGGTGTCGGGGCTGAGGGAGGTGAATTCGAGGCCCAGGCGGCAGTGCTTGCGCTCGGGCGTCACCTTGACGACGCGCGCGTACACGTCGCGCGTCTTGAGCCCGACCAGCGGAAGCTCGAGCTCCAGGTTGAGCTCCGCGCGCAGCGGCAGCTCCTCGGCCACCTCGGCGAGCACGCCGTAGTAGCCGATGTCGAGGATGCGTCCCGTGAGCGGCGCGGGCTTGACGATCTTGTTCTGCACCAGGCGGTAGGCGAAAGGCAGCGTCACCGGAACGCGAGGGCTCCTGCGGATCTCCTGGCGCGGCAGGGTCTTGCCGAGCGTGGGCAGCCCGAGCAGCTCGCGCACCCGCACCCGCTCGGCCTTGCCCTTCACGTAGACGTCCATCGGCTCGCTGGTCGCGGCGAAGCCCTCGCAGTGCCGGTAGGTCGCCTCCGAGAGCAGCACCTGCCCGCGCAGGCTGAAGGACTCGATGCGCGAGGCGAGGCTCACGTCCTCGCCGATCACCGTGTAGGCGGAATACTGGTCGGAGCCGACCAGGCCCGCGAGCACCCGGCCGGTGTTGATGCCGATGCCGAGGTAGAGCGGCGGCATCCCGTTCGTGCGCTGGTCGTTGAGCGCCTCCAGCGCCACCTGCATGTCCACCGCGCAGTGCAGCGCCTGCCTCGCGTCCTCGCCCTCTTTCCCTTTCTTCCCGGCGAAGATCGCCATGATCGAATCGCCCATGAACTTGTCGATCACGCCGCCGTGGCCGACGATGATCTCGCTCATGCGGCCGAAGCAGCGGTTGAGGAGCCCGAGCACCTTGCCCGCCGGGTACGCGGCGGTCATCGCCATGAAGCCGCGCAGGTCCGCGAGGAGGATGGTGACGTCGCGGTAGGAGAAGTGGCCGCACCGCGACGTGCCCGGGTCGGTGCGCTCGAGATCGCCGAAAAGCGCGACAAGCTGCTGCTCGGCTTCACCCTCGAGGCGCTGGCCCGTCGCTTCGGCGACGATATCCTGCACGCGCCGAACCATGTCCCGGACAGGTAAGCCCCCCATAGGCGACGGATTATGCGCGAGCGTGCAAGGGCTCGGTTGCCAAACACCCGGACGCCCGCGATCCTCCTTGTGAAAATGAGTGAGCCGCATCGGATAGCGTGACAAAAATCACAGCGACGGCGGAATTTCTTGGACCGATGTTGAGCGCCGGGGCAAGCTCTCCATGACGATGTCGATGTCGGCTATACCAAAGCACGCCATGCCCCAGAGCGCACCGCTCCCACCGAAGGAAAACGGCGAAGCTTCGGGCGAAGATTTCTCCGGCGATGTGGCCGCGTGGCTCAAGGAGGTCGGGAAGCGCGTTCGCGCCGGCCCGGCACGCGGCGAGCCCGAGGAGAGCGCCGAAGCGCTGCTTGACTATCTGCGCGAAGTGACCGGACGTCCCCTCCGCACGCGGGACGACATCCTGGATTACTTCCAGGCGCTACACCGGGAGCAGATCGCCGCCGAGCAGGCTCTCTCGCGGCGGCGCCGCTGGCGCGAATCGGTGCTTCTCTTCCTCGCCGTCGGCGCCTACCTGCACTACTACTACTGGGACGTAAGCCTCGAGATCGTGAAGCTTCCGCAGGTCGTGGCCACCGTGCCCGCGAAGCACGGCCAGCGCGTCAACTGATCTCCGGGGTCATTCCGGGAAAGATCTCTGCCTGGTCGAAGGGCACACTGCGGCGATGCCCTTCAGGCCGGGTCCGCGGCGAAATGCGCTTGCATGTTCTCCAGATACCAGCGCACGGTCTTTTCCAGCCCGGACTCGAAGCTCTCGCGCGGCGTCCAGCCGAGCTCGCGACGGATCTTGGAGATGTCCATGGCGTAGCGCAGGTCGTGGCCAGGGCGATCCCTGACGAACGCAATGAGCTCGGCGTAGCGCCCGCCGGCTCGGGGCTTGAGCTCGTCCAGCAGGCCGCCGACGGCGTTCACGACATCGATGTTGGAGCGCTCGGACTCACCGGCCACGTTGTAGGTCTCCCCGACCGCGCCCTTCGCGAGCACCAGCCGAATGGCGTCGCAGTGGTCGGCGACGTAGAGCCAGTCGCGTACGTTGCGGCCGTCGCCGTACACCGGCAGCTCGTCTCCCGCGAGGGCGCAGCGGATCATGAGCGGTATCAGCTTCTCTGGAAGCTGGTGCGGCCCGTAGTTGTTCGAGCCATGGGTGACAAGCGTCGGCAGGCGGTAGGTGTGTGAATAGGCGCGCACCAGATGATCGGCCGCCGCCTTTGACGCGGCGTAAGGACTGTTGGGCGCGAAGGGCGAGCGCTCGGTGAACGGCGGGTCGTCGGGGCCAAGGCTGCCGAACACCTCGTCCGTGGAGACGTGCAGGAAGCGGAAGCGCTCGGCGCGTGGCAAGTCCAGCGAAGCGAAGTAGGAGCGCGCCTCTTCGAGCAGGCACATCGTCCCCACTACGTTCGTCTGCACGAACTGCGCCGGGCCGAGGATCGAGCGATCGACGTCGCTCTCGGCCGCGAAATGCACAATGGCCCGCGGCTGGTGCTCCTCGAGCAGCCTGCGCAACAGCGCGCGGTCGCAGATGTCTCCTCGAACGAAGGTGTAGCGCAGATCGTCGCGCAGGTTTGCGAGATTGCGCAGGTTGCCGGCGTAGGTCAGCTTGTCGAGGTTGACGACCGGCTCCCCGGTCGCCTCGATCGTCGAGAGCACGAAGTTCGAGCCGATGAAGCCGGCCCCGCCGGTGACGAGCAGCATGGGCGATTCTAGTCGTCCTCGCCAGGCTTCAGATTGAAGGCTCGGCGGCCTTTGTCGACGATCGCGGCGTAGGCAGCGGCGTAGGCTTCCGCCTGCGCTCCGCCGGGATTCAGGAACAGCGTGCGCGACCAGTTGCAGCCTTGATGGTCGGGCTTGTCGAGGCGCACGACCCGCTCCACGCGCACGGCGGAGCACCCGGGGTAGTTCCGGAATTGGGCGCTCAACCACCGCACGAGCTCGGCCTCGTCCACGAGAGCCGGCTTGCTCGCGCCCGGCGCCAGGGGTGTCCCCCAATCCGCCGAAAGCGTCGTGTCGAACGGAGAGCCGGGAGCGTCGGGCACGCCGGGATCATAGCCGGGGGGCCCGGGAGCTTCCAAGGAAGAATAGGCTTGTACTTCGTGAACTTCTGGAGGAGCTGCGACAGAGGGCGCACGCGGTTACGCTTCTTTGCACACGACCTCGATCGCCGCGACGTGCCGGGCGTATTCCTCCACGAGCGTGTAGAGCGCCGCCCGGTTTCTCTGCCGCGCCTTGTCCTCGATCGTCTTCGCGATCGCCGCGGTGCGCGCGAAGCCAAACGAGCCTGCCACCCCCTTGATGCGGTCGCCGAGGAGGCGCAGGCCCTCGAAGTCATCGGAAAGCAGAAGCTTCCTCATCGCCTGGCCATCGCGCCGCCGGTTCTCGAGAAACGCCGGGATCAGCTCCTCGAGTTCCTTCGCGATCACTACCACGTACTTTCCGCGGGGGGATCCCACGGCGGCGGATTCTATCCAGTGAATGCCGACCCGGCGAGTCGCGCGCCATCACGTCTTTACACCCAGTGGGATGAGCGTCGGTAGAATGTCCGGAGAAGGAGGTCCAGGTGCAACAAGAGCCGCCGAAAAGCTCCAACCTCTTCGCGGTTGCCCATAGGGTTGACGAGGGGCAGCGGAACCGCCGCAACCGGCACGGCGGCGGCATCCTGTGGCTGACGGGCCTCTCCGCCTCCGGCAAGTCGACTCTCGCCGTCGAGCTCGAGCGCGCGCTCTTCGCTCGCGGCTGCCAGGTGTTCCTGCTCGACGGTGACAACGTGCGCCAGGGATTGTCGGCCGACCTGGGCTTCTCACCCAAAGACCGGGCCGAGAACATCCGCCGCATCGGCGAGGTCGCCGCCCTCTTCGCCGAAGCTGGCAGCATCGTCATCACTGCCTTCATCTCGCCCTACCGGGCCGACCGCGACCGCATCCGGGCACGCCACGGCCGCTACTTTCACGAGGTCTACCTGGACGCTCCCGTCGAAGTGTGCGAGCGCCGCGACCCGAAGGGCATCTACAAGCGCGCGCGAGCGGGTGAGGTGAAGGAATTTACCGGTGTATCGGCTCCCTACGAGCCGCCCCAGCAACCCGAGCTCGTCCTCCACACGGGCGACCAAGGGGTCGCCGAATCGCTAGACCTTCTGACGGCCTACGTCGAGCGCCATTTGCTGTTCGGACCACACGTGATTGATGCACAGAGAACCGTAGGGTCAGGCAGCTAGGTCCGAGATGCGAACGCGCTTTTCACTGCGGCCCATGCTGCGATAATCGGGGGCACTATGCCTTCCGCAAGAACGACGACCAGGCTGGGTTTTCTGATGGGCGCGCTCGCGTGCGCTAGTCTGCTCGGCTACGGCTATTACCTGCAGTTCGTGCAGGGACTCGAGCCCTGCCCGCTCTGCCTGGTACAACGCGGCTTCTTCTATGCGGTGGGCGGGATCTTCCTGCTCGGCGCGTTGCACGGTCCCGGGCGCGCGGGCGCCCGGGTCTATGCCGCGCTCGTCGCGCTTTTCGCCGCGGGCGGCGCCGCGGCTGCCGGTCGCCAGGTCTGGCTGCAGCATCTGCCGCCGGAGAAGGTCCCCGCGTGCGGCCCGGACCTCTTCTTCATGCTCGAGAACTTCCCGCTCGCGCACACGCTCGAGAAGCTCGTCAAGGGCACCGGCGAGTGCGCGGTGGTCGACTGGACCTTCCTCGGCCTGTCGATCGCGGGCTGGGCGCTCCTCGCGTTCATCGGCCTCGCCGCCTGGGCCATCGCCCTCGCCGCGCGCGCGAAATCGGGGTCAGAGCCCGATTACGCGCCGTTTCCCGAGGTCGAGGGCAGGTACCGCTGAGATCGGGGTCAGACCCCGATCTCCCGGCAATTCGGGGTCAGACCCCAATCTTTCCAATCTTTCGGGACGCCGGCCGGTGGCCATGAGATGGACGTGCCTGTCATTGGTAGGACACGCTGAAGTCGTCGAACCCGCGCAGCGCCTCGTGCGGGTCCTCGCCGTCGCGCAGCAGGAAGGCGTCGAAGCCGCAGCGCTCGAGTAACTGCAGGTTGTCGCGCGTCACCTGCCCCACCGCCCGCAGCTCGCCGCGGTAGCCGTAGCGCTCGCGCAGCAGCCGAGCGAGCGTGTAGCCGCGGCCGTCGCCGAACTTCGGGAAGCTCACCTCGACCCACGCCGCGCAGGCCAGGCGATTGCCGATCGACGCCGGATCGTCGCCCGGCTCGAGGCGCAGCACCTCGCCCTTAGGCAGCGACAAGCTCGCGTGGAAGACGCGCCGTCCCTTGATGAGGCTCGCCATAGACATGCTCCTTGAAGGGTTCGATACCGATGCGGTGCACGACGTCGACGAAGCGCTCGAATTCGCTCTCGCGGTGCGCGAGGTAGCACTCGATCAGCCGCGCGATTACGCCGGGAACCTCGGCGCGTGCGAAGGACGGGCCGATGACCCGTCCCAGCGACGCCGGCGCCTGGTTTCCGCCGACCTCGACCTGGTACCACTCGTCCCCGTTCTTGTCGACGCCGAGGATGCCGATGTGGCCGACGTGGTGGTGCCCGCAGGCGTTCATGCAGCCGGAGATGTTGAGGTCGAGCTCGCCGATGTCGTGCAGGAAGTCCAGGTCGTCGAAGGTTTCCTGGATCGCCTGGGCCACCGGGATCGACTTCGCGTTCGCGAGCGCGCAGAAGTCCCCGCCCGGGCAGCTGATAATGTTGGTGAGAAGCCCGATGTTGGGCGTCGCGAGCCCGAGCTCGCGCGCCTGGTGCCACAGGCGCGGCAGGTCCCGCTCCCGCACGTCGGCGAGCACCAGGTTCTGCTCGTGCGTGACGCGCAGCTCGCCGAAGGAGTACCGCTCGGCGAGCTCGGCGATCGCGTCCATCTGCTCGGAGGTCACGTCGCCCGGCGGCACGCCCGTCTTCTTGAGCGAGAGCGTCACCGCCGCGTAGCCGGGGACCTTGTGGGGATGGACATTCCTTTTCTTCCATGCGTTGAAGCCGGGGATGGAAGGAAAAACGTGGTCCGTCCCTGTTTTCTCGTAGTCGGGCTTCGTGAAGCGGCTCTGCGCGTAGCTGACTTTCTCCTCGGTCAGCGTGCCGGCGCCGTCTCGCAGGTGCGCCCACTCGGCCTCCACCTCCTCGCGGAAGCGCTCGGGGCCGCGCTCCTTCACCAGGATCTTGATGCGCGCCTTGTGGATGTTGTCGCGGCGGCCGTGGCGGTTGTACACGCGCAGGATCGCCTCGAGGTAGGTTAGGAGGTGCGGCCAGGGCAGGAAGTCGCGGATCACGTGGCCGATCATGGGAGTTCGGCCGAGGCCGCCGCCCACGAGAACTTTGAAACCAACTTCATTATTCTTCTTGACGGCATGGAGACCGATGTCGTGGACCGCGACGGCGGCACGGTCCTTCGCGGCGCCGTTCACGGCGATCTTGAACTTGCGCGGCAGGTAGCTGAACTCGGCGTTGAAGGTCGACCATTGCCGGATGAGCTCGCACCAGACGAAGGAATCGACGATCTCGTCGGCCGCGACGCCGGCGAAGTGATCGGTGGTGACGTTGCGGATGCAGTTGCCGGAGGTCTGGATGGCGTGGAGCTGCACCGTGGCCAGCTCGGCGAGGATCTCCGGCACCTCGTGCAGCTTGGGCCAGTTGAGCTGTAGGTTCTGGCGCGTGGAGAAGTGGCCGGTGCCGCGGTCGTAGCGTCGCGCGATGTCGGCGAGTTTTCGCAATTGATTTGAATTGAGTAAACCGTACGGAATCGCGATCCGGAGCATCGGCGCGTACTTCTGGATGTACAGGCCGTTGCGCAGGCGCAGCGCCTTGAACTCCTCCTCCGGGATCGTCCCTTCGAGGAAGCGGCGCGTCTGGTCGCGGAACTGGCGCACGCGCTCGTCCACCAGGCGCTGGTCGAGCTCGTCGTAGCGGTACATGGCCGGTCATCGTAGGGGCGAGGCTTATTCCTTCAAAGACTAATGTGTTAATCTCTTATTCCTAATGAAGATACAGCAGCTCCGCTACGTGACCGAGGTGGTGCGCCGGGGCCTGAGCGTCTCGGAGGCGGCCGAGGCGCTGCATACCTCGCAGCCGGGAATCTCCAAGCAGATCCGGGCGCTAGAGGACGAGCTGGGGATCCAGGTGTTCGCCCGCCACGGCAAGCGCCTGGTCTCCGTGACCGAGCCGGGCAAGGCGGTGGTGGCGATCGCGGAGCGCATCCTCGCGGAGGCGCAGAACATGCGCCGCGCCGGTCAGGAGTTCGCCAACGACCAGGCGGGCACCCTGACCATCGCGGCCACGCACACCCAGGCACGCTACGCGCTGCCCACCGCAGTGGCCGCCTTCAAGCGCCGCTACCCGAAGGTCGAGCTCCTCATCCACCAGGGCAACCCGACGCAGATCTGCGAGCAGGTGCTCGCCGGCGAGGCCGACATGGGCGTCGCCACGGAGATGATCTCGGAGGCCAAGGGGCTGATCTCTCTCCCGGTGTACCAGTGGAACCGTTGCGTGGTGGTGCCGGCGAAGCACCCGCTCCTGCGCGCGAAGCCGCTCACGCTGGAGCGGCTCGCCGAATACCCGATCGTCACCTACGACTTCGCCTTTGCCAACCGCTCGCTCGTGCAGAAGGCTTTCGAAGCGCGCAATCTCACGCCGCACGTCGTGCTCTCGGCGCAGGACTCCGACGTCATCAAGACCTACGTCGAGCTCGGGCTGGGCGTGGGCATCCTCGCCCGGCAGGCGTTCGACGAGAAGCGCGACCGCCCCCTGCGCGCCATCGACGCCTCGCACCTCTTCGAGTCGAGCATCACGCGCCTGGGCATCAAGCGCGGTGCGTACCTCAGGCGCTACGCCTATGAGTTCATCGAGCTCTTCGCACCCCGGCTGCCGCGCAAGGTGGTCGAGGACGCGGTGATGGGGAAAGAGGGAACCGACTACCAGCTTTAGAGAGATCGGGGTCTGACCCCGATCTCTAGCTGTGGGTCTGGATGAAGTCGCGCACGCGCGGGTAGACCACTTCGCGCCAGCGCCGGCCGCTGAAGATGCCGTAGTGGCCGACGCCTTGGGCAAGGAAGTGCTCGCGGCGCTGGCGAGGGATGTTGAGGCACAGGGCGTGGGCGGCCTCGGTCTGGCCGTTGCCGGAGATGTCGTCGAGCTCGCCCTCGATGGTAAGGAGCCCCGGCCGGGTGATGGACTGGGGCCGCACCAACTCCCCGCGCACCTGCATCCGGCCCTTGGGCAACGCGAAGTCCTGGAACACGGTCTTTACGGTGTCGAGGTAGTACTCCGCCGGCATGTCGAGCACCGCGTTGTACTCGTCGTAGAAGCGCCGGTGCTGCTCAGCGGACTCGCCGTCGCCCACCATCAGGTGGTTGAAGTACTCCCAGTGCGCGAAGAAGTGGTGGCTGGGGTTCATCGCGACGAAGCCCAGATGCTGCAGAAAGCCGGGGTACACGCGGCGCGTGTAGCCCGGGTATTTGGCCGGCACGCGATGGATGACGTGATGCTCGAACCACGTGTGGGGCTTCTTCGTCGCGAGGTTGTTGACCGCGGTCGGGCTGCGCCGCGCGTCGATCGGCCCGCCCATCATGGTCATGGTGAGGGGCTGCGCCTCGCCGTTCGCCGCCATCAAAGACACCGCGGCGAGCACCGGCACGGTCGGCTGGCACACCGAGATGACGTGCAGGTCGGGCGATAGGAGCGTGATCCACTCGCGCACGTAGTCGATGTAGTCGGCGAGGTGGAAGGGGCCCTCGCTCAGCGGCACCATGCGGGCGTCGATCCAGTCGGTGACGTACACGTCGTGCCCGGCCATGAGCGAGCGCACCGTATCGCGCAGAAGCGTGGCGTGGTGGCCCGAGAGGGGCGCGACGACGAGGACCTTCGTGCCCTTCCCCGTCTTGAAATGCAGCAGCCTGCAGAAGGGCTTCTCCGCCGCGACCTCGATCGTGGCACCGGCGATGTTCCACTGTGGCTTCTCGTAGCGACCGGTGACCCTGAGGAAGAGGTCGCTCGAGGCCGCAAGCCGGCGCGCGAGCGGCAAGTAGGCGAACGGGCTGAAGGGATTGCCGAACCAGCCGCGAGTGAAATCGGCCGCCGCCCGCAAGGGCATGAGGGCGGTGTGCTGCGCTTCGTACAGTGCGTAAAGATTGAGCACTGAGCCACTTATAGCAGACTTGCCGCAGTGCCGCATTGGTGGAGTTCACGCTCCGCCGGGTATCCTCGCGGCGATGCGTTTCGCGTTTCGCCTGTTCATCGTCCTGGCGCTCATTGGCGTGCTGATCCTCGGCGGCGGCTATCTGCATCTGCGCCGCTCGCTGCCGGAGGTGCAAGGCGAGATCGCGGTGGCAGGACTCTCCGGCCCGGCGGAGATCCTGCGCGACGCGTTCGGCATCCCGCACATCTTCGCGCGCTCGGTGGAGGACGCGCAATTCGCCCTGGGCTTCGCGCACGCGCAGGATCGCCTGTGGCAGATGGAGATGAACCGGCGCACTGGGTCCGCGCGGCTCGCCGAGGTGCTCGGCGTGCGCGCGGTCGATACCGACCGCTTCCTGCGCACGCTCGGCCTGCGCCAAGTGGCGGAAGCGAACCTCAAGGGCTACGACGAGGAGACGCGCCGCCAGCTCGAGGCCTACGCGGCGGGCGTCAATGCCTTTCTCGACACCGATCCGGTGCTGCCGCCGGAATTCTGGATCTTCGGCGTGAAGCCCGAGCCGTGGACGCCGGTAGATAGTGTGGTGTGGACCAAGATCATGGCCTGGGACCTCGGCGGCAACTGGCGCAACGAGCTCCTGCGCCTGCGCATGGCAAAGACCCTGCCGCTCGAGCGCATCGAGGAGTTCTTTCCACCCTACCCGGGCGAGGCGGCGGTGAAGCTTCCCGACCTCCTGGCGGAAAAGGGGTCAGGACCCTTTTCCAGAATTTCGGCGCTAGCGGAAAAGGGTCCTGACCCCTTTTTCCTCGTAGGCGGCGCTTCGAACAGCTGGGTCGTCTCGGGCGACCGCACCGCGAGCGGCAAGCCGCTGCTCGCGAACGATCCGCATCTCGGCCTCACGGCGCCGGTGGTGTGGTACTTCGTGCATCTCAACGCGCCGGGGATGGACGTGATCGGCGCGTCGCTGCCCGGCGTGCCCGGAATTCTGCTCGGGCGCAACCAGCGCATCGCGTGGGGCTTCACCAACACCGGCCCCGACGTGCAGGACCTCTACCTCGAGGACGAGAACGGGAGCTTCACGACCATCGAGGAAACGATCAAGGTGAAGGACGCGCCCGACGTGACGCTCCGCGTTCGCCGCTCGCGCCACGGCCCGGTCATCTCGGACGTTTCGCCGCTCGCCGCCTCGGCCGCGCCGGCGGGACGCGCGATCGCCATGGCGTGGACTGCGCTCGCCGACGACGACCTGACCATGCAGGCCGGCCTCAAGCTCGCCCGCGCGGAGAACTGGGAGCAGTTCCTCGAGGCGCTGCGCGACTTCCACGTGCCCCAGCAGAACGTCACCTACGCCGACGTGGACGGGAACATCGGCTTCGTCGCCGCTGGCAAGGTGCCGGTGAGGAAGCCCGGCAACGCGCGGAAGGGCCTCGCGCCCGCGCCGGGGTCGGATACGCGCTATGACTGGGCGGGAGCCATTCCTTTCGATGAGCTGCCGCGCGCCTACAACCCGCCCTCCGGCGCGATCGTCACCGCGAACCACAAGATCACGCCGTCGAAGTATCCGCACTACATCACCTCCGAGTGGCAGCCGCCCTATCGCGCGCGACGCATCGAGGAGCTGCTCGCCGCGGTGCGCCACCACGGCGCGCCGAGCTTCGCGCGCATCCAGCTCGACACTTACTCGCTTGCCGCGCGGGAGCTCCTTCCCTTCCTGCTGGAGACCGCGCCGCGCACCGCGGACGCCGCCGAAGCGGTGTCGATGCTCGCCGCCTGGGACGGCAACATGGCGGCGGACCGCGCCGAGCCGCTCATCCTGGTCGCGTGGTGGCGGGAGCTCGCCCGGGCGCTGTTCGCCGACGAGCTCGGCGAGGCCTTCCGCTCGGCATGGTCCACCCGCGCGATGTTCCTCGTGCGCATCCTGGAGGGCAAGGGCAACGAGGCATCCTGGTGCGATGACGTCAACACGAAGGAAATCGAAACCTGCGCGTATGTTCTCCAGGCCTCCCTGGAGAGCGCGCTCGAGGACCTGCGCCGCCGCTACGGCAGCGAGCTGCGCGAGTGGAAGTGGGGCGAAGCGCACGAGGCGCGCCTGCGCCACCGGCCGCTCACGGGGAGCAGCTGGCTGAGACGCTGGTTCGACATCGTCGTGCCCAGCCCGGGCGACGCCTACACGGTGAACGTCGGGCGCTCGGACTTCGTGGACGAGCAAGACCCCTACGGCAATCGCCATGCGGCGAGCCTGCGCGCGATCTACGATCTCGCCGATCCGCAGGCCTCGCTCTTCATCCACCCCGGCGGCCAGTCGGGCAACCCGTTCTCCGCGCACTACCGCTCGTTCGCCGACGCCTGGCGCCACGGCGAGTACGCGCCGATGCTCACCGACCGCGCGCGCCTCGAGAAGGCCGGCGTTCAGCGCCTCATGCTCGTGCCGCGCAAATAGAGGCTGCCCGCCAGAAGCACGAAATCGGGCTCTGACCCGGGTTTGCTTTTTCCCGAAACCGGGCTCTGACCCCGATTTCTAGGCGGCTTTCTTTTCGTCCCGCAGTGCGCGGCGCAGGATCTTGCCGACGTTGGTTTTCGGCAGCTCGTTGCGGAATTCGACGTGCTTGGGCCGCTTGTAGCCGGTGAGCTCGCGCTTGCAGTGCTCGAGCACGTCCTGCTCGGTGAGCGCCGGGTCCTTGCGCACGACGAAAACCTTGGGCGCCTCGCCCGAGTGCTCGTCGGGCACCCCGATGGCGGCGCATTCGAGCACGCCGGGGTGCATGGCCACCACCTGCTCGATCTCGTTCGGATACACGTTGAAGCCCGACACGAGGATCATGTCCTTCTTGCGGTCGACGATGCGGATGAAGCCCTTCTCGTCCATGACGCCGATGTCGCCGGTGTGCAGGAAGCCGTCCTTGTCCATGACCTTGGCGGTCTCGTCGGGGCGCTGCCAGTAGCCCGCCGTCACCTGCGGCCCGCGGATGCAGATCTCGCCCGGCTGCCCGATCGGCACGTCCTTGCCCGCGTCGTCGCGCAGCACGATCTCGGTGGAAGGCATCGGCACGCCGATCGAGCCGGAGTACTCCTTGAGGTCGAGCGGGTTCGCAGTCGCCGCGGGCGCGGTCTCGGTGAGGCCGTAGCCCTCGATCAGCGTAGTGCCGGTCACGTGCTTCCAGCGCTCGGCGACCGCCTTCTGCACCGCCATGCCGCCGCCCACGGCGAGCCTGAGGGTCGAGAAGTCGAGCTTGCCGAACTCCGGGTGGTTGAGTAGCGCGTTGAACAGCGTGTTGACGCCGGTGATCATGGTGTACTTGTGCTTGCCGAGCTCCTTGATGAAGCCGGGGATGTCGCGCGGGTTGGTGATCAGCACGTTCTCGCCGCCGATCACCATCATGTTGAGCGCGTTCACCGTGAGCGAGAAGATGTGGTAGAGGGGCAGCGCGGTGATGATCACCTGGCGCTCGCCGTGCGTCGCGGGCGCGAGCCATGCCTTGTACTGCAGGAGCGCCGCGATCACATTGCGGTGCGTGAGGATCGCCCCCTTCGCCACGCCGGTCGTGCCGCCGGTGTACTGCAGGTAGGCAATATCACTGTGCGTGAGCTCGGGAGTTCTCAGCGCATTGCCGGCGGAAAGCGTGTCCTTGAACCCGACCGACCCCGCCAGCGAGAACGCCGGGACCATCTTCTTCACCTTGCGCACCACCAGGTTTACGAGGATGCCCTTCACTCCGAGCATCTCGCCAAGCGAGGTCACCACGACGTGCCTGAGCGCCGGCAGCTGTCCGCGCACCTTCTCGAGCACGTGTCCGAAGTTCTCGAGGATCACGATCGCCTCGGCGCCGGAGTCCTTGAGCTGGTGCTCGAGCTCGCGCGCGGTGTAGAGCGGGTTGACGTTGACCACCGTGCAGCCCGCGCGCAGCGCGCCGAACATGGCGACGGGGAACTGCAGGCAGTTGGGCATCATCAAGGCTACGCGCGCACCCTTCTGCAGCCCCCTCGACTGCAGCCAGGCGCCGAACCCGCGCGAGAGGCTCTCGAGCTGCGCGAAGCTGATGGTCTTGCCCATGCTGTGGTACGCGGGCCGGGCGGCGTACTGCCGGATGCTCTCGTCGAAGAGCGCGACGAGCGAGCGGTACTCGCCCGGATCGATGTCCGAGGGCACGCCCTGAGGGTAGCTCTTCAGCCAGATGCGCTCCATGTCTCCTCCTACCGGGGCGATCTGTTCATTCTAACCACGACCGGAGCAAGGAGACATCCTGCGCCGATGGCGGCATAGCCCGCGATCCAGGCCGCGTGGCTGCCGGCGCCGCCGGCGGCATCGAGCGCCACGCCGAACACCACCGGGCCGAGCATCCCTCCGGCAAAGCCGCAAAGCGAGTACAGGCCCATCGCCGCACCGCGCAGCTCGGCGGGCGCCGCCGCCACGAGCCCCGCGGTCAGCGTCGCGGACTCTGCCATCACGAACATGGAGTAAACGAGGAGCAGCGCGAACACCAGCGCCCAGAACCACGGCGCGGAGAGCGCAAGCAGGATGCCGCAAGATCCCGAGGCCGCCATCGCGATCGTGATCCAGCGCCGGCGGCCGATGCGCAGGGCGATCTCGTTCCCGACGATCGAGGCGGGCACCGACGCGAGGTTGACGAGCGCGGCGATCGCCGGGAGCTGCCAGGGGAAGCTCGGCTCGCCCGCGTGCAGGCCGGCGGAGAAGGCGAGGAACGCCACCATCCAGCCGCGCGAGCCGAAGAGCTCCAGGCAGTGCACGAAGTAGCCCAGCGTGTAGCCCGCCGCCGCCCGGATGGCGAGCACACGCCTCCAGGCGGCAACCGGGAAGAGGGTTCTCCAGGAGAACGCTTCTCCTTCCCTGGCAGGCTTCCTTGGATCCACCCCTAAAAAGACCAGCGCGCCCGCCGCCAGCGGCCCGAGCGCGGAGACGATGAACGCCGCCGGCCATCCCCAGAGCGGTGCGACCATGCCGGCGATCGCGAGCGAGAGCGCGGTGCCGATGCCGAAGAAGGACGTGTAGAACGCGATATAGCGGCTCTGCCGCGCACCGGAGATGCGGTCGGAGAGGATGCGCAGGCCTGGCATGTACGTCGCGGCCACGCCCACGCCGAGCATCGCCTGAAAAAGGTTCGCGGAGTAGAAGCCCGAAGCGAGCATGCCGAAGCCGATGCCGCCCGCCGCGGCAATGAGGCTGCCGGCGAGATAGATCTTGCGGCCGTCCACCCGGTCGGTGAGCGCCGTCCAGTACGAGACCGTCGCGATGTAGCCGGCGAAGAACATGCCGCCCACCACGCCGGCCTGCGCGTTCGACATGCCCCACTGGCCGCGCAGCTCCGGAAGCAGCGCGGCGTAGGTCTGCGAGCCCAACATCGACAAAATGTGGGCCGCCAGCAGAATAATGGGGACGTACCCCATTTTCTTAATCAGGGTACGTCTCTATTTTTCTAGCGGTTCTTGAAGACGGGTTTTCGCTTCTCGAGGAAAGCGGCCATGCCTTCCTTCTGGTCCTCGAGGGCGAACTGCGACTGGAAGAGCCGGCGCTCGAAGAGGATGCCCTCGGAGAGCGCCGATTCGTAGGCCCGGTTGATCGACTCCTTGAGCATCCACACCACCGGCGCCGAGAAGCCTGCGATCTTCTCGGCGACGCCGAGCGCCTCCTCCATCAGCCGCTCCGGCGGCACGACGCGCGAGACGAGCCCCGCACGCTCGGCCTCGGCGGCATCCATCATGCGCGCGGTGAGGCACATGTCCATCGCCTTTGCCTTGCCCACCGCGCGCGGCAGGCGCTGGGTGCCGCCCGCACCGGGCATCACGCCGAGGTTGATCTCGGGCTGGCCGAAGCGCGCGGTGTCGGCGGCGATGACGATGTCGCACATCATGGCGAGCTCGCAGCCGCCGCCGAGCGCATAGCCCGCGACCGCCGCAATCACCGGCTTGCGGATCCTGCGGATGTGCTCCCAGTCGCGTGTGATGTAGTCCTGCTTGTACGCGTCCATGTAGCCGAAGTCCTTCATCGCGCCGATGTCGGCGCCCGCGGCGAAGGCCTTCTCGCTGCCGGTGATGACGATCGCGCCGGTGCCTTCGTCTGCATCGGCGGCCTGAAGGGCGGCGCCGAGCTCCTGCATCAGCTCGGCGTTGAGGGCGTTGAGCTGCTGCGGGCGGTTGAGCGTCACGAGCGCGACGCGGCCCCTCTGCTCGACGTTGATGAACTTATAGCTCATGGGCGTTGATCACTTTCGCGTAGAAACCGTTCAGCGCGGCGAGGAAGGCGAGGTGCACTTGGCGCGCCGGTACCGTCTCGCCGGCCATGGACTGCGAGCGCGTCGCGCATGCATCGGCGAGCAGGGTGACCTTGTAGCCCAGGTCGACGGCCTGGCGCACCGAGGCGTCGACGCACATGTGCGTCATCATGCCGGCCACCACGAGGTTTTTCACGCCCTGGGCCTTCAGCTTCTCCTCCAGGGAGGTTTGCCGGAAGGCGTTCGGGAAATTCTTCTCCACGACTGTCTCGCCCTCTTGCGGCTTCACCTTCTCGTGGATCTCCGCGCCCGGCGTCCCCGGCAGGAAAAAGGTGGCGCCCGGGCGGGTCGAGAGGTGGCGCACGTGGAACACCGGCAGCTTCTGCTCGCGGAACTTCTTCAGGACCGAGCTCGCGTGCGCGGCGGCGGCGTCGGCGCCTTCGAGCTCCATCCTGCCGCCGGGGAAGTAGTCGTTCTGGATGTCGATGATGACGAGCGCGGTGTCAGCCATGCTGTTTCTTCAACTCCGAAAGGGGAACGGAGGTGGGGAACTCGAAGCGCCGGCGGCCGGGCTCCACCTCGGCCAGCGCCTCGACCTCCTTCATCGTCTTCATGCTACGCAGCGCGAGGTCCTGGTAGACGAGCAGGTTCTCGTGTTTCCAGGCGAGCTCCTGATCGGTCACCGTGCGGCGCACCTTTGCGGGGATGCCGGCGGCGAGCGAGCGCGCTGGGATGCGCTCCTCGGCCCTCACGAAGGCAAGCGCGGCGATGATCGCGTGCTCGCCCACCTCGGCGTTGTCGTTCACCACCGCGTTCATCCCCACCAGCGCGCCGCGGCGGAGCACGCAGCCGTGCAGGACCGCCCCGTGGCCGATGGTGCAGTCGGCGCCGACCACGGTGTCCTTGCCGGCGAAACCGTGCAGGATGCAAGAGTCCTGGATGTTGGCGCCCTCCTCCACGACGATGCGGCCGAAGTCGCCGCGCAGGCTCGCGCAGGGGCCGATGTACGCGCGCGCCCCGACGATCACGTCGCCGATCAGCATCGCGCTCGGGTGGACGTACGCGCTCGGGTGCACGACGGGGGTGATCCCGTCGATCGAATAGACCTTCGGCATTGGGAGGATTGTAATTGCCGCCCCCCTCATAAGGGGGGCGCGAGCGGGCGGTTTCGCGAACGGGGGAATTCGGGGTCAGACCCCGATCTTGTTGGAGTTCGGGGTCAGACCCCGATCTGGAAATCGGGCTCTGACCCCGATTTCTGCTGGTAAGCTTTTCGCATGTCCTCCGTGCTCGTTTCGCTGGAAGGCGGCATCCTTCAGGTCACGCTGAACCGCCCCGACAAGCTGAACGCGCTCAACCCCGAGATGCACAAGCTCTTGCGCGCGGCGCTGCAGCGCGCCGCCGACGAGCGGGAGGTGCGCGCGGTGCTCCTTACGGGCGCGGGGCGCGGCTTCTGCGCGGGGCAGGATCTCTCCGAGCGCGATGTGAGCGCGGGTGCGGCGCCGATTGACCTTTCGGTCTCGCTCGGCTCCTACTACAACCCGCTCGTGCGGCGCATGCGGGAGCTGCCCAAGCCCATCGTCTGCGCGGTGAACGGCGCCGCTGCGGGCGCGGGCGCGAACATCGCGCTCGCCTGCGACATCGTCGTGGCCGCGCGCTCGGCGAGCTTCATCCAGGCGTTCTCGCGCATCGGCCTCGTGCCAGACTCCGGGGGCACGTGGTTCCTCCCTCGCCTCGTGGGCTCGGCGCGCGCGATGGGCCTCGCGCTCCTCGCCGACAAGGTCTCCGCCGAGCAGGCCGCCGAATGGGGAATGATCTGGAAAGTGGTCGACGATGCGGAGCTTTCTTCACAGTCAATCTCACTTTGCAGGAGGCTTGCAGAGGGACCCACGAGAGGCTACGGGCTCATCAAGAAAGCCATGAATGCCTCCGGCACCAACTCGCTCGACGCGCAGCTCGATCTCGAGCGCGACCTGCAGCGCGAGGCGGGGCATTCCGAGGACTACCGCGAAGGCGTCTCCGCGTTCAAGGAGAAGCGCACGCCCAAGTTCAAGGGGAAATGAAGCCGAGCGCCGAGGAGATCGCCCGCCTCATCTGGCGCGAGGACGAGGCGTCGAGGTGGCTCGGCATGGAGCTCGAGGAGGTGCGCGCCGGTTACGCCAGGGTGTCGATGCTCGTGCGGCCGCGGATGGTGAACGGCCAGAAGCTCTGCCACGGCGGGCTCATCTTCGCGCTCGCCGACTCGAGCTTCGGCTTTGCCTGCAACGCCCACAACCACAAGGCGGTAGCGGCAAGTTGCGCAATCGAATTCCTGCGGCCTGCGGCGCTCGGCGACCGCCTCACTGCCGAGGCCACCGAGACCGCGCGCGCCGGGCGCTCGGGCTTCTACGATGCGAAAGTGACGAACCAGCACGGCGACCTGGTGGCGCTCTTCCGTGGCAAGTCGGCGATGGTGAAAGGAGTCTGGATCGAATGAATGCCTTCCCCCTGGAACCGATCGAGAAGGCTTCTCCTTCGGAGCTGAAGGACCTTCAACTCGAAAGACTCCGCTGGTCGCTAAAGCATGCCTACGATAATGTCGCGCAGTACCGGAAGAAGTTCGACGCGGCTGGGGTGAAGCCCGAGGACTGCCGCTCGCTCGCGGACCTGGGGCGCTTTCCCTTCACCACCAAGGCCGACCTGCGCGAGACCTATCCCTTCGGCATGTTCGCGGTGCCGATGGACAAGGTCGTGCGCATCCACGCGTCTTCGGGCACCACCGGCAAGCCGACCGTCGTCGGCTACACCGCAAGAGACATTGACACCTGGTCGCACCTCATGGCGCGCTCGATCCGCGCCGCGGGCGCGCGCCCGGGGCACAAGGTGCACGTGGCATACGGCTACGGGCTCTTCACCGGCGGCCTCGGCGCCCACTACGGCGCCGAGCGCCTTGGCCTCGCGGTGATCCCGCTGGGCGGCGGCATGACCGAGCGCCAGGTGCAGCTCATCGCCGACTTCAAGCCCGAGATCATCATGGTGACGCCGAGCTACATGCTGGCGATCGCCGACGAGATGGAACGCCAAGGTTTGTCTCCCAAAGATTCATCTCTCAGAGTGGGGATCTTCGGAGCGGAACCCTGGACCAACGGGCTGCGCCAGCAGATCGAGCAGCGGCTCTCGCTCCAGGCCATGGACCTC
>DASRKB010000002.1:0-13173 GCA_035649175.1 Burkholderiales bacterium | reverse complement strand
ACTTCTTCGGCAACGTGTGCGCGCAGATGCTGCATGTGCATCAGGTGGCGTACCTGGTGGAGCTCGGGTTCGCCGCGATGATGGCCGCCTCGGTGGTCGCCGTGGTGGGTGTGGCGAGCATCGTCTCCAAGGCCGGCGGCGGCTGGCTCTCCGACCGCATCGGCCGCGAGGTGGTGTACATGACCGGCATCGGTGTCATGGCCGCGGGCGCGCTCTGGCTTCTCGCGCTCGGGGCGGCGCCGAGCGCCTGGGGCGCATACGGCTACGCGGTGCTTCAGGGCGCGGGCTACTCGGTCACCGCGGCGATCATCCCGGCGATGGTGAGCGACCGCTACAGCGGGCCGCACTTCGGCGCCATCATCGGCGCGTGCCTGATCGGCAGCGCGGCCGGCAGCGCGCTCGGGCCGTGGCTCGCCGGCGCGCTCTACGACGCGACCGGGAGCTACACGCTTGCGTTTCTTATCGCTGCGGCCTGTGCGGGGGTCGCGGCGCTCGCCGGGTGGCGCGCCTGGAAGCTCAGGAAAGCCGAGAAGAATCGGGCTCCAGCCCCGGCTTCGTGAGAAAGAGCTTCAGGGGCTCGTCGGGATTTTCCTGTAGCGATAGCGTGACGAACGATTCCGGGTGGCGCGACAGACAAGGACGCCCGATTTTTCAACAATGAAGTCCCCCCGAGTCATTCACCCTTCCCTCCCTTGGGTAATGGCTCTCTTAGAGGCCGCCTTCGGGCGGCTTCTTTTTTTTCTAGAGCGTCTTCAGCTCGTCCAGCACGTAGGGCAGGAGCTCGCTCACGGTGGGGTGAATGCGCACGCGCTTGCGAAACTCCTCGATGGGCGTGCGTGCATAGACGACGTCGATGAGCGAGTGCACCGCCTCGTCGCAGCCTGTGCCGAGGAGCGACGCGCCGAGAATGCGCCGCGAGCCTTGCTCGACGTGAATCTTGAGGAAGCCCGCGGTCTCGCTTTTTTCCTTCGCCCGCGCCACGCGCGACATCGGTCGCTTGCCGACCAGCGCTTTCCACCCGTTCTTCTTTATCTCTTGTTCGGAAAAGCCAACCCGGCCGAGCGGCGGATCGGTGTAGAGCGCGTACACCGGCACGCGGTCGGTGTGCTTGCGGTTTGCGCCCGAGAGCAGATTGTCGCCGACGATCTCCGCGTCGTTGACCGCGGTGTGGGTGAAGGCGCCCTTGCCGTTGCAGTCGCCGAGCGCCCAGACGTGCGGGTTCGAGGTGCGCAGCGCCTCGTCGACCTCGATATACCCGCGCTTGTCCGTCTCGATGCCCGCTGCCTCGAGGCCGAGGTCCTCGGTGTTCGCTGCCCGGCCCACCGCGAGGAGGAGGTGCGAGCCCGCGACGCGCGGCGCGCCCTCCTTGCACGCGAGGCCGATCGACACGCCGGCCGCGGTCTTCTTCGCCGAGAGGCACTCGGCGTTCACGCGCACCGCGATGCCTTCGGCTTCCAGGATCCCGCGCAGCGCCTCCGACACGTCCTCGTCCTCGCGGCCCACGAGGCGCGGGCCCATCTCGACCACCGTCACCTTCGAGCCGAAGCGGCGGAACATCTGCGCGAACTCCAGGCCCACGTAGCTTCCGCCCACGACGATGAGGTGCTTCGGCACGAAGTCGACCTGCATCATCGACTCGTTGGTGAGGAACGGCACCTCGTCCAGTCCCGGCATCTTCGGCACGAGCGGCCTGCCGCCGACGTCGAGAAAAATATGGTTTGCCTCCAAGGCTCTTCTACCCACAAGAATTTCCCCGGGAGAGGAGAACCGGGCAGAACCCTTGATGAGCGTGATGCCCTTGGTGCCGCGCATCCACTTTTCGATGCCTGTGCTCGAGCCAGCGACGAGCGCGTCCTTGCGCGCCTTGACGCGCTTCATGTCGACGGAGATCTTGCCCGCGCGCACACCGAAATCTCGAGCGCGGCGCGCGAGGTGCGCGGCGTAGGCGCTCGCGACGAGGGTCTTGGTGGGCGTGCAGCCGTTGTTGACGCAGGTGCCGCCGAAGTCGCCGCGCTCGATCACCGCGACCTTGCGCCCGGCGCCGGCGAGGCGCGCGGCGAGCGCTGGACCGGCCTGCCCGGTCCCGACCACGATGGCGTCGAAAAGTTCTGCGGCCACGCTAGACACTATAAGGGAGCTTCGCGGCGCTTGTGACGGGAACTCCTCCGCCGACGGGCTTGTCTTTTGCAGCACGAGAACCAAAAGGAGGGATTCATGAGATCCGCATTCGCGGCCGTAGCGCTCGCCTCGACGCTGCTCGTCGTGCCGGGGGCGCCTCCCGCGCAAGCCCAGAGCGCGCCGCAGGCGTTGCCGCAGTTCAGTGCCATCGTGGAGGCCAACAAGTCCGCGGTGGTCAACATCACCTCTCGCCAGTCGATGCAGCCGGCCGCCGCACGGCCAGACATCGAGCAATTCCGCGGCACGCCGTTCTACGACTTCTTCCGCCGCTTTGGCGAGGGCGCGCCCAACATGCCGCCGCGCCAGGGCCAGGGCTCGGGCTTCATCGTGCAGTCCGACGGCATCGTCCTCACCAACGCGCACGTGGTCGAGGGCGCCGAGGAAGTGCGCGTGCGCCTGCCCGACCGGCGCGAGTTCGAGGGCAAGGTGCTCGGTGTGGACAAGCCCACCGATATCGCGGTGGTGAAGATCGACGCGAAGGACCTGCCGACCGTCAAGCTCGGCGACCCGAAGGACGTGAAGGTGGGCGAGTGGGTCCTCGCCATCGGCTCGCCGTTCGGCTTCGAGAACAGCGTGACCGCGGGCATCGTCTCGGCCACCTCGCGCTCGCTGCCCGAGGGCACCTACGTGCCCTTCATCCAGACCGACGCCGCGGTGAACCCGGGCAACTCCGGTGGGCCGCTCTTCAACATGAAAGGCGAGGTGATCGGCATCAACTCGCAGATCTACTCGCGCACCGGCGGCTACATGGGCCTGTCCTTCGCGATCCCGATCAACGTCGCGGCCGATGTGCAGCAGCAGCTCGTGAAGCACGGCAAGGTCGCGCGCGGCCGCATCGGCGTGTCGATCCAGGAGGTGTCGCAGTCGCTCGCGCAATCCTTCGGCCTTGACCGTCCGTACGGCGCGCTCGTCTCCTCGGTGGAGCCGGGCGGCCCGGCGGACAAGGCGGGGCTCAAGGCGGGCGACGTGCTGCTCAGCGTGAACGGCAAGACGATCGAGCGCTCGGCGGAAGCGCCACCGCTCATCGCCGCGGTGAAGCCCGGGACAAGAGCGACCCTCGAGGTGTGGCGCGAGGGAAAGAAGCGCGCGATCGAGGTGACCGTCGGCGAGCTCAAGGCCGAGCAGATCGCAGCCGGCCCGGCGGGCGAGGTCGACGGGGGCAAGCTCGGCCTCGCGGTGCGCCCCCTCACCGACGGCGAGGCGAAGCAGCTCGACGGCGCGCAGGGGCTTTTCGTGGAGAACGCGAGCGGCCCTGCGGCGCGCGCCGGCATCCGCCGTGGCGACGTCGTCACCTCCGTGAACGGCAAGCCGGTGAACAGCCCGGCTGAGCTGAAGAGCGCGGTCGAGCATGCCAAGGGGCCGGTCGCGCTCCTCATCAAGCGCGGTGAGGCGAGCCTCTTCGTTCCGGTCGACATCGGCTAGCCGGTTGTCGCCCCCGCTGAACAGTCGCCGCCGCTGAACTAGCCGCCCCCTGAACAGTCGCCGCTGCTGAATTAGCCGCCCCGCTGAATAGTCGCCGCCGCTGAACTAGCCGCCGCCGCTGAACTAGTCGCCCCCGCGAAAGCGGGGGCCCATTTTTCTTAGAATCTGAGGCAGCATGGCCTGGAAGCTGCCCCAGAACTCCCTCTACGCGGTCCTGCTGCGCTCGCCGTGGTGGTGGAGCGCGCTCGGCGGCTTCGCCGCCTTCGCGCTGATCCGGCTCATCCTCCCTGCGCCGTACGCCGCGATCGGCGCGCTGCCGTTCCTCGGCATCTCCGGCTACGTCCTCTACCAGCGGCTGCGCCGGCCGAGCGCGCGTCGCGTCGCGCAGGCGCTCGAGCGTGCGCGCGCGCTTTCCGCGCCGAAGTTCCTCGACGCGCTCGAAGCCGGATTCCGGCGCGACGGCTACGCGGTGGAGCGGACCGACGGCGCGGCGGACCTCGAGCTCACGCGCGAAGGACGCATCACGCTCGTCTCCTGCCGGCGCTGGAAGGCGACGCGCACCGGCATCGAGCCGATCCGCGAGTTCGATGCCGCCACCGCCGAGCGCGGCGTGAAGCGCCTGTACGTCGCCGCGGGCGAAGTGACCGACAACGCCCGCAGCTACGCCGAGCAGCGCTCGATCGAGCTCATGGCCGAGGAGGCGCTCGGGCGCCTGCTCGCTCGCCAGTTCGGGGTCTGACCCCGATCTCCCTCGAGTTCGGGGTCAGACCCCGATCTTCATCTGCTCGAGCACCGCGCGGCCGGCGATGCCGTAGGGGTTGCCGAGCGTCTCGGCGATCTCGAAGTGGTTGTAGCCCTCGGCGACGATGAGCTGGAAGTCCTTGCGCGCCTCGCGCAGCGCGCCGGCGAAATCGCGCGACTGGCGCTGGAACTCCGGCGTCTCGAGCGAGCCGTAGACGAGCGTGATGGGCGCCGCCACGCGCGAGACGTGGCGGCGCGGCGAAAGCGCCGTCTCCATGTCGTCGGTGAACTTCACGTACTGCGAGCGCTTGGAGAGCCGCGGGCCGCGCAGGTCGTACATGCCCGAGACGAGCACGTAGCCCTTCACAAGCCCCGCCGGCAAGCCGAAGTCCTTCTGCCAGTCGGTGCTCGCCGCCACGCCGGCGAGGTGCGCGCCCGAAGAGGTCGCAGAGACGTGGATACGCTCGGGATCGCCGCCGTACCTCGAGATGTTGCGGAATACCCAGGCGATGGCGCGGCGCACCTGCTCGGCCATGGGGAAGAGGTCGCCTTTGGTGTCCAGCACATTGTCGAAGTCGATCGCGAGATAGTGTGCGCCCGCGCGCACCAGCACCTCGGCCGCAAACGCGTAGTCCTTCGCCGCTCCGGCGCGCCAGGCCCCGCCGTGCACGAAGACGTTCACCGGCGCGTTCGCCTTATTCGCGGAATAGAAATCCATGCCCTCCACCGGCTTCTCGCCGTAGGCGAGCCGCTGCGGCGCGCCGAGCCGCCGGCGCGCCAACTCGCTCGTCGAGGCGAAGCGCGCGAGAAGCTGCGCACGGTTGGGCGCGTACACCGACTGGTCGTACGCATCGTCGAGCGCTTTCTGGTCGTAATCGAGGAACACCCGCGTCATGCGGCGAATTTAATGCAGAATTTCAGCGATGACCCCGTCCGGCGCGAAATTCTCGCGATGCCGCCGCTGGCGCTACCTGCTGTGGCGCTGCTGGGACGCCTCGAGGCCGGTCGCCAACTTCCTCATGCTCAATCCGAGCACGGCGGACGAGGTGAAGCTCGATCCCTCGTGCACGCGGGCGCGGCGCTATGCGGAGCGCTGGGGCTACGGCGCGCTCGTCGTCACCAATCTCTTCGGCTGGCGCGCGACCGACCCGGCCCAGATGAAGCGCGCGCAGGACCCGGTGGGGCCGGGCAACGATGCGGCGATCGTGCGCGCCGCGCGCGAGTGCGCGATCGTGGTGTGCGCCTGGGGCAACCACGGCGCCCACCTGGGAAGATCCGCCGGCGTCCTGGCGCTTCTTTCCTCGGAAAGAATTGCTTTGCATGCTCTGAAGCTGAACGGCGACGGCGAGCCGGCGCATCCTCTCTATCTGCCGGGGTCGCTGGGGCCGAGAACGTGGAAATCAGGGTCAGAGCCCGATTTCCCGGCACGCCTGGGTTAAGAGAAGTTCTCGCGGAAATCGGGCTCTGACCCCGATTTCCCCCGATCTCTAGCGCGTGAAGCGGATGATGCGGCGAGTGGCCTCGTCGGGCTCGCCGTTCGCCTTGGGCTCCATGAGGAGGATGTTGAGCGTCTCGCCGCTCAGCCGCCCGGTCAGGTAGACCATGGCGTTGTCGCCGCTCACCAGGCCGACGATGCCGTCGGCGCGCACCTCCGCATCGACGTCGAATCTCGCGCCGCTGCCCTGCAGCTTGCCGGTTACGCCGCCGGGCCCGCTCTGCTCGAGCTCGAGCGTCACCACGCTGCCGTTGGGATGCTTCGCGGTCCAGATGCCCGCGTACTCCTGGCCAGATGCGCCCACGGAGAAAAGCAAGGCCGCGAAGGCCAGCACGAGTCTGCCCATGCCCGGATGCTACTCCAGGATGAATTCGACGAAGTACTCGGAGCCCTCGCGCGGCTGGCCGAGGGAGATGACGCCCTTGCGGCGCAAGATGAACTCCTCGCGGCGCAGGGGGAACTCGGTGTCGCCCTCGATGGTGACGAAGGTGCCGTTGGAGCTCTGGTCGGCGAGCACGAACTTGTCGCCGCGGCGCTGGATGGAGCAGTGATGGCGCGAGATCAGGTGATGGTGGATCACGAGGTCGCAGTCGTCCTCGCGGCCGATGGTGAAGGAGTCCGGCTCGCGCCGGCGCTGGATCTCCACGCCGCCGTGGATGAGGCGCAGCAGCTGCGGCTTGGCGCGCGGCGCACGCATCCTCGCGTCGAAGGTGTCGGTGTCGTTGCCCACGCGCCAGAGCAGCTCGCAGAGGTCGACCTCCACGGACTTGCCCTTCAGCTCGACCGCGTAGAGCCGGCGCAGGCAGGCGCGGTAGGCCTCGCCCATCCCCTGCGCGGTGGTGGCGGAGGTGAGGATCTGCTCGCGCGCGGCCTGCCGCGCGAGGCCCGCGGCGAGGTTCACGGTTTCGCCGAACACGTCCCCGTCCTCGCGGTTGATGACCGGGCCGCTGTGGAAGCCGATCCGCACGCCCGGGCGCCGCGAGCCCTCCGGCATCGCTTCCATCGCCTTCTGCATGGAGGCTGCGGCCGCCGCGGCGGCGTCGGCCGAGGGAAAGAGCGCCATGAGACCTTCGCCGATGGTCTTCACCACCCGCCCGCCGGCGGCCGTCGTGGCTGCGCGCAGGTGGTTCAGGCAGGCGCCGAGCGCGTCGAGGGTCGCGTCGCTCACTTCGGCGAAGAGCACCGTCGCCTTCCTTCCTCCCATGGCACGGAAGTCTACCTGCTGTCTACACCTTGTACCGGCGTGAACGCTCGGCGAAGCCCCGGTAATCCAGAAACGCCTCGAGCTCGGAGGCGCCGCTCGGTGCCTCGCCCGCAGCGAAGCGCTCCAGGGCATTTTTCACACCGGCGTACTGCGCGAGGACGGAAAAGCCGTAGAAGAGCACCAGCGCCGCGCCCCGGTGCTCGGCGAGGGTGCGCCCGGGCATGTCGACCACCATGGCTGGGCACGGCAGGGCTGCGCGCACGGCGGCAAGCTCCGCCGGCCCGACCAGGGTGGGAAACACCATGTCGGCGCCCGCCTCGACGTAGCGGGCGAGGCGCTCGATCGTGTCGTCGAGATCCCGGTTCACCCAGAAGGCATCGGAGCGCGCGACGATCATGAAGTCGGCGTCGCGGCGCGCGTCGCACGCGGCGCGGATGCGCGCGGCCATCTCTGCCGCCGGGCGAAGCTGCTGCGGCTCCTGCGTGTGCTTGCCCGGCCCGGCGTGGTCCTCGAGGTGGATCGCCGCGACGCCCGCGTCCTCGAAGGCGCGCACCGTGCGCCAGAGATTTGCCGCATCGTGGAAGCCGCCCTCGGCGTCCGTGATCACCGGCACCTCGAGCGCCTCGACGATCGTGCGCGCTTGCTCGACCATCTCGGGCAGCGCGAGCAGCCCGGTGTCGGGCAGCGCGAAGCGGCTCGCCGCGGTCGCGTAGCTTCCGACGTATATGCACTCGAAGCCGTGCGCCGCGATGAGCTTCGCCGAGAGCGCGTCGATCGCGCCGAGGGCGGCAACGGTGCGGCCGCTCGCAACGAGCTGCCGCAGCTTCCTTCTCAAGTGGGAAAAACGGGGTCTGTCCCCATTCAAACGCTCAGGAGCTCGTGCGAGAGGTACTGGCGCCGGAAGGTCTCGAAGTCGACTTTGTCGGAGGCCTCGAGGTTGCGCTGCTCGGAGATCGACTTCGCGGCGAGGCGCTCGAAGCGCGCGATCGCCTCGGGCGTAAGCCCGCGGCTCGCGAGCGTCCCCTTGTGCAGCGTCGACTGGATGAGCACGAAGCGCATGAAGGCGTTATCGTGGTTGCGCGCCATGGCGTGCAGCACGCGCGCCGAGGGCGTGCTCTGCGGGTCGGCGAGTCGCCGCGCCGCTTCCGCCAGCGCCTCCCGGTGCGCGCTGGCGCCGCCCGCGGCGGCATCGAGCGCCGCGGCGATCGGCTCGCAGTCCTTGACGATGCTTTCCCCCCATTCCTGCAGCGGCACCTGGAAGATGCCCTTGTAGAGAAGCAGTCCCTTCTCCCGGCCCCTCAGCGCGACCGCATGCTGGTTGCGCGCGATGCCGCCGATTTCCTGCGGCGTGTCCTGCGCGGAAGGCGAGAGCAGGCAGTGCAGCAGGAAGATGTCGAGGAAGCGCATGGTGAGCGGCGTGATGCCGACCGCGACGAAAGGGTCGAGGTCCATGAGGCGCACCTCGACGTACTCCACGCCGCGCTCGCGCAGCGCGTGCAGCGGGCGCTCGCCGCGCCGGATGCGCCGCTTGGGACGGATCGTGCCGTAGAACTCGTTCTCGATCTGCAGCAGCGTCGTGGAAAGCTGCCGGTAGTCGTCGCCGTTGCCGCTTCGCGTCATGACCCCGATCTTCTCGTAGGCGGGATAGGGGCGGGTCAGCGCGTCGTAGAGCGAGTTGGTGTAGCTGTCCAGGCTGTTGTAGCTCACGCAGAGCGAGGCCTGCGCGTCGCTCTGGTAGCCGAGGGGCCCCATGCGCAGCGACGTCGCGTGCGGCGCGTACATGGTGCCGGGCGCGAGCTCGGCGAGCGGGTGCTTGCGGCCCTCGACGAAGCTCGCGCACGCCGCGGGCGAGGCGCCAAAGAGATAGATCGGCAGCCACGAGTGGCGGCGAAAGTTTCGGATCAGCGCGAAGTACTGCTCGCTCGTCACGCCCGGAAGCGAGAAGTTGTAGTGGATGCCCGAGATCGCCTGCATGCGCCGGCCGTAGCGGTGCGAAAGGCCGATGCGGTACACCGTCTTCGCGCGCCCGACGTTCGAGATGCCGTAGCGCCCGATCGGGATGAGGTTGTCCGCGGGCAGGTCGCAGGGCATGCTCGCCGCCCACAGCACCTCCTCGCCGACGTGGCGGTAGACGAACTGGTGTATCTCCTCGAGCTCGCCGAGGCAGCCGTCCACCGTGCCGTGCACCCCGGTGATCAGCTCGAGCTGCGCCTCGCTGAAGTCGGTGGTGATGTGCGGGTGCGTGAGCGCCGCGCCGAGCGCCGGCGGATGCAGCTGCTGCGAGAGCGTCCCGTCGGGCCGCACGCGCAGGCTCTCCTTCTCGATGCCGCGGCGGATGCCCTTCAGCCTTGCGGGCGTGAGCGCGCTCAGGTCCATGTCAGTTCCTCAAAGGTAGCTTGAATTCGGGGTCTGACCCCGATCTGCCGCGAAACCGCCAAGACTGGATGAATATACAGTAATGCCCTATAGTGCGCGCCGTGGGAGCGATCGACCGGTTCGACAAGCTGAACGCGCGCCAGCGCGAGGCCGCATGCTTCACCGGCCGGGGGCCGCTGCTCATCCTCGCCGGCGCCGGAACCGGCAAGACCAACACGCTCGCGCATCGCGTCGCGCACTTGATTTTGAACAAGAACTCTCCCGAGAGAGTTCTCCTCCTGACGTTCTCGCGGCGCGCCGCGGTGGAGATGACGCGCCGCGCGCGGCGCATCGTGGGGGAGCTCGCCGCGGACGTGCGCCTGCCCTGGTCGGGCACCTTCCACGCGATCGCCAATCGCCTCATCCGGATGCACGCGCACCGCATCGGCCTCGAGCCTTCCTTCAGCGTGCTCGACCGCTCCGACGCCGCGGACCTGATGGACCTCGCGCGCCACGAGCTTGGCTACTCGAAGGCCGAGCGGCGCTTCCCGCGCAAGGACACTTGCCTTGCAATTTATTCCCATGTCGTGAACCGACAGGGAAATCTGAGGGAAACATTGGACGCCACGTTCCCGTGGTGTGGCGAATGGGAAGAGGACCTGCAGCGGCTGTACCGTGCCTATGTCGAGCGCAAGCTCGCGAGCCAGGCGCTCGACTACGACGACCTGCTGCTCTACTGGCACGAGATGCTAGCCGACGAGCACCTGGCGCGCGAGATCGGTGGAGCGTTCGACCACATCCTGGTCGACGAGTACCAGGACACCAACCGCCTGCAGGCTGGCATCCTCGAGCGGCTCAAGCCGGGCGGCGAGGGGGTGACGGTGGTGGGGGATGACGCGCAAGCGATCTACTCCTTCAGGGGGGCGACGGTCGAGAACATCCTCGCCTTCGCGGAAAGGTCCTCCCGCGTGGAGCTGCAAGAAAACTACCGCTCCACCCAGGCGATCCTCGACGCCGCGAACGCGCTCATGGGCAAGCGCCTGCGCGCGGTGAGGCCGCCGGGGGGCAGGCCGCGCTACGTGAGCGTCGCCGACGACCAGGCGCAGGCGCTCTACGTGGTCGGCCGCATCCTGGAAGCGCGCGAGCAGGGCGTCGAGCTCAGGCGCCAGGCGGTGCTCTTCCGCAGCTCGCACCACAGCGACGTGCTCGAGCTCGAGCTCGTGCGCCGCAACATCCCCTACGTGAAGTATGGCGGGCTCAAGTTCCTCGAGGCCGCCCATGTGAAGGACCTGCTTGCGGTGCTGCGCTGGGCCGACAACCCTAGGAACCGCGTCGCCGCCTTTCGCGCGCTGCAGCTTCTTCCCGGCGTCGGGCCGGCGAGGGCGGAGAAGCTTTTCCTGGACAGATCGGGGTCTGACCCCGAGTTCCAGGCATTGATGAGTGACCTTATGAATCCCCAGACCCCGTGGGCGGGGCAGGTCGGGCGCGTGCGCGAGTGGTACCAGCCGCATCTCGAGCGCCTCTACGAGCAGGCGCACGTGCGCGCCGGGGACTTGGAGCAGCTCGAACGGATCTCGGGTAATTTTTCTTCCAGAGAGGCCTTTCTTTCCGAGCTCGCCCTGGACCCTCCAGCCGCGACGGGGGACCTCTCGGGCGCGCCGCACCTCGACGAGGATTACCTCGTGCTCTCGACGGTGCACTCGGCCAAGGGCCAGGAGTGGGAGGCGGTGTACGTGCTGAACGTCGCCGACGGCAGCTTTCCGAACGAGTTCTCCACCGGACGCGCCGAGCTCGTCGAGGAGGAGCGCCGGCTGCTCTATGTCGCCATGACCCGCGCAAAAAGCGCGCTCGAGCTCGTCGCGCCGCTCAAGTACTACGTCACGCAGCAGTCGCGCATGGGCGATCGTCACGTTTACGGGGCGCGTAGTCGCTTTATCACCGACGAGGTGATGTCGTGCCTCGAGCCGCACTCGTTCGGCGCGGACCCGGTTGTAAGAATTGCAGCTACGCTGCGCGCGATGTGGTGACGCCCGCTCCCGAGGTCCGCGCAAGGGACTTGATCGAACCAAGGCGAAATTTCCGCTAGTCCTCTGTCGCGAGTCTCGCTACACTGCGTGAGGCCAAGTTTGACGGAGGGCGTAGGTGAAGGGGGGACGCAATTTATTGCGGGCGGCGGCGGTGAGCGCAGTGGCGCTCTTCGGCGCATTGAGCCCCAGCCTCGCGCAGGACGACCACGGCGCCGCCATCGGCCCGCGGCTCATCGAGGAGAAGGTGAACATCCCGGCGGGCGACGGGCGCTACGCAATCGTGGCGACGATCCTGCGCCCTGAGGGCCCCGGCCCGTACGGCGCGGTGGTGCTCAACCACGGCGTGTCGGCCTCGGCGCGCGAGCGCGCGCGCGAGTCTTCCGACCTGCTGATCGGCGCCGCCTCGGTATTCGCGCGGCGCGGCTTCGCGGTGGTGATGCCGCTGCGCCGCGGCTTCGGCGAGACCGGCGGCCAGATGGCCGAGGACCCGGGCTCCTGCGCCAACCCGGACTACATGCGGGCCGAGCGCAATGCCGCCGACGACGTAATGGCCGCCTACGAGTACGCGCGCTCGCTGCCGTACGTCGATCGCTCGCGCATGATCCTTGCCGGGCAATCGGCCGGCGCGATGGTCGCGCTCTTTACGGCGGGAACGCGGGAGCCCGAGGGCCTGGTGGCGGTGCTCGGCTTCGCCGCCGGCCGCGGCGGCGACCCGATCGGCAGCCCGGGCGAGCCTTGCGCGGTCGAGCCGGTCGCGGAGGTACTCGACCGCATCGGCCGGACGGTCAAGGTGCCGGTGCTCCTGCACTATGCGGAGAACGACCGCTTCTTCGCGCCGAAGACCTCGCGGCTGTGGTTCGATCGCTTCGCCGCCAACGGCGCGAGAGCCGAGTACGTACTGCAGCCCGCGTTCGGCACCGACGGCCACTATCTCTTCGGCAGCACGCTGGGCGTGCGCTACTGGCTGCCGGCGGTCGAGGGCTTCCTCGGCAGGCACGGCGTGCAGTTCGCGCGCCTCGACGCCGACGAGCCCGAGCGCCGAATGCTCTTCGCGCTCGACAGGCTCCCGAACGTGAAGTCCGATGCCTGCCGCAGCCTGTACCGCGCCTTCCTGGAGGCGCCGGGCCCGCGCGCGTACGCGGTGAGCGACGACGGGCGCTGCGGCTTCTCCTCGGGCGTGCAGGACGCGCGCGACGCAGCCATCCGCCAGTGCGGCGCCGTCGCCAAGGAGAACTGCATGCTCTATGCCGTGGACGACGCGGTGATCTGGAAAGAGGCGGTCGCGGGCCAGTAGCAACGAAATCCCGCGCTGACAAAGAAAAACCCCGCCTCGGCGGGGTTTCTTTTAGGCGGGAACCGGATCCGGCTGCTTCACGTCCCGTTCGTTGTCAGGCTCCGGCTTGGGCGCATTGCGCTCCCTCGCTTTCTCGGCTTCGCTGCGCGCCTCCTCGGCGCGCTTGCGCCAATACTCCCGCTCGAACTCGTAGCACATAGGGTGTCTCCTTGCGGTTCGGGCGATCCATCCTACGCCTAAAATCGGAAAGTGGAAGAGAAGGAGCACCTGCTCCGCGAAGACCGGCGCCTGCTCGGCAGGCTGCTCGGGGAAGTGATCCGCGACCAGGTCGGGCCAGGGATGCTCGAGCGCATCGAGTCGATCCGCCAGACCGCGGTGCGCTTCCGCCGCGAGGCGGAGGGCCGGGCGGCGCTCGAGGCGCAGCTCAACGGGCTCGACGACGAGCAGACGCTGCACG
>DASRKB010000001.1:0-32198 GCA_035649175.1 Burkholderiales bacterium | reverse complement strand
GATCAACGACGTCCTCTTCGAGCGCCTCGACGCGAGGCGCTTCCGCGAGGTGCGCAGGCTCGCGGAGGACCTCCTCGCGAGCGGCGACCGCGCTGTGGCGATGCTCGAGCTCCTGATGCGCGAGGCGGAGGAGGCCGCATGAGGGGAATTCGGGGTCTGACCCCGAATTCGAGCCGATGACCGTCTCGTATTTCGTGCGCTACGAGATCGACGATTCCGAAGCATTCGTGCGCCACTACAAGGAGCGGCACGTGCCGATTCTCGCCCGCTGGCCGGGCATGAGGCGAGTGGTCTTGCACCGGCCGGTACCCTGGACCGATCCTTGTCCGGTCAAAAAGGGCTCCACGGTTCTCGTCGCCCAGCTCGAGTTCGAAAGTCAGGCCGATCTCGACCTGGCACTGAAGTCGCCCGAGCGAGCGCAGGCGCGCCGCGATTTCCAGGATTTTCCGCCCTATGAGGGCGAGGTGTTCCACCAGGCGATGCGGCAGGAGGAGGTGTTCCGCTCGCCCTGGCTGGACGGCAACGAGGAGGAAGCCTGATGGATCCGAAGCAGCATCTCGAGTTCGTGAAAGTGGACCTCTCCAGCGGCTGGCGGCGCCCCGAAGGCTACCCGCCGGGCTTCTGGCAGAAGATTCTCGCGTCTGACCTCGACGAGAAGAACAAGACCGGGAGCCGCACGCGGCTCCTGAAGATCGACCCGGGCGCGTTCTCCACCGAGCCCTTCGTGCACGACCACTGGGAGGAGGTGTACGTGGTGCAGGGCGATCTCGTGGTCGGCAACGACAAGGAGGGCAAGGGTGGCGAGCAGTGCTTCGCGCCGACCTACGCCTGCCGGCCGCCGGGCGTGCATCACGGCCCTTTCACTTCCCGCAACGGCTGCATCCTGCACGAGATCCACTACTACCATGCTAAAGACCGGAAGTGAGCATCTCGAGCAGCTGAGGGACGGCCGCGTCGTCTACATCGGCTCGGAGCGGGTCGACGACGTCACGAAGCACCCCGCCTTCCGCAACGGCGCGCGCTCCATGGCCGCTATCTACGACATGAAGCGGTCGGAACCAAAATACAGCTATGAAGAGAAAAGTCAGCGCTACAGCGCCTACTTTCTGAGGGCAAAGACGAGAGAGGATCTGGAGAAGCGTACTGCGCTTCACCGCGCCATCGCGGAGATGAGCTACGGCCTGCTGGGCCGCTCGCCCGACCACGTCTCCAGCTTCGTGACCGGGATGGCGATGAATCCCGGGGTATTCGGGAGGTTCGAGGAAAATCTCAAGTCCTATTACGAACACATGCGCCGCGAGGACGTCTACGGCGTGTACGCCGTGATCCCGCCCCAGGCGGCGCGCAACCCGGAGTTCTACGTCAAGCAGAACATCCCCGTGCCGACGCTGCGCGTGGTGCGCGAGGACGACGACGGGGTGGTCATCTCCGGCATGAAGATGCTCGCCACGGGTGCCGTGTTCGCCAACGAGATCTGGATCGGCAACCTGATCCCGCTCGCGCCCAACCAGCTTCCCGAGTCAATCACCTGCGCGATCCCCGTGAACGCGAAGGGCGTGACGCTCTGGTCGCGCAAGGCCTTCGAGCGCCACGCGCCCAACGAGTTCGACAACCCGCTCACCTGGCGCTTCGACGAGACCGACTCGATGGTGATGTGCGAGGAGGTGAAGGTGCCCTGGGAGCGGGTCTTCGTGCACATGGACGCGATCCTCGCGCGCGACGTCTACATCAAGACGCCGGGGCACTGCTACGGCAACCACCAGTCGAACGTGCGCTTCCACGCCAAGATGCAGCTCATCGTGGGCCTGGCGAGCAAGATCGCGCAGGCCTCGGGCGCCAATGAGGTTCCGGCCGTCAGGGAAGTCCTGGGTCGGTTCGCAGCACTGGAGGCGGCGCTCGGCGGCATGATCGCCGGCCAGATCCAGGACGCCGAGGACTGGCCCGTGGGCGGCTGGAAGACCTTCAACCGCCGCTACATGTACGCGGCGCTCAACTGGTGCACCGAGAGCCATTCTTCCATCATCGACGCGCTGCGCGAGCTCTGCGGCGGCGGCATCTTCCAGATGCCGGCGGACGCTACGGTGATGCACGACCCGAAGCTGAAGGCGATGTTCGAGACCTACTGGCAGACGCCGCAGCTTCCGGCGCTCGAGCGCATGAAGCTCTACAAGCTCGCCTGGGATCTGATCGGCTCGGAGTTCGCTGGGCGGCACCTCCAGTACGAGAAGTTCTACGCCGGCGCCTCCTTCATCGTGCGCAACCACAACTTTCGCGAAGCGCCGTGGAACCATTACCACAAGGTGGTAGATGACCTCATGAGCTCCTATGACATCCCGCGTCAGTGAACTGGTAATCGCCGGATGGACGGGACGCGACGAGGCCGCTCTGAAGAAGCACATCCGCGAGCTGGAGGAGATCGGCGTGAAACCGCCGAAGACCACGCCGATCTTCTATCGCGTCGCGGCTTCCCTCTTCACGCATGCAGAAGAGATCCAGGTTTCCGGTCCGGATACGAGCGGCGAAGTCGAGTTCGTTCTCATCACCAAGGACAACACCTTGTTCGTATCGGTGGGATCGGATCACACCGACCGGAAAGCCGAGACCATTGGCGTGTCGCTCTCCAAGCAGCTTTGCGCCAAGCCGGTCTCGGAGAAGGCGTGGCGCTACGACGAGGTGAAGCCGCACTGGGAGAAGCTGGTGCTGCGCTCGTGGGCCGATGGCGAGCTCTACCAGGAGGGACTGGTCACGGCCATGCGATCGCCGGAAGATCTCCTCGGGAGATATCCTCTCAAGCCCGGCTGGGCGATGTTCTGCGGCACGCTCGCCGCCAAGGGCGGCATCCGCCCGGCCAAGAAATTCTCGATGGAGCTCGAAGACCCGGTGCTCAAGCGCAAGCTGCGCCACGAGTACGCGATCACGGTGCTGCCGGTCGAGGGCTAGGCTTCGAGATCAGAAATGGGTCCCCGCCTTCGCGGGGACGACTACTCCGCGAGCCGCTTCCTCACCCGCGCCTCGAGCGCTTCGAGGCGCCGGTCGCGGATACCGAGTGCCCGCAGGTGGGCGACGGTATCGAAGAGGTAATCGCAGCAGCGGCCCATCGGGCCGGCACCGGTGGCGAGGTAATGCGCGATCGCCTGGTCTTCCAGGCCTGGAGCGTAGCGCTCGTGGGTGCGGTTGCTGCTGAAGGCGATCGCCGGCTCGGGCCCCTCCGGGGTGTGGGCGGTGATCCAGACCGGCCGGTAGGCCATGGTGAACATCTCGCGGCGCCAGATGACGTCGAGCTCGGTGGCCGCTGCACGCTCCTCGAGGCGATAGGCGACCCCCGTGCAGCTTCCGCCAGGCTCGAGGGCGAGCATCAGCCCCGGCCGCTCGGGGCTGCCGCGCCCGGCGCGCGCCCAAAGGCAGAACTGGCGGTGGAAGCCGTGGATGCGCGCGGTGCGCCGCTCGGCGAAGTGGAAGGCCGGGTTCCAGATGAGCGAGCCGAAGGCGAAGATCCAGACGCGGCCCGGGCGGGGCGCCCGCCCGAGCATCGAGCGCACCTGCGCCTCGCGCTCCGCGTCGGTGAGGAAGCGCACGCCCGGCCCGAGCAGAGCGCGCACGGACGCATGCAGCGAGCCGTCGAGAATGCTCTCGCGGGTGAGCTTGACCACCCTAGTAGCGTACCAGCACCCGGTATCTCAGCGTCGTGCTGCCCTCTGCAGGGACCTTGAGCTCCCACTCTGCGGTTCCCGAGGCGACCTTGGCGTGGCGATGGCTCTCGTCGAGCATGGTCCAGTCGCCCGGCACCGGCTCGCGCACCACCACGGTGGCGGGTTCCTTCTTCGCGTTCTTCACCACGATCTCGTAGGCGCTCTCGTAGACGTAGCTCGCGCGGTTGGTGGGCTCGCGGCGCTTGAAGTCGATCTGCTTCTTGTCCGCGGTGAGGTCGAAGGCCTCGCCGAGCTTGAGGCGCACCTTCTCGTTCTTCGGCGTGTGGTCGATCCGGTCCTCGCCGACGAACTGCGCGTTGCCCGCGCTGTCCTTCTTGTAGACGCGCACCACGCCCTTGGGCATCGGCACGCCGAGGCGCGCCGACTCGCGGTTCTCGAACTGCACGAAGACCCCCACCTTCATCTTCTGCCCGACGTTTCCGATGCTCGAGCGGTAGTAGTAGTCGGTGCCCTGGAGAACGAGCTCCTTTCTTACCGGCACGGCCTGCGAGCTGAGGAGCGACACCTGCTTCGTCTGGTTGTCGGCGATCGTAGTGGGCCGCGAGAGGGTGTACAGGTGGTACTCGAAGAGCGACTCCTGCGCCATGTCCTGCGCCGGCGACGCGGCGGCGGCTTCCCTCATCCTGGAGGCTTTCATCGCCACCCTCATTTCCTGCCGCACGAGGTTCACGTCCCCGGCGACGAGCTGAAGCTTGGCGTTCGGGTACGACGTGCCGCTCTGGTTGGTGAGCGTGACCCAGCCGCTCAGATCGAGGGCGTCGTCGCCGGCGTTCAGCTCGGCGACGTAGTCCGCCTTCCACGCGAGCCCGCCGGTGAGATAGGAGAGCTCGGCGAGCTGCGTCCCGGCGCGCGCGGCGTCGAGCTCGGAGACGAGCGTCGGGCGGTCGCGCAGGTGGGCGGGCACCCCGTCGTAGACGATGCGGCCGGGAAGACCGGTTTCGATCCGGTCGCCGATGCGCATCACCACGCCGCCGGTGGCGGCGAGGACCGTCGCGGTCTCGATGGTCTCGACCCCCGTCATCGGATGGGTCTTGACCACGCGCACCTCGCGGCCGACGTACTTCTCGAGGAGCTTCGCCGGCGTCAGGAGGTCGAAATCGAAGTTCTGCTCCATCAGGCGCAGCGACCCGGGGTGCGAGAGGCTCCTGAGGAGCGCCGTCTCCGGGCGCATGCGCCCGGACACCTCGCGCAGCGCGATGCGGTTGCGACCCGCCTCGAATGCGATGCGCCGCGTGTCCTTCACCAGCGCGAGGTTCTCGTTGTAGATGGTGACCGCGACCGACTGCTGGTCGGCGAGGGTGCTGGGCTTTTCCTGCAAGGCCGCGAACGCGGCCGGGCTCAGGGCCAGGGCGACGGCGGCTGTGACTTTTTTCAAGCTTGTCATGAGTGTTTCTCCTTTTGCAGGAGTTAAACGGCACTTTCCTTGCTGCGGGTTAAGCCGGAGGTAACCCCATGAAAGTAGCGAAACAAAGGAACGAGGACCTGGCGCGGCTGGCGGCGCTCGTGCGGCAGATGAAGGTGGCGATGCTCACCACCGTCGAGCCCGATGGGTCGCTGCGTAGCCGGCCGCTCGAGACCCTGGAGATCGACGCGGGCGGGCGCCTGTGGTTCTTCACCCAGGCGCATGCCCCGAAGTCGCTGGAAGTGAAGCAGGAGAATCAGGTCAGCCTGTCCTACGCCGATCCGCGCGACGAGGACTACGCCTCGATCTCGGGCACGGCGCGCGTGGTGAAGGACAAGGACAAGATGCGCCAGCTATGGAGCTCGGGCCTCGAGCGCTGGTTTCCGCGCGGGCTGCAGGAGCCGGATCTCGCGCTGCTCGAAGTGCGCATCGACAAGGCGGAATACTGGGACGCCCCGCGGAAGGAGAACGTGAAGATCGGGACGCTAGCGGCGCAGAACCAGCCCCAGGGCACCTAGCACGAGCGCGGCGCCGACGAGCACCGAGACGGTCACCGCCTCGTCGAGGAAGAGCCAGCCCCACAGCACGCCGAGCACCGGGATAAGGAACGTCACCGAGAGCGTGCGCGACGGGCCGATGTCGCGCAGGAGCGTGAAGAAGGGCAGGTAAGCGACGCCGCTGCAGAGAAGCCCGAGCGCGATGACCGCCGCGGCCGCCTCGGGCGTCCAGGCCTGCGGCGGCGGGCCGAGCACCCACGCGGGCGACATGAGGATCGCCGCGAACGAGATCGAGCCGGCCGCGATGCCGATGGGAGCGAGCTTTGCCATGCGCTGGCGGATCAGAACGCCTGCCCAGCCCCAGAGCGCCGCGCCGGCAAGCGCGGCGAGGGCAGCGAGGATCGTCGCCGCCTCTAGCGAGACCGGCCCGAGGTTAACGATGAGCGCCACCCCCGCGATGCCCAGCGCGAAGCCCGCCAGGCGCCGCGCGCCCAGCCTTTCTCCGATCAGCGCCGCCGCGAAGAGGCCCGTCCACAGCGGCACCGTGCCGTTGATGATGGCGAGGTAGCCCGCGGGCAGCCCGTTCGCCGCCCAGGCGAAAGCAAGGAATGGCAGCACGTTGTTGGCGAGCGCGATGACGAGGTGGTCGCGCCAGCGCGCTAGCGGCGCGATGCGCTGCGCGGCGAGGATCGCCCAGGGCACGAGGAACGCCGCCGCGAAGAACGCGCGCGCTTCGGCCACCAGCGGCGAGCCAAGCACCGGCACCGCGAGCCGCATGAACAGGAACTGGAGCGACCAGAGCGTGGCGAGCAGCAGCCAGCGCCCGGCGTCGTAGCCGCGCAAGGCCCTAGAGGTAGACCTTCTTCATGCCGTCGGCGGGATAGCGCCCGCCGGCGCCAGCGCCTACAGGGGCGATGGCGGAGATTTTCTCAACTTCCTCCCTCGTTAGTCTGACTTGAAGAGCTCCCATGTTCTCGTCCACGCGCGCCTTGCGCTTGGTGCCGGGGATGGCGATGACCTCCTTGCCTTGCGCGAGCAGCCAGGCAAGGACGAGCTGCCCCGGCGTGCATCTTTTTTCGGCGGCAATGGCCCCGATCTTCTTCGCGATGGAAACATTCTTGTCCAGGTTCTCTCCCTGGAACCGCGGATGGGCGAGGCGGCGGTCGCCCTCGGGCACGTCGGCCTTGCCCTGCACCGCGCCGGTGAGAAGGCTGCGGCCGAGCGGCGCGTAGGCGACTAGGGCGATGCCGAGCTCCCGGCAGACCTGCAGCGTTTCCTCGCCTTCCTTCCGATAGAGCAGCGAGTACTCGTTCTGCACGGCGGCGAGGGGATGGATTTTGTGCGCGCGGCGGATGGTGGCCGGGCTTGCTTCCGAAAGCCCGATCGCCCGCACCTTGCCGGCTTCCACGAGGCGCTTCATGGCGCCGACCGTCTCCTCGATCGGCACCTTTGGGTCGACGCGGTGCTGATAATAGAGATCGATGACGTCGATGCCGAGTCGCTGCAGGCTCGCCTCGCAGGCCTGCAGCACATACTGTGGCCGGCCGTCGACGTCCTGCTTGCCGTCCGGCGTCTTTATCTGCCCGAACTTGGTCGCCACCACCGCCTTGTCGCGCCGGCCCTTGAGCGCCCGGCCGAGCAGTTTCTCGTTGTGGCCCCAGCCGTACATGTCCGCGGAATCGAGGTGGTTGATGCCGCGCTCGAGCGCGTGGTGGATGACGCCGATCGACTCTTCGTCGTCCGCGTTGCCGTAGATGCCCGACATCGACATCAGCCCCAGCCCGATGGGGCAGACCTGCAAGGGGCCGATCTTTCTCGATTCAGAAAAGCTCGAAGTACTCACGGTGCTCCCATTCGCTGACTTCGGAATTGAAGCGGGTGATCTCCGCTTCCTTGATCCTGCAGTAATAGTCGACGAAGGTATCTCCCAGCCCTTTGCGCAGGCAAGGGTCCTCTCGCAGAAAAGAGAGCGCCTCCGAAAGCGTCCTGGGCAGGGGCTCGGCCTTCGTCTCGTAAGGCGTATCGGCCGAGGCAGGGAGCGGGAGCTTGCGGGCGATGCCGTCGAGACCGGAATGGATCTGCGAGGCGAGGTAGAGATAGGGGTTCGCCGCGGGCTCGCCGATGCGGTTCTCGATGCGGGTGCGGGGATCGCCCGGCGCGCCGATCACGCGCAGCAGCGCTCCGCGGTTCTCCTTGCCCCAGACGACGCGGTCCGGCGCGAGAGAGTACGGCCGATAGCGCTTGTAACCGTTGATGGTGGGGGTGGAGAGGGCGCACGCCCCGCGCGCATGCGCGAGCAGGCCCGCGAGCCAATGCTTGCCGGTCTCGGAGAGGTCCTCCTTCTCAGCCACGAAAGCGTTTTTCCCCTCGCGCGCGAGCGACTGGTGGAGATGCCAGCCGCTCGACATGACGTTCGGCAGCTTCGGCCGGCACATGAACGTGGCGTGGTAGCCGTGGCGCTGGGCGATCTGCTTGACCGCGCTGCGGAAAAGCACCATCGCATCCGCGGCGGCCAGGCCGGGCAGCACGCCGAGCGTGATCTCCATCTGGCTCGGCCCGAATTCCACCTCGAAGGACCGCAACGGCATTCCCAATGAAGACAGATTTCCCTCGAGAAGCTGAACGAAAGGATCGATCTGGTCGTAGCGCTGCTCGGTCAGATATTGATAGCCCGTGGTCAGCAGCTCGACCCGGGGCGGCGTCCCCGGCTGGCCGGCATCGGTGGGCAAGAGCTTCGCATCGGCAAGCCGAAAAACATGGAACTCGATTTCCAGGCCGCAGGCGAAGTCGAAGGGTTTGAGCTTTTCGAGCGCGCTCCTGAGGATCCTTCTTGTGCAATAGGGGACGGGGCGGCCGTTCTGGAAGGCGAGCTCGCAGAGCACCCAGCCGGTGTCGGGCGCCCAGGGCAGCACGCGGAACGTGGACGGGTCCGCCATCATGAGCACGTCGGCCGCGCCCTGCATCTCGGCCATCCCCACGCCGCCGCCGGGCGTGAAGGCCGGGAAGACCGTGCGGTGCGACGTGTCCTTGAGGAGCAGAGTGCTCGTGACGGTGACGCCGCGCTCGAGCGCCGCGGGAACTTCCGAGACGGCGAGCGTCTTGCCGCGCAGGATCCCGTGCTGGTCGGCGAACGAGAAGCGGACCGCCTTCAGGCCGTCCAGCTTCACGCCGCCCACTTTGCCTGTTGTCTGCGCTTGCGGTCGGTTTCCTGCCAGTATTCGTCGATGGCAGCAGTGGGTCCGATTCCGTCAATGGCGGGCGGGCCGGAGGCGTCCACCTCGACCACCAGCTTGCCATCCTCGTTCTTGCGAATGGCGTCCAGGAGAAGCCGCCGGTAGAGCACGATTCCCTTGTCGCTCGAGCCGAGGTTCTCCTTCGTGCGGTCCTGGATGTGGCCCTGCGACTCGCAGGCCCACTGGTCGTGGATGTTGATGTCGAAGCCCATGCCGGTGTAGGTCTGCTTCTTCTGCTCTTCGGCGCTGAATCCCCAGGCGTTGTGCCGGGAAAAGATCGGCTTGTAGTCCGGCGCCGGGTAGGTCTTCAGGCGCTGCTCGCGCATCGTCTTCTTGTCCACTGGCGCGCCGAAGCTCGTGAAGATCGCGTACCAGTAGCATCCGGTGTCGTCGACCGGCACGTGCCACTGCGAGATCGTCATCTCGGCGTTCATCGGGATGACGAAGGCCTGGGGGAACAACACATTCGTGATGCGGATGTGGGTGTGCGCGTCGCTGATCCTTCGCAGGGTACGGAGCCGCATGCCGTACGCGGTGCGCTCGACGCTGATTTCCGGCCGGTCGAACTCGCGCAGCACTTTGGAGATTGGCATCTCGGAATCCGCGGAGGTGCCGCGGAACTGGCGGCCGTAGCTCGCGGACGGATCCTCGTCCTCGAAGAAGCGGTGCAGCCAGGAGGCGTGCGCCGGGTCGATGCCGACCTCGAGCGCCTGCAGCCAGCTGCAATCCCAGTAGCCTTTGAAGGCGAAGGTGTACGCGTCGGGCGCGAGGAAGCAGTCAAAGCTCGGAAACGTTGGCGCCTCGCCCTCGCCGAGCCAGGCGAAGAGCACGCCGCTCCTCGCCACCACCGGATAGGCCTTGTGGCGGATGTGCTCGCAGAGCCGGCTGCCCTCGGGCTCCGCCGGCGTCTCGAGGCAGCGTCCCTTGGCATCGAAGAGCCAGCCGTGGAACGCGCAGCGCAGCCCGCCGTTCTCCAGGCGCCCATAGGCAAGGTCGGCGCCCCGGTGCGCGCAGTGTCTTTCGATCAATCCGTAGGATGTGCGATCGCGGAAGAGCACCAGATCCTCACCGAGGAGGCGAACCGGCTTCACCGGCCGCTCGCCCTCGAGCTCGTCCACGAGCGCTACCGGCTGCCAGTACCGGCGCAGCAGCTTCCCGGCCGGCGTGTCCGGTCCAATGCGCGTCATCAACTCGTTTTGCTCGCGGCTAATCATGCGACTCCCGGTATAGCGCGAGCGCTTTCATTGCCGGCAGGTCGTTGAAGGAAAAGAGCACCGCTCCCCCCGGGGAGCCATGCCGGTAGCGCGTCCAGGAAGGCACGCAGAAAATGTCTTTCTCCTCCCACTCGAAGCGCTGGTTCCCCACCTCGGACCAGCCGCGCCCTTCGGCCACTTGGTAGATAGCGCTGCCGGTATGGCGAATCCCTTTTCCTTCTCCTTTCACTAATTCCAGCCTTGCGCCCATCGTCGGCATGATCGGGCCGCCGGTGAGCGGGTTGGCGTACTCGTGGACCTTGTGCTGCTTCACGGCCTTGTACGCGTCGTCCCACCTGTAATGGAAGACAGGCGAGTAGGGCTTGCGCCAGTTCTCCCGTGAAAGAGGGGAAGGCTTCTGAACGAGATCCTTGTGCACCTCGTAGAAGTTCGCGTCGAGCGCGTTCATGAGCGGAATGTCGAGGCCGTCCTGCCATATGCACTGCGTGCCGTCCGCCTCGACGCCGTGGTCATGCCAGGTGCCGTTGGGCGTGAGGACGAGGTCGCGCGCCCCGAGCGTCATGCGCTCCCCGTCGACCACGGTGTAGGCGCCTCGGCCATCCATGACAAAGCGGAGCGCGGAGGCCTGGTGGCGGTGCGCCGAAGTGATCTCGCCCGGGTTCATGATCTGGACACCGGTGTAGAGCAGGCCCGCCGCGGCGCTCCACTCCTTGCGCCCGGAGTTGACCAGCATCACGACGCGGCGTCCGGCCTTCTCGGGCGATACCAGCTCGGCCGCCCGCCTCACGTAGGGTTCGACGGTCTTCCATTTCCATAGCGTGGGAACCGACTTCGGCTGCGGATACCAGGGCTCGATCTCGTTCGCCACGGTCCACAGCGCGCCGAGCGCCTCGCCTTCCAGGCTGCGGTAATAGTCTTCGAGCTCTGGCGTGTCCTCGACGTTGGCGCGCCCGATGACGTTCTCGCGTTTCATTTCAGACTCCGAGGTACCTGTGCTGGACTTCCTGGTTCGCCGAGAGTTCCGAAGAGCTGCCGCTCCACACCACGCGGCCCTTCTCGAGCACGTAGTGCATGTCGGCGACGCCGGTGAGCGCCTTCACGTCCTTGTCGATCACGAGCAGCGACAGACCCTCGGCCTTGAGGCTCGCGATGGAACTGTAGATATCGTGGCGGATGATCGGCGCGAGGCCCTCGGTGGCCTCGTCGAGGATGAGGAGCCTGGGGTTGGTCATCAGCGCGCGGCCGATGGCGAGCATCTGCTGCTCGCCCCCCGAGAGCTGGTTGCCGTAGTTGCGCTGGCGTTCCTTCAGCTGGGGAAACATCCGGAACAGCTTTTCCAGGTTCCAGGGTCCGCGTCTTGCGGTTGCCACCAGGTTCTCGCGCACGGTGAGGTTGGGGAACACCTGCCGTCCCTCGGGCACCAGGCCGATGCCCGCCTTGGCGACCCGGTAGGAGGGCAATCCCTGAATTTCCTTTTTCAGGAACATCACCTTCCCGAATCTCGCCGGCGTGATGCCCATGATGGAGCGCACGGTGGTGGTCTTGCCCATGCCGTTGCGGCCCAGGAGCGAGACCACCTGGCCGCCGCGGATCTCGAGGTCGATGCCGAATAGCACCTGGCTGCGGCCGTACGCGGTCTCGATGCCTCGCACCTCGAGCATCAGGCGTCCTCCCCGAGATACGCTTTCTTCACTTCTGCGTTCGTCCTGATCTCTTCCGGGGAGCCGGTGGCGATGACCCGGCCGTAGACCAGCACCGCGATGCGGTCGGCGAGCCGGAACACGGCGTCCATGTCGTGCTCGACCAGGATCATCGCCTGGCGGCGCTTGAGCGTCCGGAGCAGCTCGATCATGCGCAGGGACTCGTCGATGCCCATTCCGGCCATCGGCTCGTCGAGCAGCAGCAGCCGGGGCCGACCGGCGAGCGCCATCGCTACCTCGAGCTGGCGATGCTCGCCGTGGGACAGGTTCGCGGCGAAGGCATGCGCGCGGGATTCGAGCCCGACCTGCCGGAGGAAGTCCCTCGCGGGATCCATCAGAGCGGGATCGCGCATCGCCGGGCGCCAGAAGCGGAAGCTGGAGCCCTGGTGCGCCTGGATCGCGAGCGCGACGTTCTCCAGCGCGGTGAACTCGGGGAAGACGCTCGTGATCTGGAAGGAGCGCGCGAAGCCTTTGCGCGCGCGCCGCGGCGCGGGCAGGCGCGTGATGTTCTCGCCGGCGAATCGGATCGCGCCCGCGTCGGGGCGCAGGTTGCCGGCGAGCTGGCCGATGAGGGTCGTCTTGCCGGCGCCGTTCGGGCCGATGATGGCGAGCGTCTCGCCGTCCTCGACGTCGAGGTCCACCCGGTCGGTCGCCCGCAGGGCGCCGAAGGACTTGGAAAGCTGCCTGACCTCAAGAAGCATCGTTCTTCTGGAAAAGCCCGGCGAGGCCGCGGCGGAAGAAGATCACCGCGAGCACGAGGAGCGGTCCGAGGATCACCTGCCAGTGCTCGCCGATCCAGCGCGGATCGCGCCAGTTGGCGAGGATATCCTCGAGGAGAAGGAGGGCGAAGGAGCCGAGCACCGGCCCCACGCTCGTGCCCATGCCGCCGAGGATCACCATGAACATGATCTCGCCCGAGCGCGTCCAGTGCATGTAATCGGGTGTGAGGAAGTTGGTGTGGTTGACCAGCAGCGCGCCCGAAAGCCCGCCCATGGCGCCGGCGATGACGAATGCGGTGAGCCGGTAGCGATAGGGCGAGAAGCCGATCGCGAGGGCACGCGCTTCGTTCGACTTCGCGGCGCGCAGCGCCATCCCGAAGCGGGAGTTGACGATGCGATGCACCAGATAGACGCAGCCCAGGAGCAGCACGAGGATCACGTAGTAGAACTGCACCCCGTCGTTCAGGTCGAGCAGCGGAAACTGGCTGCGCGACTTGAGCCGGATGCCGTCGTCGCCGCCATACTCCTCGATCGAGATGCCGAGGTAGTAGAGCATCTGCGTGAAGGCGAGCGTGATCATGATGAAGTACAGGCCGCTCGTGCGGATCGACACCGCGCCGATGGCGAGCGCGACGAGCGCCGAGGCGCCGATCGCCACTGCCCACTGCAGCGGGCCGCTGTTCACGCCGTAGAAGGCGAAGATCGCCACCGCGTAGCCGCCCACGCCGAGATAGGCGGCATGGCCGAAGGACACCATGCCGCCGTAGCCGAGGATCAGGTTCAGGCTCACCGCGGCGATGGCGAAGATCATGATCCGGCGCACGAGGTCGATGTAGAACCCCTGGCCGAGCGCCTGGGCCACCGGGGGTAGCGCCGCCAGCGCGGCGATTGCGATTGCCCAGAAGACGGCGTTCCTCATCCGCGCGCCGGGAACAGGCCCGCCGGCTTGAGCGCCAGTACGAGCGCCATCAGGAGGTAGATGAGCATCGAGGCGAGCGCCGGCGCCGCGGTGTCGGCGGCGATCGGCGGCAGGATGGCGCCGAGCATCGGCTTGAGAAAGGCCCGGCCCAAGGTGTCGACCACGCCCACGATCAGCGCGCCGACCAGCGCGCCGCGGATGGAGCCGATGCCGCCGATGACAATGACCACGAACACCTGGATGAGGATCAGCTCGCCCATGCCGGGCTGCACGGTGTAGATCTGGCCGGCCATGAGCCCGGCGAGGCCGGCGAGCGCCGCGCCGAAGCCGAACACCACCGTGTAGAGCAGGCGGATGTTGATGCCCAGCGCCGCCACCATGGTGCGGTTGGAAGCGCCGGCGCGGATGAGCATCCCCAGCCGCGTGCGGGTCACCACGTACCAGAGAATGATTGCTGTCAACAAACCCACAATAATCACCACCGCCCGGTAGAGCGGGTAGCGGATGCCGGCGAAGAGCTCGATGTGCCCCTGGAGGTAGGAGGGCAGCGAGGCAAAGAGCGCGAAGCGGCCGAACAGGATCGCCATCAGCTCATTGAAGAAGAGGATCAGGCCGAACGTGGCGAGCACCTGGTCGAGGTGGTCGCGCTGGTAGAGCGTGCGAAGCGCGATCACTTCCACCAGCATGCCGACCACCAGAGTGCCCACGAGCGCGGCGGCGGCCCCGAGCAGGTACGACCCGCTCCACTGGCTCACGGTGATGGCGAAGTAGGCCCCGACCATGTAGAGCGCCCCATGGGCGAGGTTCACCATGTTCATGATGCCGAGCACCAGCGTCAGCCCGGCGGCGAGCAGGAACAGCATCACCCCCAGCTGGACGCCGTTCAGCAGCTGCTCGAACACAAGAGCGAGAGTCATGACGGCAGCGCGAAGGTCATAAAAAAAGGGCGCGGTCTAACCGCGCCCTTTCTTCAGGCTGTTCCCCATTACCACTTCATCTTGCAGTCTTGGTAGTAGGCGTCCTTATGGTCCTCGAACACCTTCTTCTCGATGCGCATCGCCACGCCCTCGGGCGCCTTGGAATCCTTGACCGCCTTGAGCAGGTAGAAGTCCTGGATCGGGTGGTGGTTGACGTTGAACTTGTAGGGGCCGCGGATCGAGTTGTAGTTCGCCTTGCGCATCGCGGCGACCATGCCCTTGGTGTCCTTCACGTTGCCCTTGACCGCCTTGACCGCGGAGTCGATCAGCATGATGCCGTCGTAGCTCTGGGCGCCGTAGAAGGAAGGCGTATAGCCGAACTTCTTACGGAAGTCGGCGACGTACTTCTTGCTCGCCGGGACGTCGATATCCGCGCTCCAGAAGCGCGCCTCGTACTGGCCCACCGCGGCGTCCTTGAGGGCGGGGATGCTGGTCTCGTCCACGGTGAACACCGAGTAGAGCGGGATCTGGTCGCGCAGGCCGGCCTGTACGTACTGGCGGATGAACTGGATCCCCATGCCGCCCGGATAGAAGATGAACACCGCCTTCGGGTTCTTGGCGCGAAGCGCCGTGATCTCGGCCTGGTAGTCGAGCTGCCCCATCTTGGTGTAGAGCTCCTCGATGATGTTGCCCTTGTAGAAGCGCTTCAGGCCCGCGACCATGTCCTTGCCCGCCTGGTAGTTCGGCGCGAGGACGTAGAGCTCCTTGATGCCCGAGTCCTGCAGGAACTTGCCCATCGCCTCGGGCGACTGATCGTTGTTCCACGAGGTGGAGAAGTAGAGCTCGTTACATTGGCTTCCGGCGAGCGGGCTAGCGCCGGCGTTGGTGCCGACCATGATCTTGCCCGCGCCGGTCACCACCGGCACGGTTGCCATCATCACGTTGGACCAGATGATGCCGGACATGATGTCGACCTGGTCGCGCTGGAGCATCTGCTGGGCGACTTGCACCCCGACGTCGGGCTTGAATTGGTCGTCGCCGTACACGACTTCGGTCGGCAGGCCCCCGACCTTGCCGCCGAGGTGCTCGAGGGCCATCTCGACCGAGTCTTTCATGTGCTTGCCGATCACGCCCTGCGGCCCCGAGAGCGTGGTGATGAAGCCGATCTTGAGTTTCTGTTGCGCGGATGCCGGGAACGCGAAAGCGAGCGCGACGACCGCGAGGACCAGCGCGCTCCGGAATGGTTTGATCACTTTCTCCTCCTCAGGAAATATAGTGCTGACAAAACCGGGACTTATGCAGTCTAAGGCTTGGAAGTGACCGTGCGCAAGTAGGATGCGGCCGTGCTCAGGCTCATCGACGTCACCAAGCGCTTCGGCGCGCGCACCGTCCTGCACCGGGTGTCCCTCGGGGTGGGCGCGGGGGAGTACGTCGCGGTGGTCGGAGACTCGGGGATCGGGAAGTCGACGCTCCTCAACGTGATCGCCGGGCTCGAGCCGGTCGACGCAGGCGAGGTTGTTTTCGAAGGGGAATCCCTGAGGGCCCTGGACGACGATGCCCTGACCCTTCTGCGCCGCGGGAAGATGGGCTTTGTCTTCCAGGCTTTCCACGTCCTGCCGCAGCTCACGGTCGGTCAGAACGTGGCGCTGCCCTTGCTGCTGAGGGGAGTCGCGGAGGAAAACCGAGTGCGGGAGGCGCTGGCATCCGTGGGGCTCGCGGGAAGAGAGCACAGCCCGCCGAGGGAGCTCTCCGGGGGCGAGCTCCAGCGCGTGGCGATCGCGCGCGCGCTGATCGGGCAGCCGCGGCTCGTGCTCGCCGACGAGCCGACCGGCAACCTCGACCCGGAGAACGCCGCCAACGTGCTCTCGCTGCTGCAAAACCTTGTGAAGAGCCGGGGTGCCGCGGCGATCCTTGCGACACACTCCGAGCATGCCGCCGCGCAATGCGACCGGCGCTACCGGCTCAGCGCCGGAGGACTGGAGCCGATCGCGTGATAATCAAAAGATGAAGAGCCGCCGCATCCTCGTCGTCGACGACAACCAGGCCTGGACGCGGGCGCTCGGTGATCTGCTGCGTATGGACGGTCACGACGTACGCATGGCCTTCGACGGCGACGAGGCGGTGAGCGCGGCCAAGGGCTTTCACCCCAAGGTGGTGATACTCGACCTGCGCATGCCGCGCATGAGCGGTCACGACGCCGCGCGCCAGCTCAGGCGCGAGGGCGGCGGCGCGCGGCCGCTACTCATCGCGGTGAGCGCCTTCGACAGCGACGAGGACCGCCAGGCCGCGCTGCGCTCGGGCTTCGATCACTTCCTCGTCAAGCCAATCCGCGTCGAGCAGCTGAACGAGCTCTTCGCCCGGGTGCTCTAGCGCCGCGCCATCAGCCAGGCGGCGGCCTGATGCTCGCTCTTGAAGATCCGTACCGCCGCGCCATGGCCCTGGGCGGCGCAAAGTGCGTCGCGTGCGACATCGGCGGATCCGGCGCCGCGCGCCACGATAGCGAGGCGGAAGCCCGCGCCGCTTTCCGCGAGCGCATCTTTCCAGTAAAGCGCGCCGCAGCCGCCGGCGACGATCAGGCCGCCGCGCGCGTCTTCCTCGCGGCAGGAGCGGGCGAAGCGGCGGCAGGCAGCACGAACGCGCGGCGGCGCTTGCGGCGCGTCGATGACGACGCGCACGTAGCCGGGATGCATCACTATGAGAACCCTCCGGTCTTTTCGGCGGAGAGACTCTATCGGCCCGCGAGCTCGCGCGGTATCACCGAAACCGGCGATCGATTGTCGTTTAATCCCTACCAGTGCTTTCCGCCAGCTCGACGCTCGCACCCACGAGCCGCGCCACCCGCTCCTGCAGCTCCTTGCTGATGCGCGCGCTCTCCGTGATGTCCTGGATGAGCACCACCGCGCCCGCGATGCGGCCGTCGAGGTGGCGAAGCGGCGACGCGGAAACGAGGATCGTCTTGTCCGTGCCGTCGAGGCAGCGGATGGCGATGCGCTCGCTGTGCGATTCCTGGCCGTGCTGGATCGCCCGCGAGAGCGGGCCGCTTTCCTTGATCATGCGCCCGGAGCGGTCCCACCAGCCGACCACGTCGCCGTAGTCGCCGCTCTGCATCGGTGTCGCGGCCCTCAGGATGCGCGCCACCTCGTCCGTGGTCTGGCAGATGACTCCTTCCGCGTCGGCGATCATCACCCCCACGGGCAGCGCCTCGAGCACGGCCGAAAGCCGGCGGCCGACTTGCAGCAGGTCCTCGGATTCCCGCACCCGGCGCTCGCGCTCGCGCAGCAGGTCGGCGCGCATGCGGAACGAGGCGTAGACGGCGATCTTCCGCCTGAGGATGTCGGGGTCGAAGGGCTTGGTGAAGTAATCCATGCCGCCCACTTCGTAGCCGCGACGGATGTGCGGATCCTCGCTGTAGACCGCGGTGATGAAGATAATCGGGATGTCCCGCCACGCCTCGACTTCGCGGATGCGCGCGGCCGTCTGGAAGCCGTCCAGGCCCGGCATCTGCACGTCGAGCAGGATCACATCAATATCGGTGCGCCGCCCGAGGACGTCGATGGCTTCCTCCCCCGAGCTCGCGGACACCACGGAATGGTCGGTCTCGAGAAGCGCCGTGAGCGCAAGCAGGTTGGAGGGATTGTCGTCCACCAAGAGTAGATTCGCGGCGCGCGGGAGGTCTCCCTGTCCCATGCTCTCCCCAAGCATCGAGTGTGCCCGAACCTGGAACGCGCCTTGCTTCGGCGCATGCATGGCCAGCATTCTCGTCGCCGACGTTCCGGAGATGGAACGCACCATCCGCGACTGCCTGCCCGGACACGAGCTCATGTTCGTGCGGACGATGCGGGAGGCGATGTCGGCGCTGCGCCGCGACGGTTATCAGCTCATCGTCATCGGTCTGCATTTCGACGAATCCCGGATGATCGAGCTGCTTTCCTACATCCGCGGCCTGGAGCAATACAGGAATGCACCGATCGTGTGCGTGCAGGGACTGGAAATGGCGCTGCCCGAGTCGGTGCTCAAGAGCATCGATGTCGCGGTGAAAGCCCTCGGCGGCTTGGCGTTCCTCGACCTGCGCGAGAGCGCCCAGGCGTTCCGCCATCACTGCCGCGTGCTCGGGCAGACCGCCGTCAGCGCTTCCTGAAGAGGCGTCGGGCCGGAAAGGGCAGCGCCTTGGCGCCGAGTGCTTCCTCGATGCGCAGGCCTTCGTTCCACTTCGCCATGCGCTCCGAGCGCGAGAAGCTGCCCACTTTCAGCTGCGGTATGCCCCAGCCGACCGCGAGGTGCACGATCGACACGTCCTCCGTTTCCCCGGAGCGCGCCGACACAATGGCGCCGTAGCCCGTCTCGCGCGCGGCGTTCCAGCAGGCGAGCGTCTCGGTGACGGTGCCGACCTGGTTGGGCTTGAGCAGCACGGCGTTGCACGCGCCGCCCGCCGTTCTGACCCGGTTCTCGTTTGTTACAAAAAAATCATCTCCGACGACTTGAATCCCCGCCGCATTCGTGAAGTCCCGCGTGGCCTCCGCATCGTGCTCGGCGAACGGGTCCTCGATGGAGACGATCGGGTAGCGCTCGATCCAGCGCAGCAGCATGGCGTGGAGCTGCGCCGCGGAAAGCGCTCGGTTCTCCAGGTCGAGGTGGTAGCTGCCGCCCCGGTAGAGCTGCGTGGCGGCGATGTCGAGCGCAATGCCCACATCGGTTCCCGGCTCGAGGCCCGCGTCGGCGATCGCGCCCACCAGCTCGGCGAGGGCTTCCTCGTTCGACTTGAAGCTCGGCCAGTAGCCGCCTTCATCGGCGACGCCCCGCAGCGCGCCGCGCTTCGCGAGCCGTGCACCGGCGGCGGCGTAGATCTGCGCGGTCCAGTCGAGCGCCTCGGCGAAGCTCCCCGCGCCGATGCAGATCACCATGTAGTCCTGCACATCGACACGCCCGCGCGCGTGCGCGCCGCCGCCGAAAATCTGGATCTGCGGCACCGGGAGGGCCACCCGCCGCTCGCCGGCAAGCTTCTTCCAAAGGGGAATTTTTCTAGCGGCTGCGTCCGCCTGGGCGCAGGCGAGCGACACGGCCACCATGGCATTGGCGCCGAGGCGCCGCTTGTCGGGGGTGCCGTCGAGCTCGATCATGCGTCGGTCGACCATCTCCTGGTCCGACGCGCTTAGCGCGCGCAGCGCGTCGCGGATGAGGGAACCGATGTTCGCCACGGCCCGGCGCGCCTCCAGCGCGACTGCCTCGGCCGAGCCGGTCGAGGCGCCCGCCGGCGCGATCGCCCGGCCAAGCGCGAGCGGGGTCGTGCCGCGGCCCACGACCACCTCGGCCTCCACGGTCTCGCGTCCGCGCGAGTCCCAGACGCGGCGGCCCCTTACGTCGAGAATCTTCGCCATTGCTCACCGATATCGCTTAGCCGGCTCGATCCGAACATGCGCCGAGCCGCCTGCCGGACGGGATCTTTCTGCTCCTCGTGCAGGTACTCCACCGGCGATTTGCCGTCGACCCGCGCAAGGAGCAGCGCAGGAAGCAAATTGGCAGTTCTCAGCTCCAGCTCCCCAATGGAAAACTTACTCAAGTAGCTCCGGGACAAAGAATCGAAGCATTCCAGGAAGCGCGGCTTCGCGGCAGGGACCCAAACGCACTTCAGGAGGAGGTGATTGAGGCAGAAGGCAAGGTCGAAGGCCGGGTCCCCGTACCAGGCGCACTCGGCGTCCAGGAACACCGGCCCGCCGGGTCCGACGAGGATGTTCTTGGGGCTGACGTCGCCGTGGACGAGCGCGACTTTGGTGCTCGCCGTTCGCTTCACCAGGGAAGAAAGCAGCTCCTTCAAGTCCCCGTGCGCTTGCGCCGTCGCCACCAGGTAGGGCTCGAGGCGGATGGCATAAAAAATGTCGTCGGTGGCGAAGGTGCGAGCGATGTCCTCGCGGCCCGCGGTGGCGGCGTGGATGGCGGCGAGCGACGCGCCGACGCGGGCGGCGAAGGCAGGATCGGCGCGCCCATCGCGCAGCTCGTTTTTCCAGAGCGGGTAGTCGAGGCAATCCATGGCGAAGAGCCCTGCCGCGTCGTCGTGCGCGAGTACGCGGGGCGCGCTGCCAGGCACGGCGCGCCCGGCGGCCTCGAGCCAGAGCCGCTCGTAGCGGTTGCGCTCGACCGGCGCCTCCCAGCGCTGCGTGACCCGCAGCTGCGGCAGCGCGCGCTTCACGCAAACCGCACGGCGGGCGAGCTCGACGCGCCAGATGTCGGAGGAAACGCCGCCCGATAGCGCGCGCGCGCCGGGGGTCTCTTCATCGCCGGCGAGACCGGCCTGCCTCAGCATCGCAAGCGCGCTGTCAGGGAGCGAGCCGCTCAATGGTCCAGCCACGGTCCGAGCGAGAGTAGAGCAGGCGATCGTGCAACCGGTCGGCGCGGCCCTGCCAGAACTCGATCGACGCCGGCAGCAGCCGGTAGCCCCCCCAATGCGGCGGACGCGGCGGGCTGTCTCCGTGCCGCTCGCGGGCCCGCGCCATCGACGCCTCCAGCTCATTTCTCGACGAAACGCTCTCGCTCTGCGCCGATGCCCAGGCCGAGAGCCGGGCGCCGAGCGGTCGCGTGGCGAAGTACTCGTCCGAGGACGCCGCGCCCACCTTCTCGACCGTGCCTTCGATGCGCACCTGCCGCTCGAGCTCCGACCAGAGGAGCACCAGGCAGGCCGAGGCGCGCGCCGCGAGCTCGCGCCCCTTTCGGCTCAGGTAGTTGGTGTAGAAGACGAAACCGCCTTCTTCGATGCCCTTGAGCAGCACCACGCGCGCAGAAGGCGCGCCCGAGGCGCCGACGGTGGCGAGCGTCATCGCGTTGGGAAGCGAAAGCCGCGCGCGCAGGGCATCCTCGAACCAGCGCTCGAACTGCCGGATCGGATCAGGGTCTGCTGACGCTTCCGACAGGCCGGCCCGCATGTATTCCTGTCGCAGGTCGGCGATGTTCATGGAGCGATTCTAAGATCAAAAACGCAACGCCCGAGGGAAACGGCGCGCGTTTCCCTAGGAAAGTCGTTGACATGCCTCTGCGGATTCGGCATCTTCTCGCTCACCGTCGCTCGTCGGCGGGGGAAACCGGGATCGAAAACGAACGCATCGTTCAGAGGAGAATCGAGATGGCGAAGAAGAAGGCGAAGAAGGCCGGCAAGAAGCGCAAGCCGAATGCGGCCTTCATGAAGGCGATGACGCCGAGCGGTCCGCTCGCGTCCGTGGTCGGCTCGAGCGCGATGCCGCGCACCGAGGTGACCAAGAAGATCTGGGGCTACATCAAGAGAAACGGCCTACAGGACAAGAAGAACAAGCGCATGATCAACGCCGACGAGAAGCTCAAGCCCGTCTTCGGCGGCAAGTCGCAGGTGTCGATGTTCGAGATGACGAAGCTCGTCAGCCGCCACCTGAAGTAAAGCTTACCTATCGGTAAACGGACACTACAGGGAGTTGAGAGAAGGCCGGGCGATCCCCGGCCTTTTCGTTTTCAGTGGTACGAAGCGACTTTCTCCACTTCGTTCTTCGATCCCAGTACTACGGCGACCTTCTGGTGCAGCCCCCTGGGCTGGATGTCGAGGATGGAGTTCTTGCCGTCGGTCGCCGCGCCGCCCGCCTGTTCGACGATGAAAGCCATCGGGTTCGCCTCGTACATGAGGCGCAAGCGCCCGTCCTTGTTCTTGGCGTCTCGCGGATACATAAAGATGCCGCCGCGCGAGATGACGCGGAACACGTCGGCCACCATCGAGGCCACCCAGCGCATGTTGAAGTCCTTGCCGCGCGGGCCGTCCTTTCCGGCGAGGCACTCGTCGATGTAGCGCTTCACCGGCGCCTCCCAGCGCCTCGCGTTGGAGGCGTTGATCGCGAACTCCTGGGTGTCGGCCGGAATCTGGATCTGCGGGTGCGTCATGACGAAGGTGTAGGTCTCGCGGTCGAGGGTGAAGCCGCACACGCCCTCGCCCACGGTGAGCACGAACACGGTGGTCGGGCCGTACACCGCGAAGCCCGCCGCGACCTGCTCGCGCCCGGGCTGGAGGAAGGCCTTCTCGTCCGCCTCGCAAACGCTGCCGTCGGGATTCTTCGGGCAGCGCAGAATGGAGAAGATGGTGCCGGTCGAGATGTTCACGTCGATGTTCGAGGACCCGTCGAGCGGGTCGAAGAGCAGCAGGTACTCCCCGCGCGGGTAGTGCGTGGGAATGGGGCGGGGCTCCTCCATCTCCTCCGAGGCGAGCGCGGCGAGGTTGCCGCCCCATTCGTTCGCTTCCAGCAGGATCTCGTTGGAGAGCACGTCGAGCTTCTTCGGCGCTTCCCCGTGGACATTGCTCGTCGCGGCCCCGCCCAGGCCGTTGGCCAATGCTCCCTTGTTGACGCGCGTGCTGATCGCCTTGCAGGCGCGCGCGATGGTCTCGATGAGCAGCCGCAGGTCGGCGTTGATCCTGCCGGCGCGCTGGCGCTCGATCAGGTACTGCGAGAGATGCACTCTCCTCATGGCGGCTATTTTATCTGCCGTCGGGAGTACCAGGCGCCGGCGAGGAGCCCCGCCGAGAGGAGCACGAACACCGGTGCCATGCCGAGCGCCGCGGAGAGGGCGCCGGAAACCGGCGGGATGAAGGTGTGGCTTGCGTTCAGCATCAGCGTTCGCACGCCCACCGCCTCGCCCTGGCGGCCCGGGGGCGAGGCTTCGTAGAGCAGAGACATGATCACCGGCTGCGCGCAGCCGAGCCCGAGGCCGAGGAGGAAGGAAAGGGCCATGAGCGCCGGCACGTTCTCCACCAGCGGAAAGAGCAGGTAGGCGCCGCCCGAAAGCGCGAGCGCGGCGCCGATGATCACCCATTGCCTGACGCGCCGGATGATGATCGGCATGGCGAGGCGGACCACGAAGGTGGCCGCGGCGAACGTCGCCATCACCACGCCGATGGTGCTCGCGGCGAGCCCGATCCGAGCGCCGTAGAGCGGCAGAAGGAAGGAGTAGAGATCCCAGCCCATGGCGAGCAGCCCGCTCACCAGGAACGTGCGCCGTAGCCCCGAGACGCGCACAAGGTCCATCACGCCGGTGCGCTTGCCCTGCGCCGCGCGCTCGGGACGGGCAAGGGGATAGAGGCGCAGCCATAGGAGCGCGAGCGCGATCGCCGGGAAGGCGGCGAGCACCAGGAAGGCGCCCGCGTAGCCCGCGCCCTCGATGGCGAAGCCGGCCACGAGCGGCCCTGCCGAGCCGGAGAACGAGAAGGCGAGCGCGAGCCACGAGAAGTTCATGGCCCGCTGCTCGGGGCCGCCGTGAGCGCCGAACACGCTGTTCATGCCGATGTGCACCAGCATGAACGCGGTGCCGAGGATGGTGCTCGAGAAGTACAGGGTCGCCAGGTGCGGGAGCGCGAAGGGCGCCGCGCATCCGAGGATCAGGAAGCCGAAGGCCACCGCGAGCGGCCGGCGCGGCCCCACGCGATCGATGAGGCGCCCGGACCATACCGAGAGCACCATCGGCAGGGCGGCGAAGAGCGACAGGAGCAGGCCGGCGGTGAAAGCCGACGCGCCCAGCTCCAGTGCAAAGAGGGTCGTCGCCATGCGCGCGCCCACGAAGGCGATGTGGCCCAGGGCGTTGAGGGCTACGAAGTAGAGGATCGCCAACGCGGAGTCCAGACGCTCATCGCACACCGGCGCAGGCGGGCCACGCGAGCAGCGCAGTCATGCTGCCGCGGATTCTAGTCGCTACCGAAGGTGAGTCTTCAGAAGTCCGTAGAGGAGGTCGGGCTCGACCGGCTTGTGCAGCAGCGCCCGGATGCCGGCGGCCTCGAGATCCCCGGGGCGAATGCGCTCGCTGTGGCCGGTGTAGAGGATCACCGGCAGTCCCGGGCGGACGGAAGCGATCTCGCGCGCGAGGTTCATGCCCGTGATGCCGGGCATGGTCTGGTCGAGGATCGCGAGGTCGAAGGCATCGGGCGCTCGCGAGAGGCGCTCGATCACCCCGTAGGGACGCGTGAGGACGGTGGCGGCAAGCCCCCAGCTCTCGAGCAGCTCGCCCATGAAGCGCCCCACCGATTCCTCGTCGTCCACGACGAGGATCCGCCCGTTGAGCGGCGCGCGCCCTGTCCGCGCCGCGGGCTCGGCCGGCTGCGCCTGCGCCGGCGCCTCCGACGCCAGGGCAGGCAGGAAGATGCGGAAGCGGCTGCCCTCGCGCGGCCTGCTCTCGACGATGATGTGCCCGCTGTGGTCGTGCACGATGCCGTGCACCATGGCGAGCCCCATGCCGCTGCCCCGCCCGACCTCCTTGGTGGTGTAAAACGGCTCGAAGATGCGCTCGAGCGCCTGCGGCGCGATGCCCGAGCCGCTGTCGGCCACCGAAAGCTCGACGAACGGCCCCTTGAAGCGCTTGCGGCAGCTCGCACAGACGGCCTTGGCAGCGAGGCGCGCCGGCCCGACCGCGACGTCGATGCGGCCGATGCCCGCCGTGGCGTCGCGGGCGTTGATGAGGAGGTTCATGAGCACCTGCTCGACCTGCAGCGGATCCACCATCACGGCCGGGGCCGCCTGGCTCGCGGCTTCCAGCTCGAGGGTGGAGGGGAGCGAGCCGCGCATCAGCTTGAGCGACTGCTCGACCGTCTCGGCGAGCGACACCGCACGCGGCGTGCCGCGCTGGCCCCGGCTGAAGGTGAGCATCTGCTGGATCAGGTCGCGCGCGCGGCGGCTGGAGGCGAGCGCCTGCTCGAGGTGCGCGGCGAGCTTGGGGTCCGCCGCGCCGGCGCGCTCCGCGGCGAGCGCCACGTATCCCATGATCGTCGTGAGCAGGTTGTTGAAGTCATGGGCGATGCCCCCGGTGAGCTGTCCGAGCGCCTCCATCTTCTGCGCCTGGCGCAGCCGCGACTCGAGCGCCTTGCGCTCCGAGAGATCTCGGCCGATATAGAGGACGTGCGGCTCCCCCTTGTGGCGGATCGCGACGCCGCGCAGCTCGACGTCGTGGCGCGTCCCGTCCTTCCTCACCCGCACCGTCTCCATCATGATCGGCTCGCCGGCGAGCGCGCGCCGGTGCAACGCCTTGATCTCCGCGTCGGTCTCCGGAGGGTTGGCGACCACGTGGTCCTTGCCGAGGACCTCCGCCCGGCCGTAGCCGCTCATGCGCTCGTAGGCCGGATTGACGTCCACGATGCGGAACTGCGCGTCGCGCAGCACCAGCGCGTCGGCGGCAGCGTTGAAGATGGCGCGGTACTGCTCCTCGCTCGCGCGCAGAAGCTCCTCCTCGGTCTTGCGAGCGGTGATGTCGCGGCCGATATAGAGCACGTGCGGCTTGCCCTGGTGCAGGATCGGCACCCCGCGCGTCTCGATCTCGAAGCGCTCGCCGTTCTTGCGCCGCGCGCGCGCCTCGAATTGCACGTGCTCGCCCGCGAGGGCCCGCCCGTGCAGAACGCGCACGTGCGCGGTGAGCTCCGGCGGGCTCATGGTGAGGGTGTTCATGCCGATCGCCTCGCGGCGCGGGCGCCCGCTGATGCGCTCGTAGGCCGGGTTGACGTCCACGACCCGGAAGTCGGCGTCGCGCAGCACGAGCGAGTCGGCGCTCGCGTTGAAGATGGCACGGTACTGCTCCTCGCTCGCGCGCAGCGCCGCCTCGGCGCGCCGGCGCTCGGTCACGTCGCGCAGGGTGACGAGCACGTGGCGCTCGCCGCCGTGCATGAAGGGAATCGCGGTGGCCTCCACCAGCACCGTCTCGCCGCTCCGTCGCACGGCTTCGAGCTCGGCATGGCCGCTCTCGCCGGCGAGGGCCCGGCGCACGAGCTCGAGCCGCCGCTCGGCGTACTCCGCGGTCGTTCCGCTGTTCAGGCGGGAATGGCCGATGACTTCCTCCCGGTTCCAGCCGAACAGCCGCTCGTAGGCCGCGTTCACGTCCACGCGCCGTAGCTGCGAATCCCACAGCACCATGGCGTCGCTCGCGGCATTGAAGATCGCGCGGTACTGCTGCTCGCTCGCCCGCAGTCCCTGCTCGGCCGCCTTGCGCGCGGTGATGTCGCGGCCGATGTAGAGCACATGCGGCTTGCCGCGGTAAGTCACCGGCACACCGCGCACCTCGAGCACGAGATGCGTGCCGTCCGGCCGCTGCCCCTCCGTCTCGATGCGCACCGGCTCCCCGGCGAGCGCGCGCGCGTGCAGCGCGAGCCGGTCCACGCCGGGGTCATTGCTGATCGTCAGGCCCAACTGCCCGATGGCGTCGGCGCGCCGCCGGCCAGCCACCGCCTCGTACGCGGCGTTCACGTCGACGATGCGGAACTCATGGTCGCGCAGTGCTAGGGCATCGGCTGAGGCGTTGAAGATCGCGCGGTATTGCTCTTCGCTGGCGCGCAGAGCCTGCTCGGCCGCCTTGCGCTCGGTGATGTCGCGCGCAATGGCGAGCACGTGCGGCTCGCCGCGGTGCGTGATCGGAATTGTGGTGGCTTCGACCGTGAAGCGCTCGCCGCTCTTGCGTATCGCCTCGAGCTCGACGCGGCAGGTCTCGCCCGCGAGGGAGCGGCGTACGAGAGCCAGGCGCTGCTCGACGTACTCGGGCGGCATGGCGCGCTCGTAGCCGCGCCCGATCACCTCCTCGCGGCGGTAGCCGTAGATGCGCTCATAGGCCGGGTTGACGTCCACGCGCTCGAGCTTCGAGTTCCAGAGGATGAGCGCGTCGGCCGAGGCGTTGAAGATGGCGCGGTACTGCGCCTCGCTCGCCGCGAGGGCCTCCTCCCCCGCCTTCCGCGTGGTGGTGTCGCGCACGAAGGCGAGCAGCCGTCGCCGGCCGGCGAGGGTGGCGGCCTTCAGGGTGACGTCGTGCCACATCAGGTGCCCGTCCCGGTGCCGGCCGCGCCACTCGAAGCGCAGCGGCTCGGCCTGCGCCTTCGCCTGCGCGATCAGCGCCATCGCGCGCTCGGCGGAGTAAGCGGGGTCAGGGGCGCTCAGCGTGTCGACGGTGGCGCGGCGCAGCTCCTCGATGCTGTAGCCGTAGCTTTCCGCCGCCTTGGCGTTCGCCTCCAGGATCGCGCCGCTGTCCCAGTCGTGCACGAAGATCGCATCCTCGCTTGCCTCGAAGATCGCCCGGTAGCTCTCCTCGGAGCGCAGGCGCTCGAGCTCGGCGGCCGTGCGCAACGCGAAGATCTTCAGCGTCGCCTCGGTCACGCCCCGCTCGGGCAGCGCGCCTCGGCTCATGACCGCGATCAGGCCGAGCTGCGCCGAGGCGGAGTCGTTCAGCGAGTAGGCGGAATAGCTGTCGAAGCCCTTCGCGTGGAACAGCGTTCCGGGCGCGAACTCCTCCGAGGCCTTGGAACCGGAGTAGCGGAACTCGCGGCCGACGACGCCTGCGCAAGGCGAGTGCGCGAGCTCGTACTCAAAGCCCTTGAGCAGCCGGCCGTCGAGCCACGTCGCGAGCGTGCGCATGCGGGAGCGGTCGCCCTCGGCGAACACCGAGATCATCACCGCCTCCACGCCCAGGGTGCCGGCGAGCAGCCGCGCGAGCTCGCCGAACACGTCCGTCCCGCCCGCGCTGGAGACGGCGAGGGCGGCATCGCGCAGGGCTTTGCTCGAGCGGTCCATGGGCCCCGGCAGTCTATCCGGCCGGCGCGCCGCCGGGGAGCGCTGTTACCGGGCGGCTACCTACGGAAACAGAACGGTTACAAGCCCGGCTATTTTTTTTCGGCGGGAACGTACATGTACCCGGCGCCGCGCACGGTGCGGATGGCGCGGGGCCGGTCCGGATCGACCTCGACCTTGCGTCGCAGGCGGGTGATGCGGATGTCGATCGAGCGGTCGAAGGGTTCCCACTCCCGGTTGCGGGTCATGGTGAGGAGCTGGTCGCGCGAGAGGACCTGGTTGGGTCGCTCGACGAAGGCCTTCAGCAGGTCGAACTCCATCGCCGTGAGCGGCACCTCGTTGCCCTTCGCGTCTGTGAGCTGGCGCGACTTCATGTCCAGCAGGCACTTCCCCACGGCGACGCGGGCGTCGGCCTTCCTCGGCGATTCCTTCGACTGGAATCGTCGCAGGACGCTCTTGAGGCGAGCGCGCAGCTCGCGCGGGTCGAAGGGCTTGGCGATATAGTCGTCGGCGCCGACCTCGAGCCCCGCGACACGGTCGACCACGTCGCCCGCACCGGTGACCATGATGATCGCCACGTCGTAGTGCTCCCGCACGAAGCGCGCGAGCGTCAGCCCATCCTCGCCGGGAAGGCCGATATCGAGCAGCACCGCGGCGGGCACGGCGCGCTCGAGCTCGGCGCGCATCTCCTTGCCGCTTGCGGCGAGCGCTACCTCGTAGCCGTGCTCGGAGAGGTAGCCCGCGAGCATCTCCCGGATCGCCAGGTCGTCGTCGACCACGAGAATGCGCGTCGGCGCCATGCCGCGATTCTATACAAGCTGGATACAAACTGTTTCGGGCTCGAAATCGCCGCGATACCGGCCGCCGGTACGCTGCCCGCCATGAACACTCTACTTCGAATCGTCAAGGCGGCCCTCGTCAGGGCATGGAAGCGCAGACAGCTCGAGCGCGAGCTCGCGAGGCTCGACCCGCACATGCTCAAGGACATCGGCCTGGAAACGTGGAGGAGCCCGCACGGCGCCAAGCTCTGGGCCTATCGTGCCGGGCGCTATTGAAACCGAGAGCTGAACTGAGAAGGAGATCCTCAATGAACGCGAACGAGTATCCGGTCCACGGCAGCATCGGCATGACGCGCGGCAGCGTGCTGCGCATCGAGGACGGGTGCGACCTGCGGCTCCACGTGTGGGAGGGCGGCCTCTGGCTCACGCAGCAGGGCGATGCGCGCGACCGCTACGTCGGTGCGGGCGAGTGGTTTCGCCTCGACCGCAACGGGCTCGCCGTGGCTTCCGCCCTGCAGCGTACGACGATGACCATCACCGCGCCGTCGCCCGAGCTCTACGCCGAGCGCATCACGCTCTCGCGCAGCGGCAGCCGGATCGCCGAGGTGCTGTATTCCGCGGCCGCGGCCCATGCTCCTCTCGCGGCGCGTGTGCAAAGGTTCTGGGCCCGTCTGTTCGCCCCGCACGCCAAGCCCACAACCGCAGCGCTATAGGTTTTTCGGGGACCAGTTTCACGCAGGAGAAGGACATGGAGATTCGTCCACAGCATCTGGATAGCGCCCGCAAGCTCGACCTTGGCAGGGAAGCCGCCGTGTCGCTCGAGCGCGTGCTGCCCGGCGACGCGGAGGCCGTGCAGGAATTCGTGCGCGGCCTTTCGCTGCAGTCCCGGCGCGAGCGGTTCTTCGCGCCAGTATCGGAGCTCACGCCCGGCCAGCTCGCGCGCGTGGTCTCGGGTCCGGGACTGAGCGTGGCGGCCTGGCACCGCGGACGCATCATCGGGCTCGCGGAGTACGCTCCGCGCGCCGCGGACGCGGAGTTCGCGGTCGTGGTCGCCGATGATTGGAGGGGCCGGGGGCTGGGCGAGGCGCTTGTGAGCGTGCTCGTGGCGCAAGCCCGCAGCGCCGGAATCCAGGCGTTTGCCGGGCTGACGCTCGCGGGCAACCGGGCGATGCGCGCGCTCGCGCGCAAGCTCGGCTTCGCGCTGCACCCCGACGAGGATCCGGCCCTGGTGCGCATGGAAAGGGAGCTCGCCGGGGCATGACGCCCATGCCCGCCGCCGCATTCTGGGCCGGCGCCACGGCGTTCGTCTGGTACGCCTTCGGCGCGCTGCCGCTGCAGGTGTCGGTGGCGCGTCAGCTTGGCCTCGATGCGGCATCAGCCTCGAGCTGGATCTTCATCGTCTGGACGAGTGGTGCGGCGGTGTCCATCGCGGCCGCGCTGCGTTGGCGCCAGCCGATCCCGATCACTTGGTCGATCCCTGGGCTCCTGTACCTCGGCAGCCTCGCCGGCCAGTACACCTTGGCTGAGCTCGTAGGCGCGTCGCTTGCGGCCGGCGCGGTGCTGCTCGCGCTCGGCCTGCTCGGTGTCGGCGGGCGCCTGATGCGCTGGCTGCCGCTGCCGATCGTGCTCGGCATGTTCGCGGGCAGCGTTCTCCCCTACGTCACGCGCATGGTGAGCGCCACGGCCGGGGATTTCTCCGTCGCGGGCGCCGTGGTGGCGGGCTATCTCGCCGGCCGCTGGATCGGCAGTCCTCGCGTGCCGCCGGTCGGCATGGCGATGCTCTGTGGCGCGGCCGCCGTGGCGTTCGTCGGCGCCATGCCCTCGGGCGCGCCGGCCTGGACGCCGCCCGAGCTCGTGCTCGCTCCGATGGCCTTTTCGCCCGCCGCCATTGTCGCGGTCGGGTTTCCGCTCGTCGTGCTGGCGATCGGCCTGGGCAACGTGCAGGGGCTCGGCTTCCTCGCGGCCCAGGGCTACCGCGTCCCGGTGAACGCGGTGTCGGTGCTCGTCGGCGCTGCTTCGGTGGTGAATGCGCTCTTCGGCGGACACCCCGCCACGGTCGCGCGGAATGGCGCGGCGATCCTCGGCTCGAGCGAGGCGGGCGCGCCGGGCGAGCGCTACGCCGCCGTGGTGGTGTCGGCGCTCTTCACGCTTGTCATCGCCGCGGCCGCCGCGCCCCTCGCCTGGCTGCTCGCCGCGCTTCCCGCGTCCTACGTCTTCGCGCTGGCCGGCGTGGCGATCATCAGCGCGCTTCAGGACGCGCTGGAGAAGTCCTTCGGCGGCAACCTGCGCTTCGGCGCGCTGGCTGCCTTCGTCGTCGCCGCGACGCCTTTCAGCGCGCTCGGCATGGGATCGGCGCTCTGGGCACTCGCCGCCGGACTCGCCGCCTCGGCGGTCGCGGAGCGCGCGCAGCTCGTCCAGGCCTGGAGGACGGCATGAAAACGCCCGCGGCGCTGAACGAAGCCATCGCCCAGTTCCTGCGCCACCGCGCCAGTGCGCTGACGCTCGCCCGGCAGGCGAGCCGCGAGGCGCCCGAGGCGGCCGCCGCTCATCTCTTCGAGGCCTGCCTGCTCCTTTGCAGCCGCGACCGTCGCGACTTCGACGCGGCCGCCCAGCCGCTCGCGCGCGCGCTCGCGCTCGAGAAAACAGCGCGCGAGAAGCGGCACGAGGCGGCGGTCATCGCCGCCGCCGGCGGCGACTACGCCCGCGCGTGCGGAATCTTCGACGCGGCGCTGGCGGATGATCCGCGCGATCTGGTCGCGCTTGGCGTGGCGCACGTCTTCGACTACTTCCTCGGCAACCCGGCGAGCATCCGTGGACGCAGCGCGAGGGCGCTCGCCCGCTGGGACGCGGGCGAGCCCGGCTACCACGCGGTGCTCTCCATGCACGCCTTCGCCCTGCAGGAGTGCGGCGAGTACGCCGCGGCCGAGGACACGGCGCGGCGCGCCGCCGCGCTCGAGCCGCGCGACCTGCGCGCGTGGCACGCGGTCACGCACGTGCTCGAGATGCAGGGCAGGGCGGACGAGGGACTGCGCTGGCTCGACCAAGGCGAGCGAGCCTGGGACGGCGAGGGCGGCGCCTCCACCCACCTCTGGTGGCACCGCGCGCTTCTTCATCTCCAGCAGGGCGACGTGGCGGCTGCCCTTGCGCTCCACGACGAGCGCATCGGCGGCGAGAACCTCTCGACGATGATCGACGCCTCGGCGCTGCTTTGGAGGTTAAAGGTGATGGGCGTGGAAGTGGGCGATCGATTTATCCGTCTTGCGTCTCTGTGGGAGCCGCACGCGGAGGACGCGCACTGCGCGTTCAACGACACGCACGCCATGATGGCTTTCGCCGGCGCGCGTCGCTGGGACCTCGCGGCGCGGCTGCTGCGCGCGCTCGATCGCCGGCTCTCCAGCCCGGACCGCGGCGCGAACTACGACATGACGCGCCTGGTCGGGGTGCCCGCATGCCGGGCTCCCTCGAAGCCCTGGAGGGGACGTCGGCGTCGTCGAGGAGCAGGGGACGCAGGCCCGCATAGGTGCTGGTGACGTCCGACCGCGTCAGGCGGACGGAGGGAAGGTTGGCGTTGACGACCCGGAG